>NZ_JBLKCZ010000001.1:0-364760 GCF_047530595.1 Enterobacter sp. 01-M-02-SI-ECC | reverse complement strand
TAAGATGAGAGCTCGTACGAAAGTACGGGCTTTTTTCTTTTATATTCTCCGAAAAGGGGGGGATTCGAACCCCGGACCGGGGTCCGACAACTGGCGACAGCCAGTTGGACAGACTGAGAGCGCAGCGAACAGGCTGCCCGTAGGGCGAGCGAAGCGAGTCAATCCCCCCCGGTGCGGACTGAGCCGCCTCACAAAAAAAAGCCCGAACTAATGCCCGGGCTTTTTTATTCGATTACTCAGCTATTCAACTTTGCTGCAGGCTGCTTTCTTTCAAGCGATGAAACCTGTTCAGGCTGAACACCATCCTCATCCTTACGCCCATCAAGCCAGTAATCCGCATTTTTAATTCCCAGCCGAACCGGGTCAAACTGTGGATCCAGCCCCTGCGCATTCTGGATTTCATAATCCTTAAGGCTGGCAAACGCTTTTTTATGCAACAGAACAATGGCAATAATGTTGAGCCACGCCATCAGCCCTACCCCGATATCCCCCAGTCCCCATGCCAGATCCGCGGTGCGAACCGTGCCATATACCGTGGAGGCCATCAGACATAGCTTGAGCAGGAATGTCAGCCATGGACGGTGAATTTTACGGTTAATGAAGGCGATATTAGTTTCGGCAATATAGTAGTAGGCAATAATCGTCGTGAAGGCAAAGAAGAACAGCGCAATGGCAACAAAGTAATTACCAAAGCCTGGCATCATACTTTCCATCGCCGTCTGCACATAGCCAGGACCCGCGGCCACGCCAGCAATCCCGGTATAAAGCGCTGCACCGTCGACGCCCTGGACGTTATACAGCCCGGTGATCAGCAGCATAAACCCGGTCGCGGAGCAGACAAACAGCGTGTCGATGTAGACCGAGAACGCCTGAACCAGCCCCTGCTTCACCGGATGGCTTACTGCCGCCGCAGAGGATGCATGCGGCCCGGTCCCCTGCGCGGCCTCGTTGGAATAGACGCCGCGCTTAACGCCCCACATGATGGCCTGACCCAGGATGGCACCGAAACCTGCTTCAAGGCCGAACGCACTTTTCCAGATCAGCAGAATAACCGAAGGGAGCTGGTTAATATTAATAGCGATAATCACGCAGGCGACAATAATATACCCCAGCGCCATAAATGGAACGACCATGCTGCTAAAGCTGGCGATCCTTTTCACACCGCCGAATATAATAAAACTTAACAGCACCGCAAGTAATGCCGCCGTAACGTTCGGACTCAGACCAAAAGCAATATCCAGGCTCGCTCCTATCGAGTTTGCCTGCACGCCCGGAAGTAATAATCCGCAGGAGAAAATAGTCACAATAGCAAATAACCATGCGTACCACTTAACGCCTAAACCTTTTTCAATATAAAAGGCAGGGCCGCCGCGATATTCACCGTTAATTTTTTCTTTATAAACTTGTCCCAGGGTGGATTCGACAAATGCGGAGCTGGCACCTAAAAAAGCGACTATCCACATCCAGAAAAGCGCGCCCGGACCGCCAAAGGTAATTGCCGTGGCCACACCGGCGATATTCCCTGTCCCCACGCGGCCTGCCAGCGTCATCGTCAGCGCCTGAAACGACGATACGCCTGCATCGGTAGGACGCCCCTGGAACATCAGGGTAATCATATGTTTGATATGCCGTAATTGCAGGAAGCGACTACGCAGCGAGAAATAGAGGCCGACACCCAGACATAAAAATATTAACGCAGGGCTCCAGATTACACCATTAATAGCACCAACCAGTTCGTTCATGTATGACCCTCAGCGTGATGTTTCAGGGAAAAGGCTCCCCTGTTGTGTTTCTTCTTAGAATTTTGTTCGAACAAGTACGAAACATAGATAACTCACCTGAAGACACCAACTTAATTTTTACTTCGTAGTAATGTTCTGTGACTACATTCACGTTTAATTTTTAACTAACAATTAGCGCACTCATTATATTCACAGGTATTTTGTGGGTATTATCACCTCACATCACACTTCTGCAAAAAAGAATAAAAACACCCACCCGCTTAATAATCGAAATTATTAATTCAGCAACCTGGTGTTTAAATAAGGAGAATTTCTGTGGAGTATAAACGACACTTCCCGGCATTACGCCGGGAAGACATTACAGGAAAGAGGCAAAGCGATAATGCTTTACCTTTAGTCGGAATAGACCTGCAGCGTGCGCTGACAGAGCGCTGAACGCACGCAGTCCTCTTTGGTGAAGCGTACCACCCCAATCATCTCATCTTCCTCAAAACGTGACATGGCGTCGCTCAGCCCGGATTTCACGCCGGATGGCAGGTCACACTGGGTAATATCGCCGTTAACGATAACCGTCACGTTCTCCCCGAGGCGCGTTAAAAACATCTTCATTTGCGCAGCGGTCACGTTCTGAGCCTCGTCAAGAATGACGACCGCATTTTCAAATGTACGTCCGCGCATATAGGCGAACGGCGCGATTTCCACCTTACCAATCTCTGGTCGCAGGCAGTACTGCATAAAGGATGCACCCAGTCGCTTCACCAGCACGTCATAGACGGGCCTGAAGTACGGAGCAAACTTCTCCGAAATATCACCGGGCAAGAAGCCGAGATCTTCATCAGCCTGCAGTACCGGACGGGTAACAATAATGCGCTCCACGTCCTTATGAATCAGCGCCTCCGCCGCTTTGGCTGCACTAATCCAGGTTTTCCCGCATCCGGCTTCACCGGTTGCAAAGATGAGCTGTTTACTCTCGATAGCATTCAGGTAGTGCGCCTGAGCCTCATTGCGCGCCACAATTGGAGAATTATCACGGCTGTCTCGGGCCATGCCAATTGCTTCTACGCCACTCATCTGCACAAGCGAGGTGACCGATTCTTCTTCACGCTGTTTATGGCTACGTGAATCCCGTCTCAGCACACGTTTTGCTTCGCGACGAGCTTTGATCACTGCTTTTTGTCTTCCCATGGATAGCACCTTGAGTTGTTGGTATTCATCACACGCGCCAGCTTCGGCACGATTATGCGCACGAACATCAGAGGGTTGGCTTCCTTGTAAGCCATTGCTTGCTTTATCGGATAACGATACGGAACAGCTACGCGCACCGTTCTGCACGTCGGTCGAATCAGATTCTTGAGGAAGGGGGGAGAATTTAGTGGTGAGGAAATCGCTGCCGGAGTCTGAGCCTCCGCGCCGGGTGCTGCGGTTGTTATGTTTACCTTGTCCAGTACAGGACGCAACCATTCGCGATCTCCATAGTGATTCAGCATCACTGCCGGGAACTACCGCTGTCTTATCTTAAGTACATCAGGAGTTATCATAAATGCAACATTTATTTTACCTGAATGCAACTTTTAAGACTGTCCCTACAGGTGAAATCAGTCTCATATAGAAATATTACAGAAATATAACAGGAGGATAGTCATATGAAAAAATAATGTCCCCGCGAACGGTTGCGGGGACAATTATCAGGCTTCAATAAGACCTTGAGCGAGGTACGCGTTCCGATCGCGCACGCCCGGCAGGGCAAAGAAATAGCCGCCGCCGATAGGCTTAATGTACTCTTCCAGCGCTTCGCCGTTGAGCCGCTTCTGCACGGTCAGGAAGCCTTTTTCCAGATCGTGCTGATAGCAGACGAACAGCAGGCCCATATCAAGCTGACCGGCATTGGTCACGCCGAGCGAATAGCTGTAGCCACGACGCATCATCAGGCTGGACTGCGTCTCTTTGGTGCGCGGATTAGCCAGACGAATGTGGCTGTCCAGCGCGATGGTATCGCCATTGGGATCGCTGGCGTAGTCGGGCACGTCATGCTCGTTCTTCATGCCGAGCGGCGCGCCGCTTTGCTTATCGCGACCAAAGATCGTCTGCTGTTCTTTCAGCGGCGTGCGGTCCCAGAACTCCACGTGGAACTGGATAATCCGTACCGCCTGATAGCTGCCGCCCACCGCCCACGCCGGTTCGCCCTGATCCGCCGTCACCCATACCACGTCTTTCATCAACGCCGCATCGCTGCTGTCCGGGTTGGCCGTACCGTCCTTAAAGCCCAGCAGGTTCACCGGCGTCTCTTTCCCTTTACTGCGGGCGGCGTGGTCCGAGATAAAACCTTCCCGCTTCCAGCGCACGCTCAGCAGATCCGGCGTGTGCTTGATGATATCGCGCAGGGCGTGGATCACCGTGTCCTGGGTATTGGCACAAATTTGCAGGAGCAGGTCGCCATGACACAGCGCCGCGTCCAGGGAGTCGTTCGGGAAACGCGTCATTTTCTGCAGCGCTTTCGGCTTCTGTTTTGCCAGCCCATAGCGGGCATCAAACAGCGACTCGCCGAGCGAAACGGTAATGGTCAGATTATCCGGGGCGATGAACGGCCCCAGAATGCCGGAGTCCATTGGCGGCAGACGCGGGTTCGGCGTATCGGGTGCCAGTCCGCCCGCGGTGAGAAACGCGATGCGCGTCGTCAGCAGGCGGAACAGGCGCTCCAGATCGGCTTTATCGCTGGCCAGCGAATCAAAGGCCACCAGCATCATGGACGCCTGCTGCGGCGTCAGGATGCCCGACTGATGCTCGCCATAAAACGGCTGCGTCTCAATGCGGGCATTGGGTGACAGCGTGCCGGGCGCGCTTTGCGGTTTCGCCGCATGCGCTACCGGACAGCCACCGGCCAGAGCAAGAGCGCCCCCCAGCGCCCCTACTCCTTTCAATAATCGACGACGTGAAGGCTCAACCACATCGTTCTCGCTATGCTTATTCATCGTGCTTAGTCCAGACCCAGTACGCCGCGCAGCAGAGAGAGATCTTCCGCCAGAGCGGTAATCGGGCCTTTCAGCGCGTTACGGTCGGCATCGGTCAGCTTGTCGTAGGTTTCAAACCCGTCTTTAGTCCGGTACTTCGCCAGAATGGTGTCGACTTTTTTGAAGTTGGCATCCACTTTGGCCAGCAGTTCGCCGTTCTCCTTCTGCAGCTGAGGACGCAGCAGGTTAACAATTTTCTGCGCGCCGTCGACGTTGGCCTGGAAGTCCCACAGATCGGTATGGCTGTAGCGATCTTCTTCGCCGCTGATTTTGCTCGCGGCCACTTCTTCAATCAGGCCGGCCGCGCCGCCCACCACTTTTGACGGCGGGAAGGCCAGCTCGCTGATGCGCTTTTGCAGCTCCAGCACGTCGCCATTCAGCTGCTCGGCGTATTTTTCCATCCCTTTGGTAGAGTTGTCGCCAAACAGGGCTTTTTCCAGACGGTGGAAACCGGTGAATTTCGGATCGGCGGCTTTCTGCTCGTAATCATCTTCGCGGGCATCAATGCTGCCATCAAGGTCAGAGAACAGTTCGGCAATCGGCTCGATGCGCTCGTAGTGCTGACGGGTTGGCGCATAGAGGGATTTCGCTTTTTCGATGTCACCGGCCTTCACCGCATCGGTAAAGGCTTTGGTTGCCGCCGCCAGGTCCGCCGTCTCTTTCGTGACATAGGCTTTATACGCCGTAATCGCGTCGCCCAGGCTCAGCACCGCAGCGCCTTTCACCGCATCGGCCGTCGCTTCACCTTTGACGATCAGCTTCCCTTTAGGGTTGGTCAGCAGACCGCAGGTCATCTCATACTCGCCCGGCTGCAGGTTGGCGGTCATCTTCTGGCTGAAGCCAGGGGCGATATTTTCACGCTCCTCCACCACCAGAACGCCTTTCAGGATCTCCCACTCCAGCGCCTTCTGGCTGTGGTTCTGAATAATGAACTGGGTTTTGCCGCTGTTCACCGTGAGGGTCATCGGCTCACACTGCTTATCATTGACGGTGACTTTAACCTGAGGAACATCCGCGCCCCAGGCGGAGAATGCAGAAGCGAACAGCGCGGCAATGCCTGCGCATAACGCACTACGACGGAACTGAATTGCCATGACTCTTCCCTTTATAAGTATGTTGTAACTAAATCAAAGATTACGGCGCAACGCGCGACGCCTGCGTGCCGGTACGCGGCGGCATTGCGAACAGCACCAGCGCCGGAACCAGATAGATAAAATACATCGCCACTTCGCTGACGCTCGGCGTTTCCTGATAGCCGAAGATACCTTCAAGCAGGGTGCCGGTCAGAGAATGGGTGGAGAGAACGTTGCTGAGGTCAAACGCCACGTCCTGGAAGTGGTTCCACAGGCCCGCTTCATGGAAGGCGCGAATCGCCCCTGCCGCCAGCCCTGCCGCCACCAGCAGAATAAACAGGCTGGTCCACTTGAAGAAGGCGCCCAGGTTCAGGCGGATACCGCCCCAGTAGAGCAGGAACCCGAGCACCACGGCCGTGGCGAGGCCCATCACGGCACCCAGCGGCGGCCAGATCCCCACATCCTGCTGAAACGCCGCCAGCAGGAAGAAAACAGACTCCAGGCCTTCACGCGCGACGGCGAAAAAGACCATCATAATGAGCGCCCAGCCGTGGTTATTGCCCTTTTGCAGCGCGTTATCCACCGCCTGCTCCAGCTGCACCTTCACGTTGCGGGAAACTTTACGCATCCAGAACACCATCCAGGTAAGGATCACCACCGCAATCACGGCGACGATCCCCTCAAACAGCTCCTGCTCTTTCTGCGGGAACTCCCCGGTGGTTTCGTTGATGAGGATACCGAGGCCCAGACAGAGTGCCGCGGCAAGGAATACCCCGACCCACATGACGCCAATCCAGCGTCCGCGCTGGGTTCGCTTCAGATAACTGGCGATGAGGCTCACGATGAGGGCAGCTTCGAGCCCTTCACGTAACATAATGAGAAATGGAACAAACATGCCGACACCTTAAATGTTTATCGCGGTCAACTGATGCAAAGAAAGGTAAATTCTTGTGATAGTGATTATCATTACGGCGAAAAGAAACACAAGCGAAATGTGTGGTGTTTTGATGACGAGTTGTAAACGCAAAGCCTGTTAATAGTTGCCAACGTTACCGTTAAGTTTATAAGTTATAATAAAATTGCCCATTTACGGTTAACCAGCGCTGTGGCTAAATATCCTTCTCAAAAACCAACTGAAAATAAACCATGTTTAAGATTGTCCATTTCCTGCTGGCGCTGGTGATTATTCTTGCGCTCGCCTGGCTGGTGAGTTTCGACCGCCGAAAAATTCGCATTCGTTATGTTTTACAGCTTATTGTCATTGAGATTGCCCTGGCGTTCTTTTTCCTGCACGCCGAAAGCGGGTTATTCCTGATTAAATACGTCTCGGGATTTTTTGAGTCACTGCTTAAATTTGCCGGTGAAGGGACCAATTTCGTCTTTGGCGGAATGGGGGAAAAAGGGCTGGCGTTCATTTTCCTCGGCGTGCTTTGCCCAATTATTTTTATTTCCGCGCTGATTGGTATTCTTCAGCACTGGCGGATCCTGCCGATTTTTATTCGGGTCATCGGCACGCTGCTGTCAAAACTGAACGGTATGGGCAAGCTGGAATCCTTCAACGCGGTGAGTTCGCTGATCCTCGGCCAGTCGGAAAACTTCATTGCCTACAAAGGCGTGCTGGGCGATCTCTCCTCGCGTCGTCTCTTCACCATGGCGGCCACGGCCATGTCGACGGTCTCCCTGTCGATTGTCGGCGCCTATATGACCATGCTCGACGCCAAATTTGTCGTCGCGGCGCTGATTCTGAACATGTTCAGCACCTTTATTATTCTCTCCGTCATCAACCCGGCGCGCCCGGAAGCGGAGCCGGATATCAAGCTGGAAAAGCTGCATGAATCGCAGAGCTTCTTCGAAATGCTCGGCGAGTATATTCTGGCCGGTTTTAAGGTGGCGATGATTATTCTGGCCATGCTGATTGGCTTCATCGCGCTTATTAGCGCCGTTAACGCCCTCTTCTCCAGCGTATTTGGCATGAGTTTCCAGCAGATTTTGGGCTATGTGTTTTATCCGCTGGCATGGCTTATTGGTATTCCGCTGAGTGATGCCTTAAACGCGGGCAGTATTATGGCGACCAAGCTGGTGGCGAATGAATTTGTGGCGATGATTGAGCTGCAAAAAATCGCGCATCAGATGTCCCCTCGCGGGCTGGGCATCTTATCCGTCTTCCTGGTGTCGTTCGCGAACTTCGCGTCCATCGGCATTGTGGCGGGGGCGATTAAGGGCCTGAACGAGCAGCAGGGGAACGTGGTGTCACGGTTTGGTCTGCGTCTGGTGTACGGCGCGACGCTGGTGAGCCTGCTGTCGGCGAGCTTTGCGGGGTTGGTGTTGTAAGTGTTTTTGCCCGGCGGCGCTTCGCTTGCACGGGCCTACGATACAGCAACGGCGGGATTTCCCGCCGTTTTTATTAGAACTGCACGCACACCGGCTGGTCGACGCGCATCACCGACTCCTGCGCGAAGCGTGATTTATAAATCCCGCGCAACGCTTCGATGTTCTTCTCGCTCTGCGCATCTTTACCGTGGATCAGCATTAATGCTTTGCTGGGTTCGCGCGCCACTTTCCCGTCGTTCCCCAGCCACTGCCCGCGCGCGTCAAACACCGTTAAGCCATCGCGGAAACGCGGCGTCACGTCCTGGTCAACAAACTGCTGCCACTCGTTGCTGGTGATCTGCGCCCCGGCAGGACGATTTAAGCCGAAATAGAGCGTGGTTTGCTGCATCTGGTTATCCGCTTTGCAGGTCTCTACCGCCGCCTGCTGCGATGGCGTCGTGCAGCCAGCGAGCATCAATAATGCTGCTGCCATTACCCCTGTTTTGATTGTCATGCTTCGCTATCCTCATTGTTATAAGCACATGGATATCACAGGAAATGACGGATTTTGGCAAGAAAAAAGCCGGGTGCGCTTGCGCTCACCCGGCCTGCATTGTGCAGCGAGAATAATTATTCTGCCTGGAGCTTAGACGGCGGCGCAGTGTGGTAATGCGCGTCGGCTTCAGCAAAGCGTTTCTGCATGGAGGCAGACGGGGCTTTACCCAGCAGGCTGAACACCACGATGCCGATGCTGCCGAAGATGAAGCCCGGAATGATTTCGTACAGGCCCAGCCATGCGAACTGTTTCCAGACGATAACGGTCACCGCACCAATGATCATCCCCGCCAGCGCGCCGTTACGGGTCATACGTGACCAGATGACGGAGAACAGCACTACCGGACCAAACGCCGCACCGAAGCCCGCCCACGCGTAGCTCACGAGGCCCAGCACGCGGTTTTCCGGGTTGGCCGCCAGCGCGATGGCAATCAGCGCCACCAGCAGCACCATAAAGCGCCCTACCCACACCAGCTCTTTCTGGCTCGCGTTTTTACGCAGAAAGGCTTTGTAAAGGTCTTCGGTGATCGCACTGGAGCAGACCAGCAGCTGGCAGCTCAGGGTAGACATCACCGCCGCCAGGATTGCGGAGAGCAGAATACCGGCAATCCACGGGTTAAACAGAATTTGCGCCAGTTCAATGAACACGCGCTCGGCGTTCTGGTTGACCGCGCCCGCCTGCGCCGGGTTGTTGTTGAAGTACGCGATGCCGAAGAAGCCGACCGCACACGCGCCTGCCAGACACAGGATCATCCACGTCATACTGATGCGACGGGCATGAACGATGGTGTGGTGAGAATCCGCCGCCATAAAGCGCGCCAGGATATGCGGCTGACCGAAGTAGCCCAGGCCCCAGCCCATCAGGGAGACGATGGCTACGAAGTTCAGCCCTTTCAGCATGTCGACATTTTCGATGCTCTTCTGCTTGATCACTTCCAGCGATTCGCCAAAGCCGCCAACGGTGAAAATCACAATCACCGGGGTCAGGATCAGGGCGAAGATCATCAGGCTCGCCTGCACGGTGTCGGTCCAGCTTACCGCCAGGAACCCGCCCACGAAGGTATAGAGGATGGTCGCCGCCGCACCGGCCCACAGGGCGGTTTCGTAGCTCATGCCGAAGGTGCTTTCGAACAGACGCGCGCCGGCCACGATGCCGGAGGCGCAGTAGATGGTGAAGAACAGCAGGATAACTACCGCAGAGATAATGCGCAGGATGCGGCTGTTATCTTCAAAACGTCCGGTGAAGTAATCCGGCAGCGTCAGGGCGTTGTTGTTGGCCTCGGTATGCACGCGCAGACGGCCTGCCACCAGCTTCCAGTTGATCCACGCGCCGACGGTCAGGCCGATGGCGATCCAGCTTTCAGAGATACCGGAGATGAAAATCGCGCCGGGCAGCCCCATCAGCAGCCAGCCGCTCATGTCGGAGGCGCCCGCAGAGAGTGCGGTCACCATCGGGCCTAAACTGCGTCCGCCCAGAATGTAGTCGTCAAAGTTCTTTGTAGAACGCCACGCCAAAAACCCTATCAGGATCATGCCAAAAATATAAACGAGAAATGTCACCAGCATCGGTGTGCTAATAGCCATTCAAATTCTCCAAAATGTCGAGCGACAACCATCCGGGCTGCCTTGTTATATGATCACCGGAACGAGGTGAATGTATCTTGTGTTTCGGTTGGGCGCGCTATCCTGCCGTATGCGCCTTCCGCTGACAAACGATTTAACACTGCATTTACATCAATTTCATCCCCGGTTTGATACGAGTTTCCTATAGGTTGCACTCGCTCACGCTTTTACGGGTTGCACCTTTGAAAAGTGTTAACTACCGCATAAAACCAGGCCTCGCGCACAAAAGCCAGCGCGTTTTCCCAGCTAACCATTCGTTAACAATCCATTCATTTTCCGGGTTGCAAACCAGGTCACATTTAACACGGTTGCACAAAGTTGCAACATAGGGGATATTTCACGCTATCTACAGAACGCTATTACAGAACAACAGGAGCTTTGGCATGGGTATGACCACCATGGGGGTTAAGCTGGATGACGCAACCCGCGAACGGATTAAGACCGCAGCAACCCGCATTGACCGCACGCCGCACTGGTTAATCAAGCAGGCGATTTTTAACTATCTCGAAAGACTCGAGAGCGATGAGGGCCTGCCGGAACTGCCTGCCCTGCTGGCCGGCGCGGCGAATGAAAGCGAAGAAGCCCCGGCCGCTGGCGACGAGAACCATCAGCCGTTCCTTGAATTTGCCGAGCAGATCCTGCCGCAGTCCGTCAGCCGTGCCGCCATTACCGGCGCCTACCGCCGTGCCGAAACCGACGCCGTGCCGATGCTGCTGGAGCAGGCCCGCCTGCCGGAAGCCATTGCCGCACAGGCACACAGCCTGGCGTATCAGTTAGCCGACAAGCTGCGCAACCAGAAAACCGCCACCGGCCGCGCCGGGATGGTTCAGGGTCTGCTGCAGGAGTTTTCCCTCTCCTCTCAGGAAGGCGTGGCGCTGATGTGTCTGGCGGAAGCGCTGCTGCGTATTCCGGATAAAGCCACCCGCGACGCGCTGATCCGCGACAAGATCAGCAACGGCAACTGGCATTCCCATATTGGCCGTAGCCCGTCGCTGTTCGTCAACGCCGCCACCTGGGGCCTGCTGTTTACCGGCAAACTGGTCTCCACCCATAACGAAGCCAACCTCTCCCGCTCTCTGAACCGCATCATCGGCAAGAGCGGCGAGCCGCTGATCCGCAAAGGCGTGGACATGGCGATGCGCCTGATGGGCGAGCAGTTTGTCACCGGGGAAACCATTGCCGAAGCGCTGGCGAACGCCCGCAAGCTGGAAGATAAAGGTTTCCGCTACTCGTACGACATGCTGGGCGAAGCGGCCCTGACCGCCGCCGACGCGCAGGCCTACATGGTCTCTTACCAGCAGGCGATCCACGCCATCGGTAAAGCGTCCAACGGTCGCGGTATTTATGAAGGCCCGGGCATCTCTATCAAGCTCTCTGCCCTGCACCCGCGCTACAGCCGCGCGCAGTACGACCGTGTGATGGAAGAACTCTACCCGCGCCTGAAGTCCCTGACCCTGCTGGCGCGCCAGTATGATATCGGCATTAACATTGACGCCGAAGAGGCCGACCGTCTGGAGATCTCCCTCGATCTGCTGGAAAAACTGTGCTTCGAGCCGGAGCTGGCGGGATGGAACGGCATTGGCTTCGTTATCCAGGCCTACCAGAAGCGCTGCCCGTTCGTCATTGATTACCTGATTGACCTGGCCAGCCGCAGCCGCCGTCGCCTGATGATCCGTCTGGTGAAAGGCGCCTACTGGGACAGCGAAATCAAACGCGCCCAGATGGAAGGGCTGGAAGGCTATCCGGTCTATACCCGCAAGGTATACACCGACGTCTCTTACCTCGCCTGTGCGAAAAAGCTGCTCGGCGTGCCGAACCTGATCTATCCGCAGTTCGCTACCCACAACGCCCACACCCTGGCGGCGATCTACAGCCTGGCAGGGCAAAACTACTATCCAGGCCAGTACGAGTTCCAGTGCCTGCACGGCATGGGTGAACCGCTGTACGAGCAGGTCACCGGTAAAGTGGCGGACGGCAAGCTGAACCGCCCATGCCGAATCTATGCTCCGGTGGGAACGCACGAAACCCTGCTGGCGTACCTGGTGCGTCGTCTGCTGGAAAACGGCGCGAACACCTCCTTCGTTAACCGCATCGCCGACACCACCCTGCCGCTCGACGAGCTGGTGGCCGACCCGGTGCAGGCCGTTGAGAAGATGGCGGCACAGGAAGGCCAGGTTGGCCTGCCGCATCCGAAGATTGCCCTGCCGAGCGAGCTGTACGGCAAAGGCCGCGTCAACTCGGCGGGTCTGGATCTCGCCAACGAACACCGTCTGGCGTCCCTCTCCTCTGCCCTGCTCAACAGCGCGCTGCAGAAGTGGCAGGCCAAACCGATGCTGGAGCAGCCCGTTGCAGACGGCGAAATGCAGCCGGTGATCAACCCGGCCGAGCCGAAGGATATCGTCGGCTACGCGCGTGAAGCGACCGAAGCGGAAGTGGATCAGGCGCTGGACAGCGCCGTTAACAACGCCCCTATCTGGTTTGCCACGCCGCCGCAGGAGCGCGCCGCGATTCTGGAGCGTGCGGCGGTGTTGATGGAAGATCAGATGCAGTCGCTCATCGGCATTCTGGTGCGCGAGGCGGGTAAAACCTTCAGCAACGCGATTGCCGAAGTGCGCGAGGCCGTCGACTTCCTGCACTACTACGCCGGTCAGGTGCGCGATGATTTCGATAACGAAACCCACCGTCCGCTCGGCCCGGTAGTCTGTATCAGCCCGTGGAACTTCCCGCTGGCGATCTTCACCGGCCAGATTGCCGCCGCGCTGGCCGCAGGCAACAGCGTGCTGGCAAAACCGGCAGAGCAGACCCCGCTGATTGCCGCGCAGGGCATCAACATTCTTCTGGAAGCCGGCGTGCCGGCGGGCGTGGTTCAGCTGCTGCCGGGCCGTGGTGAAACGGTCGGTGCCAAACTGACCTCCGACAACCGCGTGCGCGGCGTGATGTTTACCGGTTCGACCGAAGTGGCGTCGCTGCTGCAGCGCAACATTGCCACCCGTCTGGATGCGCAGGGCCGTCCTACGCCGCTCATCGCGGAAACCGGCGGGATGAATGCCATGATCGTTGACTCCTCCGCGCTCACCGAGCAGGTGGTGGTCGACGTGCTGGCCTCCGCGTTCGACAGCGCCGGTCAGCGCTGCTCCGCCCTGCGCGTGCTGTGCCTGCAGGACGACGTGGCGGACCACACGCTGAAGATGCTGCGCGGCGCGATGGCGGAATGCCGCATGGGCAACCCGGGCCGTCTCACCACCGACATCGGGCCGGTGATCGACGCGGAGGCCAAAGCCAACATCGAAAACCACATTCAGACCATGCGCGCGAAAGGCCGTCCGGTGTTCCAGGCGGTGCGCGAGAACAGCGAAGATGCCCGCGAATGGCGGACCGGCACCTTTGTGCCGCCAACGCTGATTGAGCTGGCAAGCTTCGACGAGCTGAAAAAAGAGGTCTTCGGCCCGGTGCTGCACGTGGTGCGCTACAACCGTAACAACCTGAACGAGCTGGTTGAGCAGATCAACGCCTCCGGCTATGGCCTGACGCTCGGCGTGCATACCCGTATCGACGAGACTATCGCGCAGGTGACCGGCAGCGCCAAAGTGGGCAACCTGTACGTCAACCGCAACATGGTCGGCGCGGTCGTGGGCGTGCAGCCGTTCGGCGGCGAAGGCCTTTCCGGCACCGGTCCGAAAGCGGGCGGTCCGCTCTACCTGTACCGTCTGCTGGCGAACCGTCCGGAGAACGCCCTGGGCGTCACCCTGGCACGCCAGGATGCGGACTATCCGGTGGATGCGCAGCTGAAAACCGTGCTGACCCAGCCGCTGGAGGCGCTGATCGCCTGGGCGGAAAAACGCCCTGAACTGCGTGCCGTCGCGAAGCAGTACGGCGAGCTGGCGCAGGCGGGCACGCAGCGTCTGCTGCCGGGTCCAACCGGCGAGCGCAACACCTGGACGCTGATGCCGCGCGAGCGCGTGCTGTGCGTGGCCGATAACGAGCAGGACGCGCTGGTGCAGCTGGCCGCCGCCATGGCAACCGGCTGTGAAGTGCTGTGGCCGGAAGATGCCCTGCATCGCGATCTCGCCAAACAGCTGCCGAAGGCGGTCTCGGCCCGCATTCGCTTCGCGAAAGCCGATAACCTGCTAACCCAGCCGTTTGATGCGGTGATCTACCACGGTGATTCCGATCAGCTGCGTGAACTCTGCGAGCAGGTGGCGGCCCGCAGCGGTGCCATCGTTTCCGTGCAGGGCTTTGCGCGCGGGGAAACCAACCTGCTGCTGGAGCGTCTGTACGTGGAGCGCTCGCTCAGCGTCAACACGGCGGCAGCAGGCGGTAACGCCAGCCTGATGACAATAGGCTAACGCTGTGCTAATAAGGCTCCGGAGACGGAGCCTTATTTTATTGGGGAGTATATGAAACGATATCTTATCGCCAGTGCGGCACTGCTGCTGAGCGCCAGCGCGCTGGCCGACGAGTGCGACAACGCGACCACCCAGCTTGAACTGAATACCTGTAGCGCGCAGCAGTACCAGGCTGCCGATAAAAAACTCAACCAGACGTATCAGGCCGCCGTTAAGCGCGCTGCTGCACCCCAGCGCGACCTGCTGAAAAAAGCGCAGCAGGCGTGGATTACCCTGCGCGATGCGGACTGCGCTTTTATCGGTTCGGGGACAGAAGGCGGGAGCGTCCAGCCAATGATTGTTAACCAGTGCCTGGCGGAAAAAACCGTGGAGCGCGAAGCGTTTCTGGCCTCGCTGATGCAGTGTGAAGAGGGCGACTTAAGCTGCCCTCTCCCGCCGGGAAACTAGCGCAGGCGGATCCCTTCGATAATCATCCGCTGCACGTTTTCCAGGGTGCTGTGGAAAAACGCCTCGTCCTGGAGCGTTTTACCGGTCACCGCCTCAACCTGGGCCGCAAAGTCAGCGTAATGCTGGGTGGAGGCCCAAATCATAAAGATCAGATGATGCGGGTCGACCGGGGCCAGCTTTCCGCTGGCGACCCATCCGGCAATAATGGCCGACTTATCGTCCACCAGCTGTTTTAAATCTCCGGTTAATTCCGCCTGCAGCAGCGGCGCGCCCTGCAGCATCTCAAGACAAAACAGTCGCGACGCCTGCGGGTAATCGCGCGACACCTCCAGCTTCAGGCGAATATACTCTTTGATCGCCACCAGCGGGGCCAGCTCTGCGCGGAACGCTTTGAGGGGCGCCAGCCAGATATCGAGGATCTGCTGCATCACCGCCACATAGAGCGCCTCTTTCGACGGGTAATAGTAAAGCAGATTGGTTTTGGATACGCCGGACTGCTCCGCCACCTGCTCCAGGCGCGTGCCGTGAATACCAAACTGCGAAAAAGTCTCCAGCGCCGCGCTGAGGATTGCCTGCTTCTTGGCGCTCACCGCCTGCGAACGTTTACCTGGTGTTTTCACTGCGCCTTGTGTCATTCCCGCTCTCCTTATTCTGCGTTGCCCTCAGCATAGCAAAACCCCCGTCTCCCCACGACACCCTGCACTCCGATCGCGCATGAATGCCTGTTTTCTGTGCAATGTTTTTGACCAGTTAGTCCACATTTGGCCGCATCAATCCACCAACTTCTAATTAACACATTAATAACACAGCCATTTTCAAAACTGGCACTGCCTTTGCAAAAACACCGTTACACCTGCGACGTAATGAAGAGAGGTTCGTGATGAAAATTGGCGTATTTGTACCCATCGGCAACAACGGCTGGCTTATCTCGACCACTGCACCGCAATACATGCCGACCTTTGAGCTCAATAAAGCTATCGTGCAGAAAGCGGAACACTACCATTTCGACTTTGCGCTTTCGATGATCAAGCTGCGCGGCTTTGGCGGCAAAACCGAATTCTGGGACCACAACCTGGAGTCCTTTACCCTGATGGCCGGGCTGGCCGCGGTCACCTCGCGGATCCAAATCTACGCCACCGCCGCCACCCTCACCCTGCCCCCGGCAATCGTCGCGCGCATGGCCTCCACCATCGACTCGATCTCCGGCGGGCGCTTTGGCGTCAACCTGGTCACCGGCTGGCAAAAACCGGAGTACGAGCAGATGGGGCTCTGGCCGGGTGACGACTACTTCTCGCGTCGCTACGACTACCTGACCGAATACGTGCAGGTGCTGCGCGACCTGTGGGGGACCGGCAAAAGCGATTTCAAGGGCGATTTCTTCACCATGAACGACTGCCGCGTCAGCCCGCAGCCGTCGGTGCCGATGAAGGTGATTTGCGCCGGACAAAGCGACGCGGGGATGGAATTTTCCGCCAAATACGCCGACTTCAACTTCTGCTTCGGTAAAGGGGTGAATACGCCTGCCGCCTTCGCCCCGACCGCCGCGCGGATGAAAGAGGCCGCCGATAAAACCGGGCGCGACGTGGGCTCCTACGTGCTGTTTATGGTCATTGCCGACGAAACCGACGACGCCGCGCGCGCCAAATGGGAGCGCTATAAGGATGGTGCCGACGAGGAGGCCCTGAGCTGGCTGACCGAGCAGAGCCAGAAGGATACCCGCTCCGGGGCAGATACCAACGTTCGCCAGATGGCCGATCCGACCTCCGCCGTCAATATCAACATGGGCACCCTGGTCGGCTCGTACGCCAGCGTCGCCAGAATGCTGGACGAAGTGGCGGCCGTGCCCGGTGCGGAAGGCGTTCTGCTGACCTTCGACGATTTCCTCACCGGCGTGGAGACCTTCGGCGAACGCATCCAGCCGCTGATGCAGTGCCGCGCCCACATCCCCGCCGTCACGAAGGAGGTGGCGTAATGACGACCCTTAACGCACGCCCGGAAGCTATTACCTTCGCGCCCCAGCAGAGCGCGCTGATCGTGGTGGACATGCAAAACGCCTACGCCAGCCAGGGCGGCTATCTGGATCTGGCGGGGTTCGACGTCTCCGCCACCCGGCCGGTGATTGAGAACATTAAAACCGCCGTCGCCGCCGCGCGCGCCGCGGGCATGCTCATCATCTGGTTCCAGAACGGCTGGGATGACCAGTACGTCGAGGCCGGCGGCCCCGGCTCGCCCAACTTCCACAAGTCGAACGCTCTGAAAACCATGCGTAAACGGCCCGAACTGCAGGGCAAGCTGCTGGCGAAAGGCGGCTGGGACTATCAGCTGGTGGATGAACTGGTACCGCAGGCGGGCGATATTGTCCTGCCCAAACCGCGCTACAGCGGCTTTTTCAACACGCCGCTCGATAGCCTGCTGCGCAGCCGGGGCATTCGCCATCTGATATTCACCGGGATCGCCACCAACGTCTGCGTGGAGTCGACCCTGCGCGACGGCTTTTTCCTCGAGTATTTTGGCGTGGTGCTGGAAGACGCGACCCACCAGGCCGGGCCGGAATTCGCCCAGAAGGCGGCCCTGTTCAATATCGAAACCTTTTTTGGCTGGGTCAGTAACGTCAATGATTTCTGCGACGCCCTGAATCCCCCGCTTGCCCGTATCGCCTGAGGAGACACCTGATGCCAAAATCCGTGATTATTCCGCCGGGCACCAGTACGCCGATTGCCCCGTTTGTTCCCGGCACCCTTGCCGACGGCGTGGTGTATGTCTCCGGCACGCTGCCGTTTGATAAAGACAACAACGTGGTGTTTATCAACGACCCAAAGGCGCAAACCCGCCACGTGCTGGAGACGATCAAAAACGTGATCGAAACAGCGGGTGGCACCATGGAGGATGTGACCTTCAACAGCATCTTTATCACCGACTGGAAAAACTACGCCGCGATTAACGAGATTTACGCCGAGTTCTTCCCCGGCGATAAACCGGCGCGGTTCTGCATTCAGTGCGGGCTGGTGAAGCCAGAGGCGCTGGTTGAAATCGCCACCGTTGCGCACATCGCGAAGTGAGGCAGGTATGAAACTTTCCGTCTCGCCGCCCCCGTATGAAGGCGCGCCCGTGGTGGTCTTTATTTCCGGTCTCGGCGGCAGCGGCAGCTACTGGCTGCCCCAGCTGGCCGCGCTGGAGCCGGAGTATCAGGTGGTGTGCTATGACCAGCTCGGAACGGGCAATAACCCCGCCACCCTGCCGGAAGACTACAGCCTTGCGCAGATGGCGGACGAGCTGGCCCGGGCGCTGGCGGATGCCGGGATTGAACGCTACAGCGTCGTGGGGCACGCGCTGGGGGCGCTGGTCGGCCTGCAGCTGGCCCTCGACGGGCCCGACGTTCTCGCCGCGCTGGTGTGCGTTAACGGCTGGTTGACCCTCAACGCCCACACCCGGCGCTGCTTTCAGGTCCGCGAGCGCCTGCTGCATTACGGCGGCGCACAGGCGTGGGTCGAGGCGCAGCCGCTGTTTCTCTATCCGGCGGACTGGATGGCCGCCCGCGCCCCCCGTCTTGAGGCCGAAGAAGCGCTGGCGCTGGCCCATTTCCAGGGCAAAACTAACCTGCTGCACAGGCTTAGCGCCCTGAAAAAGGCCGACTTCAGCCGCCATGCGGCGCGCATTCGCTGCCCGGTACAGATCATCTGCTCCGCCGACGACATGCTGGTGCCCGCGGTTTGCTCGTCTGAACTGCAGGCGGCGATCCCGCACAGCCACAGCGCGGTGATGCGCCAGGGCGGGCATGCCTGCAACGTCACCGAGCCGGATACCTTCAACACCCTGCTGCTGAACGGGCTTGCCAGCCTGCTGCACAGCCCGGAACCCGCTTTATAAGGAGCTTTAATGAGCGAAGCCATTACCCCCGCCGCGCTGGAAACGCTGTTCACCGGCGCCCGCACCCATAACGGCTGGCAGAATATGCCCGTCAGCGACGAAACGCTGCGCGAAATCTACAACCTGATGAAATGGGGGCCAACGTCCGCCAACTGCTCCCCGGCGCGCATTGTGTTTGTGCGAAGCGCGGAGGGAAAAGAGAAGCTGCGCCCGGCGCTCTCCAGCGGCAACCTCGAGAAAACGCTCACCGCCCCGGTCACGGCGATTGTCGCCTGGGACGGTGAATTCTACGAGCGCCTGCCCGAGCTGTTCCCGCACGGCGATGCAAAGAGCTGGTTTACCGCAAGCCCCGCGCTGGCGGAAGAGACCGCCTTTCGCAACAGCTCGCTGCAGGCTGCCTACCTGATCTTCGCCTGTCGCGCGCTGGGGCTGGACACCGGTCCGATGTCGGGCTTTGACCGTCAAAAGGTCGACGAAGCCTTTTTCACCGGCACGACGCTTAAAAGCAATCTGCTGATCAATATTGGCTACGGCGACACGAACAAACTGTACGGGCGTCTGCCGCGCCTGGACTTCGAGGATGCCTGCGGGCTGGCGTAAGGAGCGATGATGACAACACCGGATAAACAAACCTTTCGCGACGCCATGGCCTGCGTTGGCGCGGCGGTCAATATCATCACCACCGACGGCCCGGCGGGGATGGCAGGCTTCACCGCCAGCGCGGTGTGCAGCGTAACGGATTCACCGCCCACCCTGCTGGTGTGCCTGAACCGCGGCGCGTCCGTCTGGCCAACGTTTAGCGAAAACCGCACCCTTTGCGTGAATACCCTGAGCGCCGGACAGGAGCCTTTATCTAACCTGTTTGGCGGAAAAACGCCGATGGCGGAACGCTTTGCCGCCGCCCGCTGGCAGACGGGCGACACGGGCTGTCCGCGCCTGGAAGATGCGCTGGCCTCGTTTGACTGCCGCATCAGCCAGGTAGTGAGCGTCGGCACCCACGACATTCTGTTTTGCGACATTATTTCGATTATTCGCCACTCCGCGCCGCAAGGGCTGGTGTGGTTTGACCGCGGCTACCACGCGCTTATGCGACCCGCCTGTTAACCCGCCTTAAGGAGACAGACCATGTTCGGATTTCCCCACTGGCAGTTGAAATCGACCTCCACAGAAGCAGGCGTGGTCGCGCCGGATGAACGTCTCCCTCTCGGGCAGACGATGGTGATGGGCGTCCAGCACGCGGTCGCCATGTTTGGCGCCACGGTGCTGATGCCGATGCTGATGGGACTCGATCCCAACCTGTCTATTCTGATGTCGGGTATCGGTACCCTGCTGTTCTTTTTCGTCACCGGCGGGCGCGTGCCCAGCTATCTCGGCTCCAGCGCCGCCTTTGTGGGCGTCGTCATCGCCACCACCGGGTTTAACGGCCAGGGGATCAACCCCAACCTGAGCGTGGCCCTCGGCGGCATCATCGCCTGTGGTCTGGTCTACACCCTGATTGGTCTGGTGGTGATGAAAATCGGCACGCGCTGGATCGAGCGAATGATGCCTCCCGTCGTGACGGGCGCCGTGGTGATGGCGATAGGCCTCAACCTCGCGCCAATTGCGGTCAGGAGCGTCTCCGCCTCGCCGTTTGAAAGCTGGATGGCGGTGATCACGGTGCTGTGCATCGGCCTGGTGGCGGTGTTCACGCGCGGCATGATTCAGCGGCTGCTGATTCTGGTCGGACTCATCGTGGCTTGCCTGGTCTACGCCCTGCTGGCCAACGTTTTCGGCCTGGGCAAGCCGGTTGACTTTACGCTGCTCCACCAGGCCGCCTGGTTCGGCCTGCCTAAGGTGACCTCGCCCACCTTTAACACCCAGGCGATGATGCTTATCGCACCGGTGGCGGTGATCCTGGTGGCGGAGAACTTAGGCCACCTGAAAGCGGTTGCGGGAATGACCGGGCGCAGCATGGACCCGTACATGGGCCGCGCGTTCGTCGGTGACGGGCTGGCAACTATGCTTTCGGGCTCTGTCGGCGGCAGCGGCGTCACCACCTATGCTGAAAACATCGGCGTGATGGCGGTGACCAAGGTCTACTCGACGCTGGTCTTCGTGGCGGCGGCGGTGATGGCGATGCTGCTCGGATTTTCGCCGAAATTCGGCGCGCTGATCCACACTATTCCGTCACCGGTCATCGGCGGAGCCTCAATCGTGGTGTTTGGGCTGATCGCCGTAGCCGGCGCGCGTATCTGGGTGCAGCATCGGGTCGATCTCAGCCAGAACGGCAACCTGATTATGGTGGCGGTCACGCTGGTGCTGGGCGCGGGCGATTTTGCCCTGACGCTGGGCGGGTTCACGATTGGTGGGATTGGCACGGCGACCTTCGGCGCGATCCTGCTTAACGCCCTGCTGAGCCGCCGGATGGCCGCCGCGCCGCAGGGCGCCGTAGTGCATCAGGATTCCTGATTTAACGCCGCGCTGTCATTTTCTGGCAGCGCGTTTTTCTTCCGTTTGAGCTTTAACTCGCTCACCAGCACCCCGGCGACAATAAATGCCGCGCCCACCAGCGCCAGAAGCGGCAAGCGCTCGCCTGCAATGCGTCCGAAAATCCCCGCCCAGACCGGTTCGCCGGTATAAATCACCGTCGCGCGGGTTGGCGATACGCTGCGCTGCGCCCAGTTCATAGTGACCTGAATAATGGCGCTGAAGATACCCAGCCCCAGTGCGACCACCACCAGGCCGGTGGACATCGGCGGCACGGATTCCCCTGCCGGAACCATCGTCGCAAACGCCACCAGCGACGCCGTGGCGAGCTGCACCACCGTCACCCGTTTGACGTCGACCTTGCCCGCCCAGGCGCTAATCAGAATAATTTCCGCCGCAATGGCAATAGCCCCAATCAGGGTGATGATTTCGCCCGGCCCCAGCGCAAGCAGGTTGTTTTCCGGCCCGGCCAGTAAGATCAGGCCGATAAACGCCAGCACGATGCCAATACAGGACATTAGCCCCGGCAGCCGCCCCAGGCACAGCCACTGCAGTAGCGGCACCAGCGGCACATACATGGCGGTGATAAACGCGGATTTACTGCTGGAGATGGTCTGCAATCCCCACGTCTGCAGGCTGTAGCCCATCGCTATCGCCATCCCGATCGCCACGCCGGCCTTAAGTTCTTTCAGCGTCAGTCCCCGCAGCGTTTTAAGCGAAATTAGCCCCACGGCAAGTGCCGCCGTCGCAAAGCGCAGGCCAACAAAAAAGAACGGATCGCTGAGGGTCACCGCGTACTGAACGGCCAGAAACGTCCCGCCCCAGAACATGGTGATGAGAATGAGGATGGCTTCCTGCGGTTTAACGGAGAATTTGAAGCGTGAGACAGACATGCGGCACTCGCGGTTAAGATCAATTCTCTAGTGTGCGTTGCCTTTGGTTACAGTTCAATGTTGCAGAAATAAAAAAACCGCCGGGAGATCCCGGCGGCAGGGGTTCAACCCGGCGTGTTACTTACTGCTGCCGTGGCTGTTTTTACCCCCTTTCTTGCCAGCTTCAGATGCGCGTTGCGGGTCATTCTTGAAGTTGCCCCCGCTATGCTGGCCACCTTTACGGCCTGCTTCTGATGCTCTTTCACGGTCTTCTGCGAAATTACCTGAACCACCACGATGGTTTGCCATCTCTAACCTCCAGAATGTGAAACATTAGACATCATATCGCATTCAGTAAAAGAGGATTCTTTCACCTCGCGACACAAGGACAGAGCCTTTATCTGTGCCGCGTGAAACTAAGCTTAGTGGAATGCCGCTATCCGGCAAGCCGCAGGTAATATTCTGCAACATGAACTCAGCCTTTCGGGTGAGATGACGCGACGGCGATTCATAAACCTTTCTTATCATTTCAAAAATCCGCCGCCAAAAAGTTGTTTCATTTTGCTACAAAGACTTTTTGTAACCATATTGTTATAAATCAAAGAAATGGCGTTCATTTTTGCAGTCTGGCCGTGATGACATATCTTTAAATGAGCGCAGCGATCCGCTGTCAGAAAAAACAAACGAGGAGTGATGCAAAATGGCAAAAGTTCTGGTGCTCTATTATTCCATGTATGGACACATTGAAACCATGGCTCACGCGGTAGCAGAAGGTGCGAACAGGGTTGATGGCGTTGAGGTTGTGGTGAAACGCGTACCGGAAACCATGCAGGCGGAAGCCTTCCTGAAAGCCGGGGGGAAAACGCAAAACGCCCCGGTCGCCACCCCGCAGGAGCTGGCGGACTATGATGCCATTATCTTCGGCACACCGACCCGCTTCGGCAATATGTCAGGCCAGATGCGCACCTTCCTCGATCAAACCGGCGGACTTTGGGCATCCGGCGCGCTCTACGGGAAACTCGCCAGCGTATTCAGCTCAACCGGCACCGGCGGCGGTCAGGAGCAGACGATTACCTCAACCTGGACTACCCTTGCTCATCACGGGATGGTGATTGTGCCGATTGGCTACGGCGCCCAGGAGCTGTTTGACATTTCCCAGGTGCGTGGCGGTACGCCGTACGGCGCAACCACCATTGCCGGTGGGGATGGCTCACGTCAGCCAAGCAATGAAGAACTGTCTATCGCCCGCTATCAGGGTGAATACGTCGCGGGTCTGGCCAAAAAACTGAACGGCTAACACCCAACAGGAGGACAAGCATGCCAACTCAAGAATCCAAAGCTCACCACGTGGGCGAATGGGCAAGTTTACGCAACACCTCTCCGGAGATTGCCGAAGCTATCTTTGAAGTCGCGAAATACGATGAAAAGCTGGCCGAGCAGATTTGGGAGGAAGGTAACGATGAGGTGCTGGTGCGCGCCTTCGAAAAAACGGATAAAGACTCGCTCTTCTGGGGCGAGCAAACCATCGAACGTAAAAACGTCTAAGCGTTTCCCCCCGCCGTAGCGGGGGGTTCTCTCTTACTTCGCCGCGTTATTCATCACCGCATTGAATTTATCAACAGGACAGAAGCCGTTCGCATCCACCGGGCAGCCCTTCAGCTCCAGCGTCACGCGCTGCGCGGGGGACTTCAGCGACAGCACGCTGGCGTTACGCAGCTGCTCTGAACTCTGGTAGACATACTCAATTTTCATCAGCTCCTGATTGGCGTTTTTGTCATGCCAGCGCTGGAAGACAATCTTGCCGCCAATCGGGGTGCGCTCCTGCTGGTCGTGCAGCTGATAGGGTTTGAAATCCAGGGCGGTGAGCAGGGAAGCAATGTTCGAATCATGCCCCACCAGCAGGGTGATCTTAGGCGCTTTCGCCTGCTCGGTGACCAGCGTTTTATCAATATACTTCACCAGAGGTTTCGCCACGTTTTGCGCCACCTCGGTAGAGGTAAACAGCGAGTCCTGATAGCCGTTCTTCAGCTTAGACAGCACGCGCCACTGCTGGTCGGTTTTGATTTCGCCCCAGGCCACCTGGTCGGCCGGGAAGCCTTCGTAATACTGCAGCGTGAACGCATCCACCAGCGAGTTGCCCACCTTCAGCGGCCCGGATACGCCAGGCTCTTTTTCATAGTCGGCGCTAAAGGTATCTTTCGCGTCCGCCAGCGAGCAGACCTTTTTCTCTTTGCAGGACGGAGAATCGGCGTAGTTCGTCATTTGCTCCAGCAGCTTATAGCTTTCGGTAAGCTGCATTTTCTGCCGCTCGGACTCCATCGCCTTGAGCGCTTTTTCGCGGAATTCCGGCGAGTTATCGGTAATCACCGGATTAAAGGTGGGATCCATGGTGCCCATTTTGTCCTGATGGTGCACGGGAACGTCGCAGCCCGGGAACGCGCCGGTGATGAAGAACTGCGCGGTGGCGACGGTACGCTGCAGGCTGTTGGCGTAAGCATAAACGCTATCCGCCGCCGGGCATTCTCCCGTCTTCACCATCCCCTGCTGCGCCAGCCACTCGCGCATGTAATGGCCCATATAGACTTCCAGCACGCCGCCCTTGGTGGTGAGCTGACCGCCCGGCACCTCCCACTCCGGCCACTGCTTCGGCGTGGACTGCTCCAGCACGCTGCCGTTATTGGCGAGCGGCGCGCGCAGGTTGTGACGACTCATGATTAAAACTTGCTCCAGCTGATACCCTTCCGGCGTCTCTTGCGCCTGCACGCCAAACGTTGCTGAAATGGAACCGGCGACTGCCAGCGCGAGTAGTGCTTTTCTCATCCCTAATTCCTCACTCGTTTTAAAATGTCGCCTTCAGTGTGACAGATTGGTGACAATTTTCCGGGAAGCATTTCTCAAACTGATGATTAACGTGCTTACTGTGTGCACCAATAAGTTTTATAATAAAACCACACCCCACCGGAGAATTGACCGTGAAACGTACCCGCCTCGAAGAAAGCACCTGCCCCGTCGCCCGTTCGCTGGATATCATCGGCGACTGGTGGTCGCTGCTGATCGTGCGCGACGCGCTGCGCGGAATTAAACGCTTCGGCGAGTTCCAGAAAAGCCTTGGTATCGCCAAAAACATGCTGACCACGCGGCTAAAACTGCTGGTCGACGAAGGCATCCTCCGGCTTCAGCCCGCGTCCGACGGCAGCGCCTGGCAGGAGTATGTCCTGACCGAGAAGGGGCGCGCCCTGCAAACGGTGCTGGTTGCCCTCTCCCAGTGGGGGAATGAATTTTTGTTTGCTGAAAACGAATGCGGCACCGTTCTGGTCGATACCGAACAGCGCAAACCCCTGCGTAAACTGGCGCTTATCGCCGACGATGGCCGCGAACTGACGCCTGAAGAGATCGTGGCGAAACTCCCCTCCTGCTAGTTCCCGACGGCAAAAGCACAAAATGCTCGCAAATATGGTTGCATTATAAAACCAAATAGCAGAGAGTTTATTCAGTTTCATCTTGAAACCAAATAACCCACTTTGCCTTGAGGTAACACACGATGACTACGCAAATCACCACCGCCCTGATTACGGGCGCCTCTTCCGGAATTGGTGCCGTTTATGCCGATCGCCTTGCCGCGCGCGGCGCTAACCTGGTACTGGTCGCCCGTCGCGAAGATCGCCTGAAAACCCTTGCCGCCGACCTTCGCGCGCGCTACGGCGTGGCCGTCGATATTCTGGTGGCCGATCTTACCGATGAACAGGGGATCCGCGCCGTGGAAGAGGAGCTGCGCAGCAATACCGCCATTGATACGCTCATTAACAACGCGGGCACCGCCCAGATGGCGCCGTTCCTCGCAGGCGATGTGGCGCAGCATCAGGCCATTAACACCCTGAACACCACGGCGCTGATGCGTCTGACCTACGCCATCCTGCCGCGCCTGGCGCAGAACAATCGCGGCACGCTGATCAATATCGCCTCGGTGTTAGCGCTGCACGTCCGCGCCGGTAGCGCGCTCTACAGCGCCACCAAGGCGTGGGTGTTGAGCTTTACCCGTGGGTTACAGGAAGAATTTGCCGACAGCAGCGTGCGCATTCAGGCTGTGCTGCCCGCCGCCACGGCGACGGAAATCTGGAGCCATTCGGGCGTCACGGTGAACGATCTGCCGGAAGGATCGGTGATGACCACCGACGATATGGTGGATGCATCGCTGGCGGGTCTGGATCAGGGTGAACCGATCACCATCCCGCCGATGCATGATGCCGGCCTGTGGGATCGCTACGAAGCGGCGCGTCTTGAGCTGTTCAACAGCGCGCGCACCGGCATTCCGGCACCGCGCTACGCAAAACAGTAGCCTAACGCTCAAGCTGGTCGCCGTACTCGCTCATCCAGGCGGCTAGCGGGGAGAGTGCGTCCTGCAGGGTTAACCCCAGCGCGGTGATTTGATACTCCACGCGCGGGGGGATCTCCGGGTAGACCGTCCGCGTCACCAGCCCGCGCTGCTCAAACAGGCGCAGCTGCTTCGTCAGCTCTTTCTGCGTGATGGGGGCAGCGGCCCGCAGCAGATCGCCAAAGCGTACGGGCGTGTTAAAGACAATCAGGCGGTAGAGAATGGGGATCGCCCATTTACCGGAAATCAGGTTAACAAACTGCGTCATCGGGCAGGTATACGCCTCAGTTTTTTTTTCGCAGCACACCTCCAGCATTTCTGCCATAGCACACCTCTTGCCTCTTTAGTATCCATTTGGTACCTGGTTTCCTTTCGATACTAACGTTTCTATAGTGCTTTCTCCAGAGACATTTCAGGAGAAGAACATGGGTCGTTTAACAGATAAATATACGCTGATTACCGGCGGCACCAGCGGCATCGGTCTTGCCACCGCGCAGGCGTTTACCGCCGAAGGCGCGCGCGTCGCCGTGACCGGACGCAACCCGGACACCCTCGCCGAAGCAGAACGTATTCTTGGCGATAAGGCCTGGGTGATCCCGACCGATGCAGGAGATATCGCCTCACAAAAAGCGCTGGCGGAAACCCTCACCGCCCGCTGGCCACGCCTGGACGCGGTGTTTCTTAACGCCGGTGACGTAACGCACGCGCCGCTGGAAGCCTGGCAGGAGGAGGCGTGGGACCGCCTGATGGGCATCAACCTGAAGGGGCCGTTCTTTTTAATTAAGGCGCTGCTGCCGCTGCTGAATAACCCGTCGTCGGTGATCCTCTGCGGCTCGGTGAGCGCGCGCATCGGCCTGCCCACCAGCAGCGTGTATGCCGCGAGCAAGGCTGCCCTGCTGTCGCTGGCGCGCACGCTGTCGGCGGAGCTGCTGCCGCGCGGGATCCGCGTCAACGGCCTGAGCCCCGGTCCGGTGGAAACTCCGGCGTTTACGAAGACGGGCTTAAGCGATGAGGCGCTTAACGCGATGACTGCGGAGATCATCAAGCTGGTGCCGCTCGGCAGAATGGGCTCGACGACGGAGCTGGCAAAAGCCGCGCTCTATCTGGCGTCCGACGAGTCGAGCTACACGGTGGGAACGGAGCTGCTGGTGGACGGCGGAATGGGGAGTTTGTAACTCAAAAGGCGCTGATGCCGGTGATAATGCCGACATACAGCGCCGCCCATGCGCAGGCGGAAAGCAGGCTGACGGCGTAGACCTTGACTGCATTCAGCCTGAGCATGCCCGCCGCCAGCGGCACGATGTAGCGCAACACCGCCAGAAAACGCGACGTAAACAGCACGATGACACCGTTCTTTTGCAACTGATGCTGTACCCGCAAGAACTTATCGGCATGCTTTGAGGTGAAACGCGTGACCAGCCGGGTGTGCCCCATCAGCTGGCCGATATGGTAGTTCAGCACCGAACCCGCCGTTGCCCCCAAAACTATGGCCAGCCACGCCAGTGCAGAATGCATGCTCGTCTGGCTAACGGTAATGCCCGCCAGCAGCATCACCGAGGCGGGCGGCAGCACGGAGGAGATCAGCACCGTCGATTTACTCAGCGCCATCACAAATAACAGCGCGAAAAGATGTGCCGGATACAGCGCAAAATGATTCAGCAGATTATCAAACCACGCCATTACCCTCTCCTTCGTTGATTATTTAATCCTCCATTAGAAATGAATTAACCTAAATAAACCCTCAACATTTTATTAATAAAAATCGTCTAAACCGTTCTTAAACATTATTTAATTTTCTGAGCGGTAAATTTAAATAAGCGTATTATTCCTCTCGTTTTACAACGATCTCGTTATGGCGAGGCTCCTGTACAAATACACGTTATCGCTCTGGTAGGTTCGAGAGAACCGACACAGGGTAAAACAGGCACTGTCGAATCAAGGCTTTGTCAGTATAACTTCCCTCGCGGGATACGGTGTACAGTGCTGAACCCAGGACGTGGGGATCTCCTCTTCGACATGCCCTGTCTTGCTCGCCCCTGAGAGATGTTATTATTCAAAGGGAATTCACTATGTCTTACGCTATTCACAACCAGAATCTGGCATTCAATGACAGCGCCATTGCGCAATATATGAATACCGATTTTATTGTCCTCGATATTTCATTATGCGTGGCGCTGGCGCGCGAGCAATTCTTCGAAAAATTAAAAGACGACGATATTCCGTCTCATATTTTTATTGAAGACAATGGCCGCCTGGCGGGCATGATTGCCGTGCGTAAATTGCTGCAAACCGCCGATACGGTACAGCCGGTGAAATCGCTGATGATTTCGCAGTTTTTGCAGGTCAAACCGGAGGATGAACGTGCCGACGTTGCCGGACTGCTGGCACACGGCGGCGCGGATGTGGTGCCCGTGGTCACCCACGGCAAGCTCGTCGGCTGCCTGACCGAGCGCGAAATCGCCCATCTGCTGGAAGATGACGTCACCGAAGACGCCCAGCTTCAGGGGGCGACGCTGCCGCTGGAGAAGCCCTATCTGGACACCAGCCCGTATAGCCTGTGGAAGAAACGTTCCGTCTGGCTGCTGCTGCTGTTTGTCGCGGAGGCCTACACCAGCTCGGTGATCCAGCATTTTGAAGAGGCGCTGGAGTCCGCCATCGCGCTGGCGTTCTTTATTCCGCTGCTGATCGGCACGGGCGGCAACAGCGGGACGCAGATCACCTCCACGCTGGTGCGCGCCATGGCGCTGGGGGAAGTCCGCCTGCGCGACGTCGGACGCGTGCTGCGTAAAGAGATGACCACCTCGCTGATGATTGCCGCCACGCTCGGTGTCGCCGGGTGCATTCGCGCCTGGATGATGGGGATTGGGCTGGAAATTACGCTTATCGTCAGCCTGACGCTGGTGTGCATTACGCTCTGGAGTGCGATTGTGTCGTCCGTGATCCCGATGGTGCTCAAGCGCTGCGGCATTGACCCGGCGGTCGTCTCCGCGCCGTTTATCGCGACGCTTATCGACGGCACCGGGCTGATTATCTACTTTAAGATCGCGCAATATACGCTGGGGCTGGAGTAACGCGGTCCGCCAGCTGGATCACCGCTCGCGAAAACACCTCAATCGCCAGGGCGACATCTTCAGCCATCACCGATTCCGCCGGATGGTGGCTGACGCCCCCTTTGCAGCGCACAAACAGCATGCCGACCGGCCAGCGTTCCGCGATGGCAATCGCATCGTGGCCCGCACCGCTGGGCAGCGATAGCGAGCGCCCCTGTACCGATGTGACGGCCTCCCCCAGCACCTTTTGCAGGTGGATATCGCACGGCGTGGCGGCAATGCGGTAAAACTCCTCGGCGCTGAAGTCCAGACCACGGCGCGATGCGATCGCCTGGGCATGTTCCAGCAGGTCGTTAAGCAACCGATCAAGCGGCGCATCCTGCGGACCGCGAATATCCAGCGAGAGCTGAACCTCGCCGGGGATTACGTTCACCGCCCCCGGCAGACAGCGCAGCTCGCCAACCGTCGCTACCAGGTTGCCGCCCTGCTGTCGGGTAGCGTTTTCAATGATAACCATCCACTCGGCGGCGGCGGCCAGCGCGTCCCTGCGGTGGAGCATCGGTACGGTTCCCGCGTGCCCGGCCTCGCCGGTAAAGCGGCAGTTCAGACGGCGCGCGCCGTTAATGGCTTCCACCACGCCAAGGGCGAGCGCCTCCTGCTCAAGGCATGGCCCCTGCTCAATATGCAGCTCCAGATAGGCGCTGAAATCCTCCTGACGGCGCGCGGCATGCAGCACGCGGGCAGGATCGAGCCCCACCAGGGTCATCGCCTGCGCCACGCTGATTCCGCTGGCGTCGGCTTTCTCCAGCCAGCCCTGCGGCCAGGTGCCGGTAATGCCCCGGCTGCCTAACAGCGTAATGCCGAAGCGGGTCCCCTCTTCGTCGCAAAAGCCGACAATCTCGATGGCCTGCGCCAGATGCACACCCTGCTGGTGCAGGCTGTCCACCACCTCAATGGCGGTGAGCACCCCAAGCATGCCGTCGTAGCGCCCGGCATTGCGCACGGTATCGAGATGCGAGCCGAGCAGCACCGCCTGCGCCCCTTCCTGCGCGCCCTCATAGCGTCCACAGATGTTGCCCACGCTGTCCTGCCAGACGGTCATTCCCGCCTGGCTCATCCACTGCCCCACCAGCTGGTTGGCCTGCAGATGCTGGGTGGAGAGATAGACCCGCGTCAGCGCATCCGGGGTTTCGCTGATGGCGGCCAGCGCGTCGGCGCGGGCCATCACCCGTTCTGCCGCCGGGCTCATTGCGGCGTCTCGCGGTGATAGTGGTCCCACGCGGCCTGCATGGCGGCCCCCTGCGTGGTGGAGAATTTCAGGTAGTTCAGCACCGACTCCAGCGCGCTCAGGGTGGTCATCACGCAGTCTTTGCGCGCGTTGTAGCCCATGGTGCCGATGCGCCACACTTTGCCGTGCAGCGGGCCAAACGAGGTGCCGATTTCAATCCCGAAATCCTCCAGCATCAGCTTACGCACCTGGTCGCCGTTGACGCCCTGCGGGATAACCACGCCCAGCACGTTGTTCATCTTGTGCTTCAGGTCGCCAAAGGTCTCCAGCCCCATCGCCTGAATGCCCTTCAGCAGCGCATCGCCGTGCAGCTTATGGCGCGCGATGCCGTTATCCAGCCCTTCCTGCAGGATCAGCCGCGCGCACTCGCGGGCACCAAACAGCGCGGTGGTGGCTTCGGTGTGGTGGTTCAGCCGCTCCGGCCCCCAGTAGTCCATCACCATGCCGAGATCGAAGTAGTTGGAGTAGATCATCTCCTCGTCGCCGTCGCGGTGGGCGTCGGTGCGGATGCCTTCCTCAACGCATTTGCGACGGCGGATCGCCTCCTCCATGCGCGCGCTCAGGGTGATCGGCGAGGTGCCCGACGGGCCGCCGAGGCACTTCTGCATCCCGGCCGAGACGGCGTCCAGCCCCCAGGCGTCGGTCTCCAGCGCGTTGCCGCCGAGCGACGCGGTGGCGTCGGTGTAGAACAGCACGTCGTAGCGGCGGCAGATCGCGCCCAGCTCGGCGAGCGGCTGCAGCATGGTGGTGGAGGTGTCGCCCTGCACGGTCAGCAGCAGGCGCGGACGAATACGCTTAATCGCATCCTCTACCTGGTCCGGGGTAAACACCTCGCCCCACGGCACCTCGATGGTATGCACCTCCGCGCGGCAGCGGCGGGCAATTTCGCACAGCAGATGACCAAAGCGGCCAAAGACCGGCACCAGCACCTTATCTCCCGGGCGGATGGCGGAGACCAGAATGGCTTCAATTCCCGCGCGGGAGGTGCCGTCCACCAGCATCGTCCAGCGGTTCTCGGTGCGGAACACCCCGCGATAGAGCGCCATCACCTCGTTCATGTAGTGGGTCATGGCCGGATCGTACTGGCCGATCAGCTGGCTCGACATGACGCGCAGCACGCGCGGGTCGGCGTTGATCGGGCCCGGCCCCATCAGCAGGCGCTGGGGCGGGTTGATTTGCGGAAAGCGTGCGATATCCATTTGTCAGTCCTTATCAGTTGAGGCCGCGCACGGAGGAGATGAACTGCTTCAGTTCCGTGGTCTGCGGGTTGGCGAACAGCGTTTTGCTGTCGCCCTGCTCCCAGACTTTCCCCTGGTGCATAAACACCACGCGGTCGCCCACTTCGCGGGCAAAATTCATTTCATGGGTAACCAGTATGAGCGTCATCCCCTCGGCCGCCAGCTGCTCCAGCACCTTGAGCACTTCGCCCACCAGCTCCGGGTCGAGCGCGGAGGTGATCTCGTCGCAGAGTAAAACTTTAGGCGACATCGCCAGCGCGCGGGCAATCGCCACGCGCTGCTGCTGGCCGCCGGAGAGGCTCGACGGGTAGTAATCCAGACGATCGCCTAAGCCCACTTTCTCCAGCATCTGCTTCGCCAGCTCGCGGCATTCGGCGGCGCTTTTCTTCAGCACCCGACGCGGGGCGAGCATCACGTTTTCCAGCGCCGTCATGTGTGGGAACAGGTTGAAGCTCTGAAACACCATCCCGACCGAGCGGCTGATTTCGCGCGCCTGGGAATCCCGATCGGTAATGGTCATGCCGCCCAGCTTGATGCTGCCGTCCTGATAGCCTTCCAGACCGTTAATGCAGCGCAGCAGCGTGCTTTTGCCCGATCCGCTGCGCCCGATAATGGAGATCACCTGGCCCATGTCGATATCCAGATCGACGCCCTTGAGCACGTGGTTATCGCCGTAGTACTTCTGCACCTGATTAATGGTGATGAGAGGCATTGAATTTCGTCTCCAGATAGCGGCTGTAGCGCGACAGCGGATAACACAGAATAAAGTAGCCGAGCGCCACCAGCGCAAAGACCTTAAACGGCTGATACGTCACGTTGGTCAGCATCGTCCCGGCCTTGGTCAGCTCGATAAAGCCGATAATCGACGCCAGCGCGGTGCCTTTGATCACCTGCACGGCAAAGCCGACCGTCGGCGCGATGCCGATGCGCAGCGCCTGCGGGGCAACGACGCGAAACAGGGTCTGGCCGAAGGTCAGCCCCAGGCAGCGCGACGCTTCCCACTGCCCCTTCGGCAGGGCGCGAATGCTGCCAAACCAGATATCGAGCAGAAACGCGCTGGTGTAAAACGTCAGGGCCAGCGAGGCGGCAGTCCACGGCGAGACGTCGATGCCGAACAGCGCCACGCCGAAGAAGGCCAGGAACAGCTGCATCAGCAGCGGCGTGCCCTGAAACAGCTCAATATAGCCGCGGATAATGCGCTTCACCGTGCGCCCGCCCGTCAGGCGCAGCAGCAGGAGCGGCAGCGTTACCACCGCCCCGCCGACGAACGCCACCAGCGACAGCAGCACCGTCCAGCGTCCGGCCAGCAGCAGGTTGCGAATAATGTCCCAGTCGGTAAAGGTGGTCATCATGCCTGCACCCCCAGCCATTTGCGTCCTGCCGCCATCATCAGCTGGCGCAGGGTTATCGACAGCGCCAGGTAAATCCCGGTTGTCACCAGATAAACCTCAAAGCTCAAAAACGTTCTGGACTGGATCAGGTTGGCGGCGAAGGTCAGCTCTTCATAGGAGACCTGCGACACCACCGACGAGCCGAGCATCACGATGATGCACTGGCTCACCAGCGCCGGGTAAATGCGCTGCAGCGCGGGCGGCAGCACCACGCGAATAAAGGTCTGCAGGCGGGTGAGCCCCAGCACGCGTCCGGCTTCCCACTGCCCTTTCGGCGTGACCTGTATGCCCGCGCGGATAATTTCGGTGCTGTAGGCGCCCAGGTTCACCACCATGGCCAGCAGCGCCGCTTCCCCCGCCGTCATCTTCAGCCCGAGATTCGGCAGGCCGAAGACGATGAAAAACAGCTGCACGACAAACGGCGTGTTGCGGATGATTTCCACATACGCGCCCCAGATCCGGCTGAACCAGGTGGTGCGTCCGCTGCGGATCGCCGCCCCGAAAATCCCTATCGCCAGGCCGCCGACGGTGGCCATCACCGTCAGCTGAACGGTGACCCACAGCCCCGCCAGCAGCTCCGGCCAGTGCGGCCAGAGCGCGGAGAAATGAAGTTGCTCAGTCATCGGCTCAGGCGCCAAGGTTTGCCGGCAGCGGGGCCTTCAGCCACTGTTCAGACAGGCCGTTCAGCGTGCCGTCCTTGATGCCCTGCTCAATCAGCGCATCCACCTTTGCCTTCAGGGCCGGTTCGTTTTTCTTCAGGCCAATAAAGCACGGCGAATCTTTCAGCATAAAGCTCGGCACCGGGGCTTTATCCGCGTTCTGGCGCGAAATGGCCGCCACCACGAGGTTGCCGGTTGCCACGTACTGCACCTGTCCGGAGAGGTAGGCGGAGAGCGTGGTGTTGTTATCCTCGTAGCGCTTCACGTCCGCGTCTTTCGGCGCCAGGCCGGTCAGCACCATGTCCTCCACCGCCCCGCGCGTCACGCCGATGGTTTTTCCGCTCAGCGCGGCGGCATCTTTCAGCTCGGCGCCTTTCGGACCAAACACGCCGAGGAAGAACGGCGCGTAGGCGCGGCTAAAGTCGATCACCTTCTCGCGCTCCGGGTTTTTACCGAGGCTTGAAATGACCAGATCAACCTTATCGGTTTGCAGATACGGCACGCGGTTGGCGCTGGTCACCGGCACCAGCTGCAGCTTGAGCTTCATCTGTTTGGCCAGATAGCGCGCCATGTCGATGTCATAGCCCTGCGGCTGCAGGTCGGTCCCCACCGAGCCAAACGGCGGGAAGTCCTGCGGAACGGCAATGCGGATGGTGCCGCGCTTCTCGATATCCTGAAGCTGGTCAGCCTTTGCCGGCAGCTGTGTGAAGAGACATGCGGCCCCGGCCAGTGCAATCAACAATTTTTTCATGGTGCTTCCCCGTAACGTTAACATGAAACAAAAGATTCTTTGAATGTGATTTTGCAACTAATGTGCCAGATAGGGCGAAGCGGGAAATATTCTTGTAAAGCCTGATAAAACGGGGAAGGGTCGAAAAAACGAGCGTTTTCCCGACCCGCCACATGCACCATTTTAATGCAAAGCACCACCCTGATGCCCCATTATCGTTGTTCGAGTTCGTCCAGCTGCTGGTAGAGGAAGGCAATCTCGTGAATGCGCGGACGGCCTTTATCGAGAATCTCATGCAGGAAAGCGTTCGCCAGCAGGTTGATCAGGCTATTGACCGAGGAGTAGCTGTCATAGGCCGAGACGCTGTCCAGCGGGGCGCAGAGCTGCCAGCTCGCCAGCGGAAACAGGCTGTGCGCCTGCGGCTCGCACATCAGCAGCACCGGAATACCGCTGCTCTGAAGCTGCTGCATCAGCGGGCGGATGATGCGCGGGCGGCGGCGAAAGGCCATCATGACCACCAGATCGTCCGGCGTTAAATCCACCAGCTCCTCGCCCAGGCTCTGCCCCGGCTGCGGCAGGACCAGCACCTGACCGCGCGCCTGCAGCAGCTGCTGGCGCAGGTGCAGCGCCGCCGGATAGGCGTTACGCATGCCGATAATGACGATGCGCCGCGCCTTCACCATGCAGGCCATGGCGTCGGCAAACTGCTGCGCGTCGAGGGCATTGACCCACTGGGTCAGGTTCGCCATCTCCTGCTTATAGTGGCGCGCCAGCAGCGTATTGCCCTGCACCGCGTCGCGGTTATCGGTGAGCGGCATCCCGCTCTGGCGCAGGGTGCGCAGCTCGTCGCGCATGTCCTTATATTTCTCATAGCCCAGACGCTTAAACAGACGGCTGACCGTGGCTTTCGACACCCCGCTCAGCTGCGCCAGCTCGGCACTGTTGTAGCTAATCAGGTCGTCAAAATGGTCGAAAATAAAGTCCGCCACCCGCTGCTCCTGCGGCGACAGCGACGGGTACTGTGCTTTCAGACGTTCATCCAGTTGTTCCATAGCGCCTCTGTAACTTTTGTTTCATCACATTGTACCTTTTATTATGCGTATTCATTATACGTGCCAGTTTACTGAAACTTTTCTTTCAGATCTGGAACAGCTTTTGCAGCACCTTGTGACTTTCAGGGTTACGAGGACGCTTTATGCAAAGTAATGTCTCCACGCACGGCATGGCCGTTGCGCCCCACCATCTTGCCAGCCAGAGCGCGCTGGCGGTACTGCGCGAAGGCGGCAGCGCGATAGAGGCGATGGTCGCCGCGGCGGCCACCGTTGCCGTGGTTTACCCGCACATGAACGGGCTGGGCGGCGATGGCTTCTGGCTTATCGTGCCGCCGGAAGGCGAACCTGTCGCCATTGATGCCAGCGGCGCGGCGGGATCGCGTGCAACGCTCGCCGCCTACGACGGGCTGGCGCATATTCCCCACCGCGGCCCCCGCGCGGCGCTGACCGTCGCCGGCACGGTGAGCGGCTGGGACGAGGCGCTGAAGGTCTCGCGCGAGTTGACCGGCAAGGCGCTGCCGCTGTCCCGCCTGCTGGCCGACGCCATTGACTATGCGCAGAACGGCACGCCGGTCACGGCCTCGCAGGCCCATGCCACGGCCAGCAAATTCGACGAGCTGAAGCACATCCCCGGCTTCGCGGAAACCTGGCTGGTGGACGGCAAGCCGCCAGAGGTCGGGAGCCGCTTTTACCAGCCCGCCATGGCCACGACGTTGACGCGCCTGGCGGAGGACGGTCTGGACAGCTTTTACCGCGGCCCGCTGGCGGAAGTCCTGGCGCACGGCATGGAGACGCTGGGCCTGCCCGTGACGCTGGCCGATTTGCGCACGCACGTCGCCCGGCGCACCGCGCCGCTGAGGCTGCAGCATCAGCAGGGGGAGATCTTTAACCACGCCCCGCCGACGCAGGGGCTGGTCTCGCTGGCGATACTCGGCATCACCGACTGCCTGAATATGGCGGAGGCCGACGACGCCGACACCATTCACCGCATCGTTGAAGCCACCAAGCTGGCCTTTGGCCTGCGCGATGCCCACATCACCGACCCGCGCGAGCTGAAAACCGATATTCAGGGTCTGCTGGATCCCGCCGCCCTGCAGGCGCTTGCCGACAGGGTTGACGACGGCCGCGCCGCGCCGTGGGGCACCGGAAAAGGCCCCGGCGATACGGTGTGGATGGGAGTGATGGACAGCAGCGGGCTTGCCGTGTCGTTTATCCAGAGTATCTATCACGAGTTCGGCAGCGGCGTGGTGCTGCCCGACACCGGCATCGTCTGGCAGAACCGGGGGGCATCGTTCAGCCTCGATCCCGATAGTCTTCTGGCCCTCGCGCCGGGCAAGCAGCCCTTCCATACCCTGAACCCGGCGGCGGCGCGTCTTAAGGACGGGCGCGTGATGGTCTACGGATCGATGGGCGGCGACGGCCAGCCGCAAACCCAGGCCGCGCTCTTTACCCGCTACGCGATTCAGGGCGTGCCACTGCAGGAGAGCATTTCCCGCCCGCGCTGGCTGCTGGGGCGCACATGGGGACAAACCTCGGACACGTTAAAGCTGGAAGGACGCTTTAGCGCTGAGACGGTCTCACGGCTTCAGGCACTCGGACACGAGGTGGAAATGTTCCCTGACTTCAGCGAAGCGATGGGCCACGCGGGCGCGATTGTCCGCCACCCCAACGGACTGTTCGAAGGGGCATTTGACCCGCGCAGCAACGGCGCGGCCGCCGGATTCTGAGGAGAAAACAATGACGACACAACAACCCGACTGGCAGGCGTATCTGGCGCAAATGGAGTCTGTGCTCGGCGTGACGCTGGACGACGCCCGCCGCGCCGAGCTGCAGCTGCAGTTCAGCCGCATAGCAAGCATGGCCGCCCCGCTGATGGCGCTGCCGCTCGACGACCGTCTGGAGATCGCAGGAGTGTATAAAGCATGAGGCTACACGAGATGAGTATCAGCGCGATCCAGCATGCGCTGGGCGCGGGCGAGCTGAGCGCCCAGGAGATAGCCCGTCAGACGCTGGAGGCAATTGCGCGCGTTAACCCGCAGATCAATGCCTGGACCGCCGTGACGGAAGCACGCATGCTCGCCGAGGCCGAGAGCATCGATACCCTCCGCCGCGAAAAGCGCCCCCTGCCGCCGCTGGCGGGCGTACCCTACGCGGTAAAAAACCTGTTCGACGTTGCCGGCCACACCACCCTTGCCGGGGCAGAGCTGTTCAGCCAGCGCCCCGCCGCGGCCGCTGACAGCTTCGCGGTGCGCCAGCTGCGCAGCGCGGGCGGGCTGCTGACCGGGATGGTGAACATGGACGCCTACGCCTACGGCTTCACGACCGAAAACAGCCACTACGGCACGACGCGTAACCCGCACGATCTGGCGCGCATTGCGGGCGGCTCGTCCGGCGGCTCGGCCGCCGCCGTGGCCGCCGGGCTGGTGCATTTTTCGCTCGGCACCGACACCAACGGCTCGATTCGCGTTCCGGCCTCCCTGTGCGGCATCTATGGCCTGAAGCCCACGTTTGGCCGCCTGTCACGATCCGGCAGCCATCCGTTTGTCGCGAGCCTCGATCATATCGGCCCCTTTGCCCGCCGCGTCTGCGATCTGGCGTCCGTATACGATGCGCTGCAGGGCCGGGACAGCAGCGACGCTTTTCAGGCAGAGAGCTCGCGCGAGCAGACGCGCCCCATGCTCGACCGCGGGCTTGACGGCCTGCGCTGCGCGGTGCTAGGCGGCTACTTCACCACCTGGTGCGATGCGGATGCCAGAGACGCCGTGGCGCGGGTGGCAAAGGCGCTCGACGTGCAGGATGAGCTGCAGTTCCCTGATGCCGAACTGGCGCGCTCCGCGGCGTTTATCATCAGCGCATCCGAAGGGGGAAATCAGTACCTGCCCGCGCTTCGCCGCGAGCCCGAGCGTTTTGAGCCGCACTCCCGGGAACGCCTGCTGGCAGGCGCAATGATCCCCTCCGCCTGGTACATTCAGGCCCAGCGGTTTCGCGCGCACGCCCGGCAGGCGTTTAAAACCCTGTTCGCGCAGGCCGACGTGCTGATCGCTCCGGCAACGCCGCGCAGCGCCACGCTCGCGGGTGAGCAGACCATGGAGATTAACGGTCAGCCGCTCCCCATTCGCGCCAGCATGGGGATGCTGACCCAGCCGATTTCATTTCTGGGCCTGCCCGTGACCACCGTTCCGCTGCGCACCGCCCAGGGTGCGCCGATTGGCCTGCAGCTGATTGCCGCGCCGTTTAACGAGCAGGCCTGCCTGCGCGTAGCGCGCGTGCTGGAAGAGAGTGGGATCGCCGACGCGCGTCCGGCGGAGGTGGCCGCATGATGAATCACGATGACATTAACCTGCCGTGGGTGGTTGCCGAGGTGACCGCCGCGTTTTACCGCTATGAAGACGCGCTGGTGAGCAACAACGTTGCGGTGCTGGACGAGCTGTTCTGGCACGACAAAAACACGGTGCGTCTGGGGGCGGGTGAAAACCTGTATGGGATTGATGAAATCCGCGCCTTTCGCGCGGCGCGCCCCGCCGCCGGGCTGCAGCGGACGCTGCGTCACACCGTGATTACCACCTTCGGGGAGGATTATGCCGTGTGCAGCACCGAGTTTACCCGCGAGGGCACGGATCGCATTGGCCGCCAGCAGCAGACGTGGGTGCGGTTTGCCTACGGGTGGCGGATTGTGGCGGCGCAGGTGAGTTTGATGGTGTAACGCTGAAAAACCCGCCCGGTGGCGCTGCGCTTACCGGGCCTGCGATGTCCCGTATGCCCTGTGGGTCCTGTAGGCCGGGTAAGGCGCAGCCGCCACCCGGCTAAACACGGCTCAGTTATTTCTGAAACGGATGCACCTCCCGCCAGTGGTCGGCAATCTGCTGGCGGGTACAGACCCACACCCGCTCGTGCTGCTGCACGTAATCCAGGAAACGCTGCAGCGCGCGAAAACGCCCCGGCCGCCCCAGCAGGCGGCAGTGCATGCCGATGGACATCATCTTCGGCGCGCTTTCCCCTTCTTCGTACAGCACGTCAAAACTGTCCTTCAGGTAGGTATAGAACTGCTCGGCGGTGTTAAACCCCTGCGCGGTGGCGAAGCGCATGTCGTTCGCATCCAGCGTATAGGGCACGATCAGGTGCGGCTTGCGGGAGCCGTCGCCGCAGGCCACTTCCGTCCAGAAGGGCAAGTCATCGCCGTAGTAATCGCTGTCATAGTCGAAGCCGCCGTGCTCCACCACCAGCTGGCGGGTGTTGGGGCTGTCGCGCCCGGTGTACCAGCCCGTCGGCGGCTTGCCGAAAAGGTCGGTCAACACGTGCACCGCCTTGTGCAGGTGTTCGCGCTCCTGGCTGATATCCATGCTCTGGTAGTGGATCCAGCGCCAGCCGTGGCTCACCACGTCGTAATCCGCTGCCTTGATTGCCTCGACGATCTCCGGATGACGCGCCAGCGCCATCGCCACGCCGAAGACCGTCAGCGGCAGGCCGCGCTTTTGAAATTCACTGTGGATCCGCCAGAATCCGGCGCGGCTGCCGTATTCGTAGAGGGAGTCCATCGACATGTGTTTATCCGGGTAGCTGGCCGCGCCGATAATGTCCGACAGGAACTGCTCGGATCCGGCATCGCCGTGCAGAACGTGGTTCTCCGCCCCTTCCTCATAATTGAGCACAAACTGCACGGCGATGCGCGCCTGATTCGGCCACCGCGCGTGCGGCGGGTTGCCCGCGTAGCCGCGCAGATCCCGCGGGTAATTCTGTTCAAAAAGCCCCATTGCCACCCCCAAAAATTAAAATGGATTCAGTGCCTGAAACTGTCCGCTTAACGCTTTTTTCTCCGGGAAGGCCAGATCCCCGTGCTTGCTGGTCGACAGCCCCAGCGCCACAAGCGACTCCACCATCTTCACCGCCGCGCTGACCCCGTCGATGACCGGCACGCGCAGCTCGCGCGTCAGCTCCTGCGCCAGCGTCGCCATGCCGCCGCAGCCCAGCACGATGGCGCCGCAGCCGTCCTCTTTCAGCGCCTGTATACAGCGCGCACGCACTTTTTCCTGCGCCAGACCGCTGCCGTCTTCCAGCGCCAGCACCGGGAGATCGATAGCGTGCAGCGCCGCGCAGCGATCGTGAAAGCCATACTGATGCAGCAGATGGCGGGCAATAATCAGCGTGCGCGGCAGCGTGGTGACCACCGAAAAGCGCGTCGCCACCAGCGTCGCCATATGCATGGCGGCTTCCGCAATGCCTATAACCGGCCCCTGCGCCAGCTCGCGCGCCGCCAGCAGGCCCGGATCGCCAAAGCAGGCGATGACGTGACCGTCCACGCCCTGCTCTCTGCCGAGCTTAACCTGTTCGAGAACCCCCACGGCGGCGATGGCCTCATCAAAGTGGCCTTCTATAGACGGCACGCCCGCGCTCGGGCAGACCGCGAGGATCTCCGTTCCCGGCGCCGCCACCGCGCGGGCCGCCGCGCCGATGGTTTCCGTCATCGCGAGGCTGGTGTTGGGGTTGATCACTTGTATACAGACAGAGGACATTACGACTCCTTGTGGCCGGCAAACAGCCGGGCAAAATCAGGCAGACACTCGCCCGCCCGCTCGAAGCAGAGGCTGGCGACGATATGTTCAAAATGGTGCATTAAGGCATCGCTGAGCGGCTGGAGCGCCTTCTGGCGCAGCAGATCCACAAGCTGTTCGTGATCGTTGCAGCGGCACCCCTGACGCCACGGCGCGCCCCAGGTGGCAATCACCAGCGACGAGCGCTGGCTCAGGCCGGTCACCATCTCCGTCAGCACCTGGTTGCCGGAGATGGCCTGCAGCTGAATGTGGAAATTGGCGGAGTGGCGAATTGCCGCCGGGCCGTCGTACGCCTCGTGCGCCTGCTGCTCCTGGCGAATGATGGCCTCCAGCGCGGCAAGGTGCGGCGGCTGGCAGCGGGCCAGCACGTCCGGCAGGTTGGCGACCTCCAGCAGGGCGCGGGTGCGGAAGATGTGTCGCGCCTCTTCCACCGTCGGGCTGGCGACGTGTGCACCACGCTTGGGCGTCAGGGTGACCATTTGCACAGCGGCGAGTCGTTGAAGCACCTTGCGGATGCCCGTGCGGCTTACGCCAAACACCTCGGCCAGCGCCTCTTCCGGCAATTTGCTCCCCGGCAGCAGCTGATGTTCGACAATCGCGGTCATCAGCGCCTGAAAGATCGATTCGTCTTTGTCATGCAGGTCTGGCGCGGTCTGCAGGGCGTTTATGTTGTTCATTCACCACTCCGTCTTTTACTCTTCGTTATCGAATCGTATACATAAAAATAAAATATTGCATACAAGATTTATTATTTTGGCCTGGATCCTGCAACACCGTTTGCACTCCCGCTTAACGGGTTTTCATTCACAGGAGCAGGTTTCATGCCAAACAGTCAAAACGCACAGCAAGGTACGGCCGCTGATTCCGGTGCGGTTTACAGCCCACGTCTTTGCAATGAGGATCTGGCACCGACGCGTGACCAGAACTGGAGCTGGTACAACATCTTTTCGTTCTGGATGTCGGACGTTCACAGCATGGGGGGTTATGTTGTCGCCGCGAGCTTCTTTACGCTCGGGCTGGCAAGCTGGCAGGTGCTGCTCTGCCTGCTGGTGGGGATTTGCATCGTGCAGCTGTGCGCCAACCTGGTGGCCAAACCAAGCCAGATGGCTGGCGTGCCCTATGCGGTGATCAGCCGTCAGGCGTTTGGCGTCTTCGGGGCCAATATTCCGGCGGTGATCCGCGGGCTGATTGCCTTCGCGTGGTACGGTATTCAGACCTATCTGGCCGCCAACGCCCTGATGCTGGTGGCGCTGAAGTTCTGGCCGTCGCTCTCTTCGCTTACCACAGGCGCGTTCCTGGGCCTGTCGCATCTGGGCTGGATCTGCTTTGCCATTATGTGGGTACTGCAGGCGATGGTTTTCTGGCACGGCATGAACGCCATCAAGCGCTTTATTGATATCGCCGGTCCGGCGGTCTACGTGGTGATGCTGGCCCTCGCAGGCTGGATTGTATACAAGACCGGTTTTGACGGCATTTCCTTCACCCTCGCCAGCAAATCCCTGAGCGCGGGCGAGCAGACCTGGCAGATGATCACCGCGACCGCGCTGGTGGTGTCTTACTTCTCCGGCCCGCTGCTCAACTTTGGCGATTTCTCCCGCTACGGCAAAAGCATGGGTGAGATCCGCCGCGGCAACCGCTGGGGGCTGCCGTTTAACTTCCTGCTGTTCTCCATCGTCACCGTAGTCATTGTCTCCGGCACCCAGTCGCTGTTTGGCCGCATGATCACCGACCCGATCGAAACCGTCAGCCGCGTGGGCAACGATCTGGCCGTGGCGATTGGCCTGCTGACGATGATCACCGCCACCATCGGGATCAACATCGTCGCGAACTTCGTCTCCCCGGCGTTTGATTTCTCTAACTGCTCGCCGCAGAAAATCAGCTTCCGCACCGGGGGCATGATTGCCGCTGTCGGCTCGATCCTGCTCACCCCGTGGAACCTGTTCAACTCGCCGGAGCTTATCCACTACACCCTGGACGTGCTCGGGGCGTTTATCGGCCCGCTGTTCGGCATTCTGATTGCCGACTTCTACCTGATTAAGCGCGGCAAGGTGTCGGTTGACGATCTGTTCGACGACACGCCAAAGGGCAAATACTGGTACCGCAACGGTTTCAACCCGAAAGCGATTGGCGCGCTGATCCCGTCCGTTGCCGTGGGCCTGGTGATTAGCTTCATCCCGGCCCTGCATGAGGTGGCAAACTTCAGCTGGTTTATCGGCGTCTTCCTCGGCGGCGTCACCTACCGCTGGCTGGCGCGGGAAGAGCGCGAGACGGCGGGCGCGACGTCGTTCAGCTCCCGCGTGGCAACGCAAAAAGAGTAACCCCCTCCTCCGGCCGCAGCGTATCTGCGGCCCGTTCATTCTGGCACCGTTCTTGCTGCGCCTTCTCACCCCCGCTACGCAAACACTAAGGCAGGAACCATGATGGATTACCAGACAGCGATCCGCGGCGCATTTTTTGATATTGCCCAGGTCTGCGACAGCGCAGACGCGATTGCCCAACACGCGCGCTACCTTGAGGACGGGCTGCTGTTTATACAGAGCGGGAAAATTCTGGCGCACATGCCGTGGCAGGAGGGTGAGCAGTATCTTGACCCCCACAAGGGCTACACCGACCTGCGCGGCAGGCTGCTGTTGCCCGGTTTTGTTGACACCCACGTCCATTATCCGCAAACGGAGATGATCGGCGCCTTTGGCGAACAGCTGCTGGAGTGGCTGACCACCTACACCTTCCCGGTGGAGAGCCAGTTTTCCAATGAAGCCTACGCGAAAGAAATCGCCGAATTTTTCATTCAGCAGCTGGTGAGCAACGGCACCACCACCGCGCTGGTGTTTTGCACGCTGCATCCGGAATCGGTCGAGGCGCTGTTTACCCAAGCCCTGCGCCTGAACATGCGCCTTATCGCCGGAAAGGTGATGATGGACCGGCACGCGCCGGACTACCTGAGCGAAGATGCAAAGCAGAGCTACCGGCAGACGCGGGAGTTGATCCAGCGCTGGCACCATCGGGGGCGGCTGGGGTATGCCATTACGCCGCGCTTTGCCCCAACGTCCTCTCCCGAGCTGCTCGCCGCGGTTAGCCTGCTCAGAGAGGAGTTTCCGGATACCTGGCTGCAGACCCATCTCAGCGAAAACCCAAACGAAGTGGCCTGGGTGAACGATCTCTGGCCGGAGCACGAGCGCTATCTGGACGTGTATCACCACTACGGCCTGACCGGCGAGCGCAGCGTGTTTGCCCACGCGATCCATCTGCACCACAGCGAGTGGCAGTGCCTGCACGACACCGGCTCGGCGGTGGCGTTTTGCCCCACCTCTAACCTGTTTCTCGGCAGCGGGCTGTTTCGCCTGCCCGCCTGCTGGCAGCACAGGGTGCGCATGGGCATCGGCACAGACGTCGGGGCGGGTACCACCTTCAGCATGCTGCGCACCCTGGGTGAGGCCTACAAGGTCGTCCAGCTTCAGAGCTACCGCCTGCGCGCCAGCGAGGCGTTTTATCACGCCACGCTGGGCGGCGCGCACGCTCTCAGGCTCGAAGATAAGATTGGCAACTTCGCGCCCGGGAAAGAGGCGGATTTCGTGGTGATTGACCCCGACGTGACGCCGCTGCAGCGCCTGCGCAATCGCCGCTGCCAGGATATCTACGAGCAGCTTTTTGTGCTGATGACCCTCGGCGACGAGCGCAACATCAGCGAGACCTGGGTCAACGGCGAGCGGGTGTGGTCAACTGCCCCGGTAGGTTGACCACCCGCCGGGCGCAATCACAAACGGCAGGTGGAAATGTTCGTCTGCCGTTTCTCCCGTCACAAAATCAATTTGCGCGCAGGGCCAGATCGTGTCGCGACCGGTTTCGCTAAACCACGCGCCGATCTCCGCCACCAGCCGATAGCGGCCCGCGGGCAGAGAGGGAACGAACGCGGCGATGCGCCCCTGGGCGTTGGTCACGCCCGTGGCCATGATTTCGCCCTCCCGTTCGAGATGAACCGTCACGCCCTCTGCGGGTTTGCCCGTTGAGATATCCAGAATATGGGTGCTAAGTGTGCTCATTCGCTAATGACTCCTTCCAGCCGTAGCAGCGTAATTTCCCGCAGCTGTTCCAGCGCGGCACGGACTTCCTGCGCGTCGCTGTTCTCCAGCCGCGCGTGCAGCGCCTGTAAAATCTCCTCGCCGCTGCGGCCCTTCGCGCGGATCAGAAAGACGCGTCCGAAGCGGGCCTCGTAGCGGGCATTTCCCTCACGCAGCGCCCGGACAAGGTCAGCATCGCGATCGTTCACCTCGCCCTGCTCCTGGCGCGACAGCGCCGCCTCCGCCTGTGAACCTGCGGGCTTTTCCCCGATGCGCGGATGGGCGTTCAGGGCCTGCGCCAGCGCCGCTTCATCCCAGTTTTGCGTCAGCGCGCTTGCCGTACTGAACAATTCGTCCCGGCTGGCGTAGGGTCGCCTCAGAGCCAGCGCATCGGCCCACTCGGGGAGCGCCACGCAGGGATGAATCAGCGCTAACGCCTTTTCGTGGGGAAGATGATTGAAGTCGTGCAGTGCGATCATAGCGTCTCCTTTATTGTCTTCCTTCGGGTATTGCACAAACCACGCCACTCTGAACGCGGGTGTGAAACAGTCGATTCCGTATAGCTCAACTGGAAATTTTTGATTCAAAAAAAGGCACGTTCACCGTGTTTGCGCACCTTAGCAGTGCAAACGTCCCCCTCACAACGCCGTTTTCGCCACTCTGCAGCCTGGTACGCAAATTGCTGAATGTCTTTACACCCTGCAAAAGGAGAGAAGCATGAGAGCAATCGTCATTGGTGCGGGTATTGGCGGCCTGAGCGCCGCCGTCGCGCTGAAGAAAGCGGGCATCGACTGTACCGTGTTTGAAGCCGTCAAAGAGATCAGGCCCGTCGGGGCGGCCATCTCCATCTGGCCTAACGGCGTGAAATGCATGCAGCACCTCGGCATGGGCGACATCATCGAGACGTACGGCGGGCCGATGCGTTTTATGGCCTACAAGGATTACCGGCGCGGCGACACCCTGACCCGCTTCAGCCTTGCCCCGCTGGTTGAGCGTACCGGTGGGCGCCCCTGCCCCGTCTCGCGCGCCGAGCTTCAGCGCGAAATGCTGGACTTCTGGGGGCGCGACAAGGTGCAGTTCGGCAAGCGCGTCGAACGCGTCCATGAAGACGACGCGGGCGTGAACGTGACCTTCACCGATGGCACCACGGTAGCCGGCGATTTTCTGATTGCCGCCGACGGCAGCCACTCCGCCGTGCGCCCGTACGTGCTGGGGTATACCCCGGAGCGCCGCTACGCCGGGTACGTGAACTGGAACGGGCTGGTGAAGATTGACGAAGAAATCGCCCCGGCGCACCAGTGGACCACCTTCGTTGGCGAAGGCAAACGCGTGTCGCTGATGCCCGTCTCCGGCGGACGCTTCTACTTCTTTTTTGACGTGCCGCTGCCCGCGGGCCTGGCGGAGGATCGCACCACCCTGCGCGCCGACCTTACGGGCTACTTCCGCGGCTGGGCGCCGCCGGTGCAGAAGCTTATCGCGGCGCTGGATCCTGAAACGACCAACCGCATTGAAATCCACGACATTGAGCCGTTCGACAGCCTGGTGCGCGGCAACGTCGCGCTGCTCGGCGATGCCGGACACAGCACCACGCCGGATATCGGCCAGGGCGGCTGTGCGGCGATGGAAGATGCCGTGGTGCTGGGAGAATGCCTGCGAGAAAACCACAACATCACGCTGGCGCTGCGGCAGTACGAGGCGCTGCGCTGCGACCGGGTGCGCGACCTGGTGCTGAAGGCGCGTAAACGCTGCGACGTCACCCACGGTAAAGACATGGCGTTGACGCAGGCCTGGTATCAGGAGCTCAAAGAGGAGACCGGCGAGCGCATCATCAACGGTCTGTGCGAGACCATTCAGGGCGGCCCGTTAGGCTGAACGTAAGAGGGATAACGATGAAAAGAGAACCGACTCCACCCGCCCACTGCACGTTTGAGCCAGAGGACTGGCTCCGCCTGGCGAAATGCTGGCATCCGGTCGCGCGCGCCTGCGACGTTGGCCCGGCACCGGTTAAGGCGACCCTGCTGGATGAACAGCTGGTGATTTACCGGATTAACGACCAGGTCGTGGTCGCCCGTGACGTCTGCCCGCACCGCGGCGTGCCGCTGACGCTCGGCTTTCACGATGAGCATGGGATTATCTGCCCCTACCACGGCCTCCGCTTTGGGGAGGACGGGCGCTGCAACCGTATTCCGTCCAGCCCCGACCAGCCCGTTCCGGCGAAGCTGAACCTGATAAACTACGCCGTGGAAGAGCGCTTCGGCCTGATCTGGACCTGCCTGGCGTTTGACCCGGACAATCCTGTACCGCTGCCCACCATGCCGCACTGGGATGACGACGGATTTCAGCAGATCAACTGCCCGGCGTTTGAGGTGAACGGCTTTGCCGGTCGTCAGGTAGAGGGGTTTCTGGACGTAGCGCACTTTGCCTGGATCCACACCGATACCTTTGCCGATCCCAGTAATCAGCTGGTTCCCACCTATCAGCCGCAGGAGACGCCGTTCGGTTTTGTTGCCGATTACTGGAGCTCCGTGAGCAACTATCCCGCCAGTTCACCCGTGCAGGCGCCAGAAGGGTTTCAGTGGCTGCGCCATTTTGAAATGCATCTGCCGTTTACCGCCACCCTGACGATTCATTTTCCGGGAGAATCGAGACTGGTCATTATGAACGCCGCATCGCCCGTCTCGTCACGTGTAACCCGCATGTTCGCGCCGATCGCGCGTAACTTTGACCTGCATATCCCGGTGGAAGATGTGCATGCCTTCAATCTGCGGATTTTTGAAGAGGATCGCCTGATGGTCGAAACCCAGCGCCCGGAAAGTCTGCCGCTGGATCTGACGCTGGAAGCCCATATTCCCGCCGATAAAAGCTCAATTGCCTACCGTCGGGGACTGAAGAAGATGGGCTTTGGCGAATTTTTCCTCGTATGACGGAGGCCGATATGCTGAGCGTAATTGTTGACGGGCTGTGGCGCGAGGGCGACAAAAGCCTCGCCGTCAGGCTGGTAGCTGAAGACGGTAACGCGCTGCCGGCGTGGCAGCCCGGCGCGCACATTGATGTGCACCTGCCCTGCGGCGCGGTGCGCCAGTATTCCCTGACCGGGGCATGCGGAGACGAGAGCTATCTTATCTGCGTGGGACGGGAAACCGCCTCGCGCGGCGGATCGCGCTACGTTCACGAGACGCTGCGACCCGGGCAGAAATTAGCGATTTCTGCTCCGCGCAATCTGTTTCCGCTGCATCAGGCTGATCGGGTGTTGCTGCTGGCGGCAGGCATTGGCATTACGCCGCTGTATGCAATGGCCCTGCAGCTGAAGGCGGCCGGAACGCCGTTTGAGCTGCACTATTACGTCAAACGCCGCGAAAGCGCGGCGTTTGCGCGCGAACTCTTCCGGTTCGGTGAGTGCCAGATTCATACCGCCAGCCCGCGTACGGCGCTGGCAGAACATCTTCCGGTGGCTGAGTCGGGGCTTCACGCCTGGATCTGCGGTCCGGCAGGGTTTATGGAAAAAGTGCGAGACGTGGCGACGGCCAGGGGATGGGATGATGGTCATCTTCACAGCGAGGCGTTTCAGCCCGCGGCCCCTGCCGCACGCGGTGACGCAGGCGAGATCTTTACGGTCAAACTCGCCTCGACCGGGGAGCGCTGGCCGGTGCCCGCGGATAAGACCATCGCTCAGGTATTACAGGAAAACGGCGTAGACGTGCCGCTTTCATGCGAAATGGGGATCTGCGGGGCGTGCCTGACGCCGGTGATTGACGGCGTGGTGGATCATCGGGATAGCGTGCAGTCGGAGGCGGAAAAAGGCGCGCCAAACCAGCAGGTGGCGCTGTGCTGTTCTCGAAGCCATTCCGGGGAACTGGTGATTGCGCTGTAAAACGAAAAAACCCTGCGATATTGCTATCGCAGGGTTTCGAATTTGGCGGAAGCGTAGAGATTCGAACTCTAGAACCCTTTCGGGTCGCCGGTTTTCAAGACCGGTGCCTTCAACCGCTCGGCCACGCTTCCAAAGTGAGGCGCACTATAAACATCTATTAGCGCCTTGTAAAGCAGGAATTTTTCTATTTTTACCCACCGGCGTTTGACTGCGCAAAAATCACCCATACGCTGCTCTCACGTCACTCACCTCGACCTTGTACATACCGTAACATAGCAACGCTCATCCTTTTAAATCGCTCTGGTATAGAATGCCTCAAAAATAGAAGGTCATTTGTTGTGTAATTGTTATAAATCTGAATTCCCGCAGATTTTAGACATTACTGCCATGCAGTGTTACGGGTTGATGATGAAAATCAAAAATACGCTTTGCTTACATATCCTGATGGCGACTCTGGCCATTTTGTTCCTCGGTGTTCACCCGCTGGTGACGAGCTTCAATCCGCCGCTCACCTTCCAGCCGCTGATAAAATCAATGGCGGGCACGCCTAAAGAACAAGCGGAAAAAATTGCGACTATTTCCCATGCCTTAGAAGGGAATGCTATTTTCTTCATTGGCGCCTCTGAGGTTGCCACCTCAGAAGATGAACATTACGCCGTATATAATTACTTTAATAAGCAATTGCACAAACCCGTCGTGGCGTATGGCGATGCGTTCGTCGATGATGAAACGCAATTTTTACTGTTCTCACGTTTTAAAAATAGCCTTAACGCAAACAGTAAAGTTGTTTTGCTTCTGGCTCCTGACAGCTTTTACTCAAAAGGGCTGCCACCGGCTATCTATGCCGATAATTTTCCCGGCTCTATTTTTAATCCGCTGATGAAGGATCCGCAGGCGCGCCCGCTGCTGGTTAATTATTTAAAGCATATTGATAGTAAAGAAATAAGCCATTTAACCTTTGGCCAAATGCGGGTCTTTGGCTGGCACCCCGATCTGATGTGGGACGAACTGAGCTTCCAGTTTGCCAACGTCTGTACCATGATAAAAAACGACTGGCTGGCGCTGCTCAACGTCACGCCCCAGGCGGTACAGCCGTGGCCGCCGCAGACAGCCGCCCACATTGCTCCCGACTGGGATAAAGAGCTGGCGAATGCGCGCGAGTTAAATAAAAAACGCCAGCAGAGCGCGGCCACGCTGTGGATGGACAAAACGATTTACGAGGAGGACGGTACGCGGCAACAGTGGGATGACACGCCCGTCGTGCCTGCGCAAATCGCCGCGTTCAGTAAAACCGTCCAGCTGTTGAAAGAACGTCACGTGCAGGTGATTGCTATCGTCGACCCGGTTAACCCCTGGGCGCTTTACAATACCGATACCTTCCGTCCGGTTGATAAGCAAATAAAAACCATTCTGGAAAAGAACCAGATCCCGTATTTAGATATGTACGCCATGCCTTATCAAAATGGCTGGAACTGGGATCGTTTGCACCCTTCCGAACTGGCCTGGGTTCCTATGATTCGCTTTATTGCACAGAGCTTTAAATAATGAAAATCGCGATCCGTCTTTTTTTCCTTTATCTCCTGCTGGCGATCACCATCGTCGCGTGGACCTCTGTCGATGACAGCATGAGTATGCAGCTGCATTTTGAATATCAAAAGTTCTGAGGCCGAATAATGTACAGCTCAGGAATGTTTTTTGTTTATTTATTTTCATCCGCGCTGGCGTTTGCGCTGGTCAATCGCGTATTACGCCATCGTCTGACCTGGTTATCTGCGCTATCGGTGCTGACGGCGCTGGGATGGGGATATATATTTCAGGGTGATTATATTGTCCCCGTCGCCGTTTTTATCAGTTTTTATATTTTCGCCACGCTAAAAGAGAAGGGATGGTTAAAAACGTGGCAGGCAATCGTTCTGACATTATTGCCGTTGCTGCTGGTGAAATTACACTTAAATAACCACTGGGGCATGATCGGTCTCTCTTTTATGACGTTCCGCGCGGTGGACGTGCTGCTCTATCGCAGTAAAAAAGAAGGGCAGAATTTCCTGCACTATTTCTGCTATCTGTTTATGCCCTTTATTATCCTGGCCGGCCCAATGTACCGCTGGCGGACATGGATGATTGACGTCAGCAAGCCCGTATTTGCCCTTAACCGTGAACAGTTTTTAGTCGCGTTAGAGCAAATCATTACCGGCATTGTGCAGAAGTTCCTGTTTGCCATGCTGATTGATTCGCTTGTCGTGCAGCCCTGGAGCCATAACCCGTTTACGCTGACCGTGGGCGTGGTGATGTCGATTGCCTACAGCACCTACCTGTACTTTGATTTTGCGGGCTACAGCAATATGGCCATCGGCGCAGGCCGCCTGTTTGGGCTCAACATCCCGGCAAACTTCAATATGCCGATTCTGGCAAAGAACCCGCAGGATTTCTGGCGCCGCTTCCACATCAGCCTGTCTGAATGGCTGCGCGATGTGGTCTTTATGCCCGTTTATATGAACCTGATGAAGTTCAACTTTTTCCGTCAGAACAAAACGCTGGCGCAAAATATCGGTATTTTTTGCACCCTGTTCTGCATGGGGGCATGGAATGGCCTGGAGCGCCATTACGTCATCAGCGGCGCGCTGTTTGGCGCGATTTCCGTCGCTCACAACATGCTGCTGTGGTCATCCAAACGCAGCCCGGCATTGCACCGCGGCTTGCAGTATCCGGCCGTTGCGTTTTTAGGGCGAATTCTGACGCTGGGAAGCGCCGCGGGATCCCTTTACATCTTTAGTGGAATGTCACCTCTATGAAAAATCACTCCGATCTTCAGGAACTGCAGGATTTCTTACGTGCGGCATTATGCGATCCCGCCTCCCCGCAGCAGCTGGCCATCAGCGGCAGCGACGAAGCCTTAAGCTGGCTACAGCTTTCCGCTGCCGTGACGGACTGGGCGCAGCGCTATCAGCGCTGCCAGCCTGTTGCCGGTACGCCGGTCGTATTGTACGGACACCAGCAGGCCGAGTTCGCCGTGGCGATTTATAGCTGCCTGCTGCACAACATTCCGTACATCCCAGTGGACTGCATCTATCCGCAGGAGCGCCTTCGGGAGATCTGCCATCTGGCCAGCGCCCCTTACTATTACGACGTGGCGACCCGGCAGTTCATCGCCACCGGGGAATCGGGCAAGGTACTGGAGGAGCAGGATCTGGCCTACATCATGTTTACTTCAGGCAGCACAGGTAAACCTAAAGGCGTGCAGATTGGGCGTGAAAGCGTATGGCACTTCATGAAATGGGTCAGCCAGGACTTTTCGCTGCCGGCAAAACCGGTCCTGATGAACCACGCGGTATTCAGCTTTGACCTCTCCCTGATACCGTTGCTGGCCAATCTGGCGATGGGCGGACATATCGTGCTGAACGCCAAAGAGGACATTCAGAAAGAGAACTGGCTGGAACGACTGAAAAGCAGCGCGGTCTCCGCCTGGGTTTCGACCCCCTCTTTTGCATACCAGCAGCTGCTTTCCCCGCAGTTCAACAGCGAGTATTTGCCAGCGCTGAGCGTCTTTATCTTCATTGGTGAAGTGTTAAATAAGGCGCTGGTTAAACAGCTCCGCCGCCGTTTCCCGCAGGCCAAAATCATTAACTCCTATGGCCCTACGGAAGCGACCATCGCGACGACCGTGGTTGAAATCACGGATGCGATCCTGAACAGTGACAGCGCCGTGCTGCCGGTGGGCGTCATGATGCCTGAGAGCAAAATGGAAATTTCCGCCGACGGCGAGCTGATTATCTGGGGTAAAAACGTCATGCGCGGCTATCTCGGCCTGCCGCAGGAGAACGCGGCGAAATTACTCCGTCGGGAAGATGAAGCGTTTCGCGGCTACCGGACCGGCGATCTTGGCTATGAAGCGGGGCTTATTTACTGCCAGGGCCGCAACGACAGCCAGGTCAAACTGAACGGTTACCGTATCGAAATCAACGAGATCGAGAACCGCCTGCTGGCCATGTCCGGCATCAACGAAGCGGTGGTCCTGCCGCTGATGAAATCCTGCGGCAGCGTGCTGCGCATAGCCGCGTTCTGCGTGACGGATATGGCGCCGGACACTATCAAAACATCGCTGTCGAAGGTGGTACCGCACTATATGGTGCCTTCACAAATTATCGTACAAGACGCTTTGCCGCTGAATCCTAACGGCAAAATTGACCGCAAGCTGCTGGACGCTTACGCCCGCACAAATTAATGACTCCAGGAAAAATTATGGAACAAGAAATTCTCGCCCTGTTCGAAAAAGTGTTATCCCGTAAGGTGGGCTTTCACGATGAACTGATTGAATCCGACATTCTCGACTCCATCCTGGCGGTCGATATGGTGCTGGAAGTGCAGGACGTTTACGGCTGCATGATCCCGCCAACTGACGTGGCGACGGTGCTAAAAACCCCGGCGGACCTGGCCCGCTATATTGAAGAAAACCGCTAAACGCCCCTGCTATTAATGCAGCCCTGAAGGCTCAGGAGGATCTCTCCAGAGCCTTCATTCTTTCCCTCTCCCCCTGAACGCTCTGCTGCTCCCTTTCACAGGAATGAAACCGACTGCTTTTATTATTTCTCCTACACTTTAGGAGTACTGTCGGTACGGGAAACAGAAAAAAGCCAACTTAATTAAGGCATTAATGATTCGCTGTGCGCTCAGCCGGGGAACGTTTTGCCTTTAACAGAGGAGTCTGCGGTATGGCATTCGTAACAACGAAAGATGGCGTCAATATTTACTACAAAGACTGGGGCCCAAAAGAGGCTCAGCCTATTGTTTTCCACCACGGCTGGCCGCTAAGTGCCGATGACTGGGATAACCAGATGCTCTTCTTCCTTGCAGAAGGCTATCGCGTTATCGCTATCGATCGTCGCGGTCACGGGCGTTCGGACCAGGTGAGTGAAGGCCACGATATGGATCATTATGCGGCCGACGCGTCAGCCGTGGTTGAAAGCCTGGATCTGCGCAATGCCGTGCACGTCGGTCACTCCACCGGCGGCGGACAGGTCGCCCGCTATGTTGCGCAGTATGGGCAACCGCAGGGGCGCGTCGCCAAAGCGGTGCTCGTCAGCGCCGTGCCGCCGCTGATGGTCAAAACGGACGGTAACCCCGGCGGGACGCCCATCGAGGTTTTCGACGGCTTCCGCAAAGCGCTGGCGGCTAACCGCGCCCAGTTTTACCTCGACGTCGCCAGCGGTCCGTTCTACGGCTTTAATCGGGATGGCGCGGACGTTTCACAGGGGACGATCCAGAACTGGTGGCGTCAGGGAATGATCGGCAGCGCCAAGGCCCACTACGAGGGGATTAAGGCGTTTTCAGAGACCGACCAGACGGAAGATTTAAAGACCATCACGGTTCCCGTTCTGGTGATGCAGGGCGACGACGATCAGGTCGTGCCGTATAAGAATGCTGCCCTGCTGCAGGACAAGCTGCTGGCGAACAGCGTACTGAAAATTTACCCGGGCTTCCCGCACGGGATGCATACCACCCATGCGGATACCATTAACGCAGATATTTTGGCCTTTATCCGCTCATAAAGGCCACGTTTAACGCCACCCTTGGGTGGCGTTGTTTATTCCCCCTGGCGTTTCTGCGCCACCAGCTGGATCATGTTGAAATACGCCCCGGCCCCCGCGTCCATAATGGGCACCATCATCTCCTGAGCGATCTCGCATTGCATAAACTCATCCCACGCCTGCTGGCAGGTATCCATCTCCCGTACGGTGGTCAGCGCCGCACCGGGCTCTTTTTCCCACAGTGCTTTCCACCAGGAGAGCGGATAGAAATACCACTCTGGGGTCCAGAAAGGTTTAACCACATCCGGGAGATGCGTTTCGCTGTACTCTCCGATAAACCCGGGAACGGCAACGGCAATATGACCGCGGGGTTTCAGGAAAGGTAGCAGAGTACCCAGCATGGCGTCATTGTTGCCGAAGTATTGATATGCGTCCACGCTGACGATCAGATCAAAGTAGTCATGCGCGAACGGGATTGCTTTCGTGGCATCAACCCGAAGGGGAAAGATTTTTCCGTCCAGACCCCGTTCGCTGAAACGTGCTGCATTTTCGTCCGGCGTAATCCACAGATCGGCGGCAAAAACCGTGGCGTCATATTTTTCGGCGAGCAGGATAGAAGAGATCCCTTTCCCACAGCCGAGATCGAGAATGCGCATTCCTGGAGCGATCGGCAGTTGAGCGACCAGCTCCTCGGTTAGCCGCATGGCGTTTGGGCCCATCATGGTGTCGAGCAAAAAAGCGCGGTCATAGCTATCTGTGTAAGGTATATTCATCACTGCTCCTTAGCGATTATCCAGCTGGGCGCGAACGTTGTTCAGCCCGGTGGTGTTGATGCGGTATGGCTGCCCGTTCACGGATCGGATCAGCTTTTTGGTGCGGAGTTTTTTAAAGACGCTAAGCGTGCAGTCGCTCAGCACCAGCCCTTCACGGGTGTAGCACTCAACGGAAGTGACGCGGCCAGAGCTGTCGCGGACGTAGACAATTCGTCCACCTTTGGCGAGAACGTGTAAGGTACGTTGTTCCTGACGGGATAAATTCATACTGGAAAACCTGTGTAATCATCATGCGTAAAAACGAGCCCACACCCGCAGGTGCGCGCGTAAGGTTTAAGCGCAGCGATAACCAGTCCGTCCTGAAAAGGGCGGGAAACTGATTATCTGATGAAAACATTCTCCAGCATCAAAGCCTCGGTAAGAGATAGCAATATATTTACAGGGTGAATGATAACGCCTGTTTTTTACAGGGAAATGGCAGGGACTTAAAAGTGTGAGGCGGATCGGCAAATCCAAAAGGAAAACCCCAGGTTAACGAGTAACCTGGGGTTTATATCTGGCGGAAGCGCAGAGATTCGAACTCTGGAACCCTTTCGGGTCGCCGGTTTTCAAGACCGGTGCCTTCAACCGCTCGGCCACACTTCCTAAGTGAGGCGAACTATAAACACCTCACCGCGAGCTGTAAAGAGTGGCTGCACTCGTTCGCTGTAAAAATAGTCAAAACGTGTTTAATCGGTTGAACTGACGACACATCGACGATTTTATCAGCACAGACCTAGTGTTTTTTGATGTACATGTCTTTCGTGAAATAGTACCCCAGCTTATCCGGCGTAAATCCGCCTACCCACGGTTTCACCAGGTGCGTACGAACGTAGTGATAAACCGGAATGGCGGGTACATCACGCCCCAGCAGATCTTCCGCCTGCTGGTAGTACTTACCCCGCTCTTCCGCTGATTTGGCTTTCGCAGCATCGATCAGTGCCCGATCGTAGTCCGGATTGCTGTACTGGCTGGTGTTTTCACTGTCGCCCGTGCGGAAGTTGTTCAGGAAAGTCGCCGCATCGTCATAATCGGCAATCCACGCGTACCGCACCGCGTCAAAGTTGTGGGTATGCATAGTATCCAGCATGGTTTTCCACTCCTGGTTTTGCAACTTTGCATCCACGCCAAGGTTTTTCTTCCACATGGAGCTGGCGGCAATCGCGATGCGCTGGTGCGATTCAGAAGTATTGTAGAGAAGGTTAAAGCTCAGAGGATGGCTGGCGTTATATCCGGCCTCGTTCAGCAGCTTTTTCGCCTCGGCGATGCGCTTGTCCAGAGGCCAGCTGGCGTAATCCGGGTTCTGCAGCTTAACGCCGCCGATATCCGGCTGGCTGATGAGCCACGCCGGGCGCTGCCCCTGCCCTAATACTTTCCCGGCAATAATGTCTTTATCCAGCGCCATGTTGAGCGCCTTGCGCACGCGCGCATCGTTGAACGGCGGCCGGGTGGTATTGAATTCGTAGTAATAGGTCGCCAGCTGCGGAGAGACGTCCAGCTCGCTGCCCAGGGTTTTCTTGAGCTGGGCAAACTGGTTAATCGGCACCGTATACACGATATCAATTTCGCCCGCCTTATAGCGGTTCACGTCCGAGGCCTCGGACGTGATGGGCAGGTAGGTGACTTTGTTAATCACGGTATGCGCGTTATCCCAGTAGCGCGGGTTGCGCTCCGCCACGATACGTTCGTTGACCACCCACTGCGACAGCTTATACGCCCCGCTGCTGACGAAATGCTCCGGTTTGGTCCACTTATCGCCGAATCGGCCAATCAGCACTTTATCCACCGGCACCAGCGACGGGTGCGCCAGCATCGCGAGGAAGGCCGCGTTTGGCTGCGTGAGCGTCACTTCCAGCGTGGTGTCGTTAATCGCTTTTACGCCCAGCGTATCGGGCGCTTTTTTTCCCTGAGCAATATCGGCCGCGTTGACGATATGCATGTTGCCCGGATAGCTCGCATACGGCGACGCCGTTTTCGGATCGATCAGGCGCTGCCAGCTCCAGAGCACATCCTCAGCGGTAATCGCCGTGCCGTCGCTCCAGGTGATGCCCGGGCGCAGATGGAACGTCCAGACGGTGTTGTCCTTGTTCTCCCATTTTTCCGCCAGTCGGGGCTGAACTTCACCCGACGGGGAAACGCTGACCAGCCCGTCGAATAAATCACTGATAATATTGAATTCGACGTCGCTTTCGACTTTATGCGGGTCGAGCGAAGCGGGCTCATTACCGTTGTTCCTGACCAGTTCCTGCTTATCGGCCAGCTGCGTTCCTGCCGGCACGTTAGCCGCCCAGGTAGCCGTGCTGGCGCACAGGATCCCTGCGGTAAGTAAAGAGAGCGTAAAGCGCGTGCGTGTTTGTGGTTTCATTTCCTTCGCCTTATTGTCTGTTTTTGTGACGATCCGGAAATAACTCTTAGCGGCCTTATGGTAATAACGCAATAATTTTCAGTAACCTATAAGAGGTTGATCTGATTAATCGCGCCAAACCGCTGTTCATACTGGTGAAATGTATTTATGCAGAAGAAACAACCAGCTCCAGCGCTAACCTGCTGAGTAAAGATGGGTAAAACCACTTTGAGACTGGCGCCCCGTTTTCTATTCTTTCCGTTAATTACATCTGTCATAAGAGAGTGACTCATGGATCGTATAATTACTTCCTCACGCGACCGCACATCGCTACTCAGCACCCACAAGGTGCTGCGCAATACCTATTTCATGCTCAGCCTGACGCTGGCGTTTTCGGCGATCACCGCCACCGCCAGCACCCTGCTGATGCTGCCGTCTCCGGGGCTCATTCTGACGCTGGTGGGTATGTACGGTCTGATGTTCCTGACCTACAAAACCGCTGACAAACCGGTCGGTATTCTGTCGGCCTTTGCCTTCACCGGCTTCCTGGGCTACATCCTGGGACCGATGCTGAACGCGTATCTGTCTGCCGGTATGGGCGACCTTATCGGCATGGCGCTGGGCGGTACCGCGCTGGTATTCTTCTGCTGCTCGGCCTACGTGCTGACCACCCGTAAGGACATGTCCTTCCTCGGCGGTATGCTGATGGCGGGTATTGTTGTGGTGCTGGTGGGCATGGTGGCTAACATCTTCCTGCAGCTGCCTGCCCTGCACCTGGCGATCAGCGCCGTGTTTATTCTGATTTCTTCCGGCGCGATCCTGTTTGAAACCAGCAACATCATTCGCGGCGGTGAGACGAACTATATCCGCGCCACCGTCAGCCTTTACGTGTCGCTGTACAACATCTTCGTCAGCCTGTTGAGCATCCTGGGCTTCGCCAGCCGCGATTAAGTTACGGCGCTGTGAACCTGGCCCCGCTTATGCGGGGCTTTGTTTTTTGGTACACTGCCGCGGTTTTTGACTAACGCGTGAATGACTATGTTGAGTTTTGAAGGCAAAGAGATCGAGACCGATAACGAAGGTTATCTGAAAGAAAGTGCCCAGTGGAGCGAAGCGCTGGCGGAAGTGATTGCTGAAAAAGAGGCGATTACCCTCTCCCCCGAACACTGGGAAGTGGTGCGTTTTGTCCGCGAATTTTATCTGGAATTCAACACCTCTCCGGCGATCCGCATGCTGGTTAAAGCCATGGCCAATAAGTTCGGCGAAGAGAAAGGCAACAGCCGCTATCTGTATCGTCTGTTCCCGAAAGGCCCGGCAAAACAGGCCACCAAAATTGCCGGCCTGCCTAAGCCGGTGAAGTGTATTTAATAGCGAATACCGAAGTTTACGTATTCTCGCCCGGGTTGATGCGGTTCCGTTAAGACCTTATCAACCCGCGCGCTGCGCGGCCCGCCCGCTTTCAGCCACGCCACCAGCTTGTCGACCTGCTCCGCTTCGCCGCAGGCGACCACCTCAACGCTGCCGTCGTCCATATTTCGCGCGTATCCCGTTAGCCCAAGCTCAACCGCTTCGCGCTGGGTGCTGTAGCGGAACCCCACGCCCTGAACAACGCCGTGAACCCAGGCAATGGTGCAGACTTTTGACATTTTTCTTCTCCTTAACGTAGCGTTTTCGGCAAACAGCCATAGTGCTGCCGGAAACGGGCGGTGAAACGAGAGCTGGAAAGATACCCACATTGTAATGCGATTTCGCCAATTGGTAATCGGGTTGACTGGAGCTGTGACAAAGCAACGGCCATCCTCACCTCCTCCACGATCTGACGAAAACTCTGCGACTCTTCACGCAAGCGTCTGCGCAGCGTCGGCACGCTTAAGGCCAGACGGCTGGCAACGTCCTGCGCGGTCCAGTCTCTGGCGGGCGACAGCATAATGAACTGCCGCACCTGCTCGGTCAGGTTACTGTTTCGCTCAACAAGCAGCGGACCCGCCACGCCATCGTGCAGCAGGGCCAGCAAAAGACCGAAAGTCTGATGCTTTTGTAGCGCCTTCGGTAAATCCTGACGCACGGCGTGCAGCAGGTTGTCCCACATAAACGCCAGCCCCTCGCTCAGCGGGGCGCAGAGCGAATGCAGCGTCGTGCGCGGCCAGGACTTCAGGTAATGCGCTTTAAACTCGGCGACAATCTCCGGGGACAACATCAGCAAATCCGAGTGAAACAGACCATTTACAGGCTGATTGATTATCTCCATCGCCGTATTGGCCGGGATAATGATGAGCTTATCCCGTGTCGCTTCCAGACGGTTATCATCCTGAACTATCACCTTAGTGCCGTGAGTGATATGACAAATAGCCGGAAAAAAGAGCTTAACCTGGTGCAGGCGATGCATTTTGCTGGCGGTCACTTCACCCGCGGTAAGATGGTTATGTCGAAAATGAAACTCCTGCACCCTGCCATCCTTATCTGCTGTAGGTTGCTGTTAACTGAGCCTTTGCCAGAACGTGACTATTGAGCATAAAACCGACCAGCGCACCGCTGGCATTGTTGTCGACGGGCAGTTTATCCACGTTCAGGGCCCAGACGGTAATCTGATAGCGATGAGGCTTGTCCCCTTCGGGTGGACATGCGCCGCCGAATCCAGAATAGCCGAAATCATTACGCCCCTGCACAACGCCGGCAGGTAATTTCTCGCCGTTCGGGTTACCGGCATCCGCGGGCAGCGTCATTGTCTTCGCCGGGATATTGGCTACGGTCCAGTGCCACCAGCCGCTGCCGGTGGGCGCATCCGGGTCATATACCGTAACGGCAAAACTTTTCGTACCGGCGGGCGGATTTTTCCACGCCAGCTGTGGAGAAATATTCCCACCGTGGCAGCCAAATCCCTCAAATACCTGCTGTTGCGCCAGCCGCTTTTCGCCGGAAATATCCCGGCTGGTGACGCCGAAAGGCGTTGTTGCTAAAACCTGAAAACTCATCGCCGCCAGAGCGGTTATTGCTATCACACTGCGCTTTTTCATGGGTGCTCCCTCTGCTGTACCGGAAGCCCCACTCTAAACCCAGCGGCAATATCGTAATGTGCCTAAGCGATTTGATTTTGTGCCGAAACGCTCAACGGCATCCGCAGATGATTGCGCCTTGCTGAATGTGGTAATCTACGCGCCATTTCCTGAAATCGACAGAACAGCAAATTATGAGTGTACGTTTAGTGTTAGCCAAAGGGCGCGAGAAATCATTACTGCGCCGTCATCCCTGGGTCTTTTCCGGCGCGGTTGCCCGTATGGAAGGCAAAGCCAGCCTCGGTGAAACCATTGATATCGTTGACCATCAGGGGAAATGGTTAGCGCGCGGCGCCTACTCGCCAGCGTCCCAGATCCGTGCTCGCGTCTGGACGTTTGATAAAGATGAAACCATCGACATCGACTTCTTCGTTCGCCGCCTGCAGCAGGCGCAGCAGTGGCGCGACTGGCTGGCAAAACGTGACGGGCTGGACAGCTACCGCCTGATCGCCGGTGAGTCCGACGGCCTGCCGGGCGTGACCATCGATCGCTTCGGTGACTTCCTGGTACTGCAGCTCCTGAGCGCCGGAGCGGAATACCAGCGTGCCGCGCTGATCGGCGCGCTGCAAACGCTGTTCCCGGAATGTGCCATTTACGACCGCAGCGATGTGGCGGTGCGCAAAAAAGAAGGCATGGAGCTGACTCAGGGGCCCGTAACGGGCGAACTGCCACCGGCCCTGCTGCCGATTGAAGAGCACGGCATGAAGCTGCTGGTGGATATTCAGGGCGGGCACAAAACGGGTTACTACCTCGACCAGCGCGACAGCCGTCTGGCTACGCGTCAGTACGTTGCCGACAAACGCGTCCTGAACTGCTTCTCCTATACCGGCGGTTTTGCCGTTTCGGCGCTGATGGGCGGCTGTGCTCAGGTGGTGAGCGTGGACACCTCGCAGGAAGCGCTGGACGTGGCAAAACAGAACGTCGAGCTCAACAAGCTGGATTTGAGCAAAGCGGAGTTTGTCCGCGATGACGTCTTCAAGCTGCTGCGTAAATATCGCGATCAGGGCGAGAAGTTCGACGTCATCGTGATGGATCCGCCAAAGTTTGTGGAAAACAAAAGCCAGCTGATGGGCGCGTGCCGCGGGTATAAAGATATCAACATGCTGGCTATCCAGCTGCTGAACCCGGGCGGGGTTCTGCTCACCTTCTCCTGCTCCGGCCTGATGACCACAGATTTATTTCAGAAAATCATCGCCGATGCCGCAATAGATGCTGGCCGTGATGTACAATTTATAGAGCAGTTCCGTCAGGCAGCCGATCACCCCGTGATTGCTACCTACCCGGAAGGACTGTATCTGAAAGGGTTTGCCTGTCGCGTCATGTAACTTGAAAAGAGAAATATTGCCCGCACATAACGTGTAAGTCGTATTTCCCGGGAGGTGACTATGATTGCCAGCAAATTCGGTATCGGCCAGCAGGTCCGCCACACTTTGCTAGGGTATTTGGGTGTGGTCGTGGATATCGACCCGGAGTATTCCCTTGATGAACCGTCAGCAGACGAGCTGGCGGTGAACGCAGAGCTTCGCGCCGCGCCCTGGTACCACGTGGTAATGGAAGGTGATGATGGACAACCCGTTCACACCTATCTGGCCGAAGCGCAGCTGAGTAGCGAGCTGCAGGAAGAGCATCCGGAGCAACCCACAATGGATGAACTTGCTCAGACTATCCGCAAACAGTTACAGGCCCCGCGCCTGCGGAACTAAGCGTGTAAAAAAAGCCCGATACGGGCTTTTTTTATTACTTCGCCAGCCCCAGACGGGGGATGTCAATCGCGGGACAGCGGTCCATGACAACCTTCAACCCCGCATCCCGCGCCAGCACGGCGGCCTGCTCGTTAATCACACCCAGCTGCATCCACAGCGTTTTTGCCCCTACGGCGATAGCGTCCTGCGCCACTTCCCACGCCGCCTCGGAATTACGGAAGACATCGACCATATCAATTTTTTCCGGCACCTCAGCGAGCGTGGCATAACCCTGCTGGCCCAATAAGGTTTTCCCCGCCACTTTTGGCGAGACCGGGATAACGTGATAGCCCTGATCGAGAAGGTATTTCATCACCCGATAGCTTGGGCGATCGGGTTTATCGCTCGCGCCCACCAGCGCAATGGTACGCGTGGATGTCAGAATCTCGGCAATATCGTTCTCTTTCATGGTTTTTCTCCTGGCTTTTTTGAAAGTGTACGCCAAACCGCACATCTCAACCATCCATCCCATACAGATGCATGAGGGCAAAACGGTGAAATATGTCTATATGTTAGTAAACGTGATTATCGAAAAATTTAGATACATTAATGCGGCGACAGGATTTCTGACGGGAGCCTTCTATGAAAACCGGTATTGCCACTGCTCTGATTGCGTTAGTGATGCCGGTCTGCGTTTTTGCTACCACGCTCCGGCTCTCTACCGACATTGATCTCCTTGTACTGGACGGAAAAAAGGTCTCCAGCTCGTTATTGCGCGGTGCGGACAGTATCGAGTTAGATAACGGGCCGCATCAGCTGGTCTTCCGGGTAGAAAAGCCGATCGGTCTGGCTAATCACGAGCAACGGATGTACATCTCCCCGCCGCTGATCGTCAGCTTTAATACCCGGCAAATCAGTCAGGTGAATATCACCCTGCCTCGCCTTGAAACGGAGAAGGAATCTGCGGCCTTCGACGCGTCACCCCGCGTTGAACTGCTGGACGGGGATGCGATGCCGATTCCGGTGAAGCTGGATATTCTGGCGTTAACCACCTCACCGAAAGGCCCGGATTACGAGGCCGCGACCCAGACCTATAATAAAGCGGGGAAACGCGCCTCGCTTCCGCAGTTTGCCACCATGATGGCGGACGACAGTACGCTTTTATCCGGCGTCTCTGAACTGGACGTTATTCCTCCCCAGTCCCAGACCCTGACGGAACAGCGCCTTAAATTCTGGTTCCAGCAGGCCGATCCCGACACGCGGGCCCGATTTTTACAGTGGGCAAAACAACAACCTTCATCATAAGCCACATTTTTTACGCCTTTCTCTTGCAGCGTCAGACGGTTCCCGTCATCGTGTAGTCAGTTAACCTGATGGATATGATTATGGAATTGACAACACGCACGCTGCCTGAGCGCAAACACATTGCTCTTGTGGCGCACGATCACTGTAAACAAATGCTGCTTAACTGGGTTCGCCGCCATCAGTCTTCGCTGGAAAAGCACGCCCTGTCGGCGACCGGCACCACCGGTAACCTGATCCAGCGCGAAACGGGTCTGCAGGTGAATGCCATGCTGAGCGGTCCGATGGGCGGCGATCAGCAGGTCGGCGCGCAGATTTCCGAAGGGAAAATTGATGTGCTGATCTTCTTCTGGGACCCGCTGAACGCGGTTCCGCACGATCCGGATGTTAAAGCGCTGCTGCGCCTGGCGACGGTGTGGAATATTCCGGTGGCGACGAACCTGTCGACGGCGGATTTCATCATCGAATCACCGCAGTTTAACTCGCCGGTTGATATCCTTATTCCGGACTATCAGCGTTATCTTTCCGATAGACTGAAGTAGCTTTTTTGCCGGGTAGCGGCTACGCCTTACCCGGCCTGGAAAATCTTGCCTGACATCGTTATGGCTTACGCGCTACCGGCACATCAATACTCTTCAGGATATCGACAAACACGGATGGCTCCTCTTTATTGAACAGCAGCCACACGCGATGCCGCGCGCGGGTGATTGCCACATACAGCAAACGCCGCTCTTCGGCATCCGGGAAATCTTCCGGCACCGGCAGCAGGGCCTCTTCCATCACCGACTCGCGGGCCGGAGCCGGGAAACCGTCGCTCCCCTCTTTCAGCCCCACCACAATCACATAGTCAGCCTGCTGCCCTTTGCTGGCGTGAATGGTCATAAATTCAAGCTGCAGTTTCGGCCAGCGGGTGGCGGCTTTTTCCAGCGCCGCGGGCTTAAGGTGATGGTAGCGCGCCAGTACCAGAATACGTTCATCGGGCTTCGCGTAGCCGCTGAGCTTGTCCAGCAGCGGCTCCAGCTGGTCATCCGCCAGCAGGGTGACCGCTTTTTTATCCCCTGGGCGCAGGCTATTGAGCGGCTTGGCCAGCTGATGCGGGTTTTGCTGGATAAAGCGGTTGGCGATCTCACCAATGCGTGAATTGAAGCGGTAAGTGGTGTCCAGATCGCTACGATCCCCTTCGCCAAAATAGTGGTGGAACGCGGTCGTCAGGGAGAGCTGCGCCCCGCTGAAGCGATAGATGGCCTGCCAGTCGTCACCCACCGCAAACAGCGAGGTATGTTTATTTTGCGCCCGCAGCGCCGAGAGCAGTGCAGCACGCTGCGGAGAGATGTCCTGGAACTCATCCACCAGAATGTGTTTCCACGGGCTGACAAAACGTCCCTTTTCAAGAATGATGATGGCCTGATGGATTAAACCGGAGAAATCGACGGCATTTTCCTCTTTCAGCGCGGTTTTCCAGGCTTTCAGCAGCGGAGCCATCAGCTTGACCCGTTTCGAAAACAGATCGCGGATCGCCTCCGGCGCGCTTTCAATCATCTCTGCCTGCGTTCCACCGTGCATTCGCATCAGGCTGACCCAGCGGTCAAGTCGCGAACCCAGACGACGCGCCAGTTGGTCATCCTGCCAGAAGCTGCCCTCTGGCACCTCCCAGCCGAGCTCCTCCTCCAGCCACTGACGCCACCCTTTCGCCTGCGCTTTTTTCTCACTGCACTGCTGGCGCCACGTTTTGATGAACAGCGCCTGACGCGCCTGCGCGTCGTTTTCCAGCTTACTGATGGAAGGCACTTTTTTACTGCCCTGCTGAATAATATGCAGCGCAAGGGCATGGAAGGTTCTGGCCGTGATATCCCGGGTGTGCAGGCGCTCCTGGATACGTTCGTCCATCTCCCGGGCAGCCTTGCGGCCAAAGGCCAGAAGCAGTATTTGATCGGCTACCGCTTCTCCGGTCGTCAGCAGCCAGCCGGCACGCGCCACCAGCACCGACGTTTTACCGCTACCGGCCCCCGCCAGCACCAGCAGCGACTGCTCGCCGTTGACCACCGCGCGCGCCTGGGCCGGATTGAGCGGTGAAGATTCCACCGTACTGAAAAAGTCGGCGTATTGGGTGAGCATGGCGTCCGTCCAGGCCTGATTATGAGCGAGACGGCTTTTACCCTTATCGTTCAGCCAGGCCTGACACTGGCGCCAGGCGTCGCGACAGTTGTCAAACTCGTCGAGACGCGTCACGGAGAGCGGCAGCGCCGAGAGTGCGTGTCGGATCTTTTGCTGCAGCCCGGCGGTCTGCTGACGGGTCAGCCACGCGTGTTGTGCGTTGCTCTGCGCGATATCGTCCAGCACCTGCTGCAGCACCTGGGCGGCAATTACGCTCATATCCTGGCTCCACTGCTGCCACAGCGCATTCAGGTGATGATGGAAACGCTGGGTTTCCGCCCACTCGGTGCCGTGAAGACGCACGACTTTATCGTCAGGCAGAACGAACTCCAGCTCGCCCCACACCAGCCCGCGTTTACAGTGGATAGCCAGAAGCTGGTTAAACGGAATAAGGTATTCGTGGCGTTCCCCGGAGACTTTCACCCCGGCATTAAGGAGAACCACCCTGTCGTAAGGGTGTTGCGCCAGGCGTTTGCCTAACGAGGTTGCTTTCAGTTCCATGTTCCGCCAAGTCCACGAAGAGATAATTTACCTGACAGTTTAACTGCCAGTTTTAAGGTGCTCCAGCCTAAAAAAACGTTACAATCATTGGGCGTTAATTTTATCGAAAGGAAGTGAGGGTTTATGCGTACCGTTCTGAATGTGTTGAATTTTGTGCTGGGCGGTTTTGCCACCACCCTTTCCTGGCTTTTTGCCACGCTGGTGAGCATCGTCCTGATTTTCACGCTTCCCCTGACCCGTTCCTGCTGGGAAATCACAAAACTCTCCTTAATCCCCTACGGGAATGAAGCCATCCACGTTGACGAGCTGAATCCGGAGAGCAAAAACGCCCTGATGAATACGGGCGGAACCCTGCTGAACATTCTGTGGCTGATTTTCTTCGGCTGGTGGCTGTGCATCATGCATATTTTTGCCGGTATTGCACAGTGCATCACGATTATTGGCATTCCGGTGGGGATCGCGAACTTTAAGATCGCCGCCATCGCCCTTTGGCCCGTCGGTCGCAGGGTTGTTCCGGTAGAAGTGGCCCAGGCGGCGCGTGAAGCAAACGCGCGTCGTCGTTTTCAGTAAATAAGGACCGGCCGCGTTTATGCTAAGCCCACTGCTTCGCCGTTATACCTGGAACAGCACCTGGCTATACAACGTCAGGATATTTATCTCGCTTTGCGGCACGGCTGCCCTGCCCTGGTGGCTGAATGATGTCAAACTCACCATTCCGCTCACGCTGGGGGTGGTGGCCGGGGCGCTGGCGGACCTGGACGATCGTCTGGCCGGGCGTTTACGTAACCTGGTCATTACGCTCGTCTGCTTTTTCATTGCTTCAGCGTCCGTTGAGCTGCTTTTCCCGTGGCCCTGGCTGTTTGCCCTGGGCCTTACGCTCTCAACCAGCGGGTTTATTTTGCTGGGCGGCCTCGGGCAACGCTATGCCACCATCGCGTTTGGTGCATTGCTGATCGCCATCTACACCATGCTGGGCGTTTCCCTGTATGACCAGTGGTACCAGCAGCCGGTTCTCCTGATGCTGGGCGCCATCTGGTATAATCTGCTGACGCTAACCGGTCATCTGATCTTCCCGGTTCGCCCGCTGCAGGATAACCTTGCCCGCAGCTTTGAGCAGTTAGCCCACTATCTGGAACTGAAATCCCGGCTGTTCGACCCGGATATCGAGGAAGAAAGCCAGGCTCCGCTCTACGATCTGGCGCTGGCAAACGGCCAGCTGGTCGCCACCCTTAACCAGACAAAAGCCTCTCTACTTACCCGTCTGCGCGGCGATCGCGGCCAGCGCGGAACCCGAAGGACCTTACACTACTATTTTGCCGCCCAGGATATTCATGAACGCGCCAGCTCCTCGCACGTTCAGTATGCTGCCCTGCGCGAGAAGTTCCGCTACAGCGACGTGATGTTCCGCTTCCAGCGCCTGCTGTCCATGCAGTCCCAGGCGTGTCAGCAGCTCTCGCGGTCTATTCTGCTGCGCACGCCCTATCAGCATGACCCCCGCTTTGAACGCGTATTCAGCCATCTTGATGCGGCGCTCGACCGCGTTCAGGCCAGCGGAACGTCACCGGAGCACATCAAAGCGCTGGGCTTTCTGCTTAACAACCTGCGGGCGATTGATGCTCAGCTGGCAACCATTGAGTCCGAACAGGCGATGGCGCTGCCGGGCAGTGAGGTGGAAAATCAGCTTGCTGATGACAGCGTGCACAGCGTTAGCGATATGTGGCTGCGGCTGAGCCGCAACTTTACGCCTGAGTCGGCACTCTTTCGCCACGCGGTAAGAATGTCGCTTGTGCTGTGCGTGGGGTATGCCTTTATCCAGATAACCGGGCTGCACCACGGCTACTGGATCCTGCTGACCAGCCTGTTCGTCTGCCAGCCGAACTATAACGCCACCCGACACCGTCTTGCGCTGCGTATTATCGGCACGCTGGTCGGCGTCGCGATTGGCCTTCCGGTGCTCTATTTCGTGCCCTCCGTTGAAGGTCAACTGATCCTGATTGTGATCACCGGCGTGCTGTTCTTCGCGTTTCGCAACGTGCAGTACGCCCACGCCACCATGTTCATTACGCTGCTGGTGCTGCTCTGCTTTAACCTGCTGGGTGAAGGGTTTGAAGTTGCCCTGCCCCGCGTGATCGATACCCTGATTGGCTGTGCGATTGCCTGGGCCGCGGTCAGCTTTATCTGGCCGGACTGGCGTTTCCGCAATTTGCCGCGCGTAGTGGACAGGGCGATGAACGCCAACTGTCGATACCTTGACGCAATCCTGGAGCAGTACCACCAGGGGCGTGATAACCGCCTGGCTTATCGGATAGCCCGTCGCGACGCGCATAACAGTGACGCAGAACTGGCCTCCGTTGTCTCTAACATGTCAACGGAGCCTCGGGCCACGGCGGAGATCCGTGAGACTGCGTTCCGCCTGCTCTGCCTGAACCATACGTTCACCAGCTATATTTCGACGCTCGGTGCCCACCGTGAGAAACTCACCAACCCGGGCATTCTCAACCTGCTCGATGATGCCGTCTGTTATGTCGATGACGCACTTCATCACCGACCGGCCGATGAGCCGCGCGTTCAACAGGCGCTGGATGAACTGGCTCAACGCATTGCGCATCTTGACCCTGGAAACGACAGCAAAGCGCCGCTGGTACTTCAGCAGATAGGCCTGCTTATCGCTCTGCTGCCTGAAATTTGCCGGCTGCAACAGCAAATCGCTACCTGGAGGAGTGATTCTCCTGTGGCTCAGGCAGCGCATTAAACCACTCCGTTAGCTCCCGGCGAATGCCTGCCGGGAGTGCCGCCTCATGCAGCCCCTCGATAGCCCCTTCCAGCGCGAAGAGAACTTTAATACTGAGCGCTTTGTTTTTTGCCCGCATCTTTAGCCAGCTCGCTCTTGCACCCAGCGCCCGCAGCGTTTCCTCATTGGTGATGCCAGCTTCAAAGAGCAAGACTTCAAGCTGAAAGGTCAGGTTTGGCAGATCCTTAAGTCGGTTTCGTTGATGGCGCTGATAGCGTTCTTTTCTTGCCGCACTGAGCGCAAACGAGGAGAGCTGAAGCAACCGCTCCCTGTCCTGCCATAATCCATCATCCACACGATAATAGTTGAGCAGCACCGGGCGGCCTCGCTTCATCAACGTTAAAAAAGAGGAGGCATTTTTTACACAGTATTTCGCACTCTCCTCACAGGCGCGAAGATAAAGCTCTCCGTCTGACACCATGGCAAAAACCGCATCATCCACCGCCAGGGTATAGCCTCCAAACAGCGCGCGATGATGAATCTCGCCCAACGGGGAGAGGTATTCCTGGGATTTATAAATCCGTTCATAAGATATCTTTTTCATGATATTTCCCTTCAAAATCATAAAGTAACAACGAAATTTCCTACTAGCGGATCCGTTAGCAGGAAAATAGGCAACTTATCGCCGATGAGCAAGATGATTTTTCGAGGGACATCAACATTGAATGAATTTTGCGAGTCGCTTTCCGAAAATGAGGTTGATCTTTATGCATACAGGGGTTACTGTATATCCATACAGTAACCACAGGGCTGGAATGAATATGCACACTTCAGGCTATGCAAATCGCTCAACCTCTCTCTCTTCTACCGCAGGCAATGTCGCGCAGAATTCCGTCGAGCGTGTTTCCACGGGGCTTATCAGTGAAGTGGTTTATCGTGAAGACCAGCCCCTGTTGACGCAACTTCTGTTGTTGCCGTTATTACAACAGCTTGGTCAGCAATCGCGCTGGCAGCTTTGGCTCACGCCTCAGCAAAAACTGAGCCGTGAGTGGGTTCAGTCCGCAGGCCTTCCGCTTACCAAGGTCATGCAAATTAATCAGCTCCCGCCGTGCGATACCGTAGAATCGATGATCCGCGCCTTACGCACCGGAAATTACAGCGTGGTGATTGGATGGTTACCAGAAGAATTGACGGAAGAGGAGCATTACCGTCTGACTGAAGCAGCCGAAGAAGGGAATGCGATCGGATTCATTATGCGTCCGGTTCGATCGGATTCTTACCGCAGAGGACAACTTTCTGGGCTAAAAATTCACTCAAATTTGTATCATTGAGTGAAATTAAGATTTTTCCTGGAATTTTTTTTGACCTCAAGATGGCATTAAAGTTCCCGGTCACAAAATTGCGGCAAGGCTTGTCTGGTGCGGTTCTCCTTAATTTTATTGCACAAAATTCGTTCGAAAAATGTTAAATAATCGGTATACGGAACTTTTTTTTTCATATGCCTGACGGACTTCACACTTGTAAGTTTTCAGCTACGTTGTAGACTTTACATCGCCAGGGGTGCTCGGCCTAAGCCGAAGATATCGGTAGATTTATATTTGACCACGCCCCCCGGTGAAGGATTTAACCGTGATTCTCTCCTGAGACTTTCATGGCGAATTTTGGATGATAACGAGGCGCAAAAAATGAAAAAGACAGCTATCGCGATTGCAGTGGCACTGGCTGGCTTCGCTACCGTAGCGCAGGCCGCTCCGAAAGATAATACCTGGTATGCAGGTGGTAAACTGGGCTGGTCTCAGTTCCATGACACCGGCTGGTACAACAGCAGCCTGAACAATGATGGCCCAACTCACGAGAGCCAGCTTGGTGCAGGTGCGTTCGGTGGCTATCAGGTTAACCCGTATGTTGGTTTTGAAATGGGTTACGACTGGTTAGGTCGTATGCCATACAAAGGCGACACCATCAACGGCGCTTTCAAAGCACAGGGCGTTCAGCTGACCGCTAAACTGGGCTACCCAATCACTGACGATCTGGACGTGTACACCCGTCTGGGCGGCATGGTATGGCGCGCAGATTCCAGCAACAACATCTCTGGTGACAACCATGACACCGGTGTTTCCCCAGTATTCGCTGGTGGCGTTGAGTGGGCTATGACCCGTGACATCGCTACCCGTCTGGAATACCAGTGGGTTAACAACATCGGCGACGGCAACACCGTTGGTGTTCGTCCAGACAACGGCATGCTGAGCGTAGGTGTTTCCTACCGTTTCGGTCAGCAGGAAGAAGCAGCACCAGTTGTTGCTCCAGCGCCGGCTCCAGCTCCAGAAGTACAGACCAAGCACTTCACTCTGAAGTCTGACGTTCTGTTCAACTTCAACAAAGCGACTCTGAAACCAGAAGGCCAGCAGGCACTGGATCAGCTGTACACCCAGCTGAGCAACCTGGATCCTAAAGACGGTTCCGTAGTGGTTCTGGGCTTCACCGACCGTATCGGTTCTGACGCTTACAACCAGAAACTGTCTGAGAAACGTGCTCAGTCTGTTGTTGATTACCTGATCTCTAAAGGTATCCCAGCTAACAAGATCTCCCCACGTGGTATGGGCGAATCTAACCCAGTTACTGGCAACACCTGTGACAACGTGAAAGCTCGCGCTGCACTGATCGACTGCCTGGCTCCAGATCGTCGCGTAGAGATCGAAGTTAAAGGCATCAAAGACGTTGTAACTCAGCCAGCGGCATAAGTTATCGTCTTATAAAAAAACCCCGCCATGCGGGGTTTTTTATTGTCTGAAGAAAAGAAAAATCTATTTTTTACCCAACAGAGCCTGAAGGTCGTTCTTCAGCGTCGACATCTGGTTGGCGTACTTCTCTTTATGTTCGGCATCCTCAATCAGCTGCACGATGGTTTCCGAAAGCGTTTTGCCCCGTCGTTGTGCCAGCCCAGCCAGGCGTTGCCAGACAACGAACTCCAGATCGATTGATTTTTTGCGCGTGTGCTGATGCTCAGCATTAAAATGCCGTTTGCGTCGGGCACGGATAGTTTGCTTCATCCGGTTCAACAGCGCAGGATTGATGTGTTTCTCAATCCAGCCGTTAACCTGTACCGGTTCATTTTCGAGGGTCAGCAAAATATCCACGGCTTCTTGCGCAGCGCTGGCTTCGATGTAGCAGGTGATCAGCTCCCCTTCACGGTGCTTTTTGACCAGGTACTTCCATTTCCAGCCGCTTTCGAGATTTTCCAGTTGTTGATATTTCATTGCGATCTCAGTGTTACCACGTAACTCTGTTCAGAATATCAGTTTTTTAGCAATCTGCTGAAAAGAAATCATATCCTGTGAGTGAATGCAGCCAATCGCCCTGTCGAAATCCCCAATCCTGCTTGGGTACAGCCCCCCGCTTACGGTATACTCCACGCTTTTACATCTGACTAAAAAACATCAACTTTGACCATTACGAAACTTGCATGGCGTGACCTTGTTCCGGATACCGAAAGTTACCAGGAACTGTTTGCACAGCCCGAACTCGCAAAAGAACACGAATTAATCCTTAGCGATACGCAGCCTCGTTTGCATTATGCGCTGGAGCAGGTGTTAAGCCCATGGGCAACAGCGCCCTTCATGCTGCTCAAGGCCCCGGAAGAAGCGGAATACCTGACGCTGCTCGGAGATGCCGTGCGCCAGCTGAAGCCGGAAGCGAACGCAGTTTTTGGCGGCCAGTATCGTATTGCGGGACATGATGTCACTTTCGAACCGGCGGCGCAGGCCGATGGCCGTTTTGCCGCTAAGGGCGAAGTGATTACCGCTAACTGGGTCGAGGCGGAACAACTCTTTGGTTGTCTGCGCCAGTTTAATGGCGAACTTTCGCTGCAGCCGGGGCTGGTACATCGCGCAAATGGCGGTGTTCTCATCATCTCACTGCGTACCCTGCTCTCGCAGCCGCTGCTGTGGATGCGTCTGAAAACTATCGTGCACCAGCAGCGTTTCGACTGGGTCGGCTACGATGAGTCACGTCCTCTGCCTGTCTCTGTTCCGTCTATGCCGCTGTCGCTGACCGTCGTGCTGACGGGCGACCGTGAATCACTGGCGGACTTCCAGGAAATGGAGCCAGAACTGGCTGAGCAGGCGGTGTATAGCGAATACGAAGACAACACCCAGATTGCTGACGCCGACGATATGGCGCAGTGGTGCCAGTGGGTAATGGCCGTTGCTGAACGTTTTGCGCTGCCAACCCCTGCGGCTGACGCGTGGCCGGGCTTAATCCGCGAAGCGGTACGCTACACCGGTGACCAGGAAACGCTGCCGCTTTGCCCGCTCTGGATCGGCAAACAGCTGCGTGAAGTGGGTGTGATCAGCGGTAACGGGGCGTTCACCGGCGAACAGCTCACTCAGATGCTGGCTCAGCGTGAGTGGCGAGAAGGCTATCTTGCCGACCGTATGCAGGATGAAATTCTGCTGGAACAAATTCTGGTGGAAACCGAAGGCGAACGCGTCGGGCAGATCAACGCCCTGTCGGTGATTGAATTTCCCGGTCATCCGCGCGCATTCGGGGAACCGTCCCGTATCAGCTGCGTTGTGCACATTGGCGATGGCGAGTTCACCGATATCGAACGGAAAGCCGAGCTGGGCGGCAACATTCACGCGAAAGGCATGATGATCATGCAGGCGTTTTTGATGTCAGAGCTGCAGCTTGAGCAACAGATCCCCTTCTCCGCCTCGCTGACGTTTGAGCAGTCCTACAGCGAAGTGGATGGCGATAGCGCCTCTATGGCCGAGCTGTGCGCCTTAATCAGCGCCCTGGCGGAAGTGCCCATCAATCAGAACATCGCGATCACCGGTTCGGTGGATCAGTTCGGTCGTGCACAGCCAGTGGGAGGCCTCAACGAAAAAATTGAAGGCTTCTTCTCTATCTGTCAGCAGCGCGGTTTAAACGGCAAACAGGGTGTGATTATTCCTGCTCCCAACGCACGCCATTTGAGCCTCAGTCAGGATATTCTGGATGCGGTTGAGCAAGAGCAATTCGCCATCTGGGCCATCGAAGGGATTGAGGATGCTCTACCCTTACTGACAAATCTGGTTTGGGATGGCGAAGGGCAAACCTCCCTGATGCAGACTATCCAGGAGCGCATAGCTCAGGCGACACAGCAGGATGCTCGTCATCGTTATCCATGGCCGTTACGCTGGCTGGGCTGGTTTAGTTCGAACTGATCGGACTTGTTCAGCGTACACGTGTTAGCTATCCTGCGTCCTTCACTAAAATAAGGCTTACTGAGAACATGGTAGATAAACGCGAATCCTATACAAAAGAAGATCTTCTTGCCTCTGGTCGCGGTGAACTGTTTGGCGCTAAAGGCCCACAGTTACCGGCCCCGAACATGCTGATGATGGACCGTGTCGTGAAAATGACCGAAACCGGCGGCAACTTCGATAAGGGTTACGTAGAAGCAGAACTCGATATCAACCCGGACCTGTGGTTCTTCGGTTGCCACTTTATTGGCGATCCGGTAATGCCTGGCTGTCTGGGCCTGGATGCCATGTGGCAGCTGGTTGGCTTCTATCTGGGCTGGCTGGGCGGCGAAGGTAAAGGCCGCGCGCTGGGCGTGGGCGAAGTAAAATTCACTGGCCAGGTTCTGCCTACGGCGAAGAAAGTGACCTATCGCATTCACTTCAAGCGCATCGTTAACCGCCGCCTGATTATGGGCCTGGCAGATGGCGAAGTGCTGGTCGACGGTCGTCTGATCTATAGCGCAAGCGACCTGAAAGTTGGCCTGTTCCAGGATACTTCAGCCTTCTGATCGTGCTTTTGGCACCCCCAGAAAGGCGAAACCTCCGCATTGCGGAGGTTTCTTTTTTGAAAGAGACGTTATCAGGCTATGAGTGCCCTGTCGCCGATGGCTTCTCGCCAGCCTCCAAGCCATTGTGACCTTTGATTTATCGTCTGATAAGGACACATTTCTTTAGAACGTCCAGCGATGCCGGCCTGATAACCACGTTGATGAGCCCGTTCCAGGCGATCTCGTTTCTGTCTCTTCATGCCTCGTTTCCCTCATTCTTTTGTCTGGTGGAAAGAAAACAGTGTCTGCACTAAATGCACAGGCACAGATAACGAATACCCCGAATCAGTCGCATCGTCAATGTTCAAAATTCATACGGGTGTCATATTTGTGAGCTAGCTGGAAGTTCATTTGTACAAAAATTGTGACGTGGCACAAGTAACAAACTGAACTGAAAACGAAAAAAAACCGCAATCAGCGAGAGGCCAACTGCGGTTTTTAATGATGAATTTTACTTATGGCAGCCGGGAAATTTCTCTCGCGATGCTGGCCGACTCCTGTGCCCAACCCTGAGCCAGGACTTTCACCATTTCGTCATAGCCATCTTTCTGCTGCTTCAGCTCCAGATGGAAAGGACGCTTAATCAGCTGCCCCTGATGGTTCAGCAACCACTCCCCGCTAATCACCACCGCACCGTCATAACGGCCGTGGAAGCCCGTTACCGTGACGTTAAGCGTATCCTGGTCGTTACCCAGCGGCTGCGACGCGACAACCCAGCCCGGAAGCTGACTGCCCAGATTGGCCACCAGCGTGTTGCGCAGTTGCTGATCCAGCGGGCTGGCCCACAGGTTGTTCGTCGCAATCACGTATTTAACGTCGCTGGTCTGATAGACCACCCCGTTTCCTGCCAGATAATCCGGCACGGCAACCTGCTCAACCCACAGCTGACGGTTTCCCTGGCTGGCCGTGCTTTGCCCACCGCTGTGGGTAGCCACAGGCAGCTGATAGTAGCTTTTATTATCTACCCCTGAACTGCACGCCGTTAACAGCAGAGCACCAACCATCAATAGCCACTTTTTCATTCTTTTGCCCTCTTCGGCTCAGGATCCTTTTTATCTTTCGCTTCGAACACCAGCGCGTTGCTCTTCTCGTTGAGCGTTTTCAGCACCGGCTGCAGTTCACGTAAGACCTGATCAAGACGCTGCATATCTGCCACCATCTTGTTGTAGGCCGCTGAACCCGGCTGGAAGCCCTGCATACTGCGGTTCAGCTCACGCAGCGTTTTCTGCATATCCTGCGGCAGCTGCTGCATGCTCTGGCTCGCCGTGATCTTGTTGATGTTATCCAGCGTGGTTTGCAGACGACGCATCGTTGCCTGGCTTTCGCTCAGTGAGTTCGTCGCCGCTTCAATCATCGGATTCAGCGGCAGATTGTTGATCTTATCCAGCGTCTCCATCAGGCGCTGTTGGATCTGAGCCAGACCGCTGCTCACCGTTGGGATGATCTTGTAGCCACCGAATTCACGAATACCGGTAATCGGCGGTGCTTTCGGGTAGAAGTCCATATCCACATACAGCGCGCCCGTCACCAGGTTACCCGTTTTCAGCGACCCGCGCAGACCACGGTTCATCAGTTCGTTAATATGCGCCGCGATATCCTGGTTCTCGCCAATCTGGTTCAGCAGACGCTCCGGCTCGATACGGATCAGCACCGGAATACGATAATCATCGTCCAGCATCTGGCTCAGGCCCGGGACAAAGAACGGAACTTGTCCAACCGTACCAAGACGAATACCGCGAAACTCAACGGGCGCGCCCGGCTGCAGACCGCGGACGGAGTCTTTAAAGAACATCAGGAAGTCGATGTGATCGGTATAAAGCGCGTCCTGAATGCTTCGTTGATCGTCAAAGAGTCTGAACGCCGTTTTCTCGGCAACCGGCTGCCCGAGATCCTGCCCTTCCGGAACATCAAAGCTCACCCCGCCGCCAAACAGCGTGGTTAATGATCCCATTTCTACGCGCATCCCCGCCGACGTAAGATCGACCGCGATCCCGCTGTCCTTCCAGAAACGAACGTTGCTGGTCACCAGACGATCGTTTGGCGCATTGATGAAAAGCTGATAGCTAATGGTACGCTTTTGCGCATCGAAGGTGCTGGTTTCAACGGAACCGACGCGGTAGCCGCGGAACAGTACCGGGTCACCCGCCGTGAGCTGACCCGCTTTTTTGCTGTCGAGGATCACGCGGATACCCTTGGCATCAGGCGGCGCAAGCGGCGGTGAATCCAGAAGCTGGTATTTTCCCGGCTGGCTACCCTTCGTGCCGGGCTGCAGTTCAATATAGGCTCCGGAGAGCAGCGTCCCTAAACCGCTGATCCCTTCACGTCCCACCTGCGGTTTAACGACCCAGAAAACGGAATCGCCATGCAGCAGTTTTTCCATGCCGGCATTAAGGCGCGCCTTAATTTCCACATGGGTTAAATCGTCGGTCAGGGTTGCGCTTTCGACCACGCCCACGTCCACGCTACGGCTTTTGATGGTCGTTTTACCGCCCTCAATCCCCTCGGCATTGGTGGTTATCAGCGTGACTTCCGGTCCCTGATGGCTGTAATGATAAAACAGGATCCATGCACCGATCAGCGCGGTCACGATGGGAAAAATCCACACCGGCGACCAGTTTTTGACCTTCTGCACTTTCGCCTCTCCACTCTTATTTTCCATGCTCTTACTCTTCCTCATGGCTTGATTCAGGCTCACGATCCCACGATAAACGAGGGTCGAAGGTCATGGCCGCAAACATGGTCATAATCACGACCAGTGCAAACATTAAAGCCCCCATCGCGGGATAAATACTCATCAAACCGCCCATCCGCACCAGTGCAGAGAGAACGGCGATGACAAACACGTCAATCATTGACCAGCGTCCGACAAACTCGACCACTTCATAAATCAGGTGCATGCGTTCGCTGTCGCGTTTTCCATGCCCCTTCGCATCCCAGCAGAGCCAGGCGATGGCGATCATTTTTAAGGTTGGCACCATAATACTGGCGATAAAGATCACGCCGGCGACAGGATAGGAACCTTCTCCCCACAGCAGGATCACCCCGGCCAGGATCGTCGAGGGCATTTTGTCGCCGAGCAAATCGGTGATCATGATCGGTAGAATATTGGCAGGCAGATACAGCATGATGGAGGTGACCAGCAGCGCCATCGTCCACTGCAGGCTATTTTTACGGCGTACGTGACCTTTCGTTTCGCAGCGCGGACAAACGTCGAGATCGGCGGGCAGCACGGCGGTGCAGCATGGGCAGGAACGCAGCCCCTGACGAATTCCGGGCACGCCGACTTTTACCGTCTGCGCAAGCGTCGGTGCCGGGGCGATATCATCCCACGCCCAGCGCCTGTCCACGCACTGGAAGGCGCGCAGCTGCAGGACACAGTACAGGCACCACGGAATAAAGCTGCTGCCGATCCCCACATCACCGTACGCCATGAGCTTCACGAAACTGACCAGAATGCCCGCCAGAAAGATCTCGGCCATACCCCAGCTTTTGAGCTGAAATAGGATACGCGCGAGCCGGATTTTCAGTGATGAGGGCATCCTGACGCGGTTGACCAGCAAAAGGATAACGACCAGGCAAAAAGCCGGGACTATCTGGACAAACAGGAGAAAAAAGGTGCCGAGGCTGGCGTAATCTTCCGAGAACATCACGCCCGGGATTTCAAGCAGATCCACCTGGCTGGTTATCCCTCCCACCTTCATATAGATGAAGGGGAAGAGATTAGAGAGCAGCAGCATGAACAATGCTGCCAGAGCGTAAGCAGTGGGACGCTGCCGCGGCGCGTCCCACTCGGTTGTCAACGTTGCGCCGCAACGTGGACACAGGGCTTTATGTCCGTGACCAAGCTCTGGCAACGCCACGAGCATATCGCATTGCGAGCATAAAATATGCCTGTCGGCATGGTGCTGGTCACACATATGTTATCCCTGTTTATGCGCCGTTTTTCAGAGACTCAAGGTACTCCCAGCGCTCAAATGCTTCTTCCAGGGCTTTTTCAGCCGCGGACAGTTCTGACAGTACTTTCTGAGTATAGTCGTGCGGCTGCGTAAAGAATGACGCATCAGCGACCTGCATCTGCAACGTTTCCAGAGCTGCCTCCAGCTCTTCAAGACGCTGAGGCAGCCCCTCAAGTTCGCGCTGCAGGTTATAACTCATTTTAGCAGGAGATTTTTTAACAGTTTCTGATTTTGTTACAGCAGGTTCCGGTACATTTCTGGATTTAGCCTGTTTCTGCGCCAGAGACTGCGATTGCTGCCCTTTTGCATCGTGATAACCGCCTACGTATTGTCCAATTCGCCCTTCACCTTCGAAGATCCAGCACTCGGTTACGGTGTTATCCACGAACTGACGATCGTGGCTGACCAGCATTACGGTCCCCTGATAACCGTCAATCAGTTCTTCGAGTAATTCCAGCGTTTCGACATCAAGGTCGTTCGTTGGTTCATCGAGAATCAACAGGTTACTTGGTTTCAGGAACAGACGTGCCAGCAGCAGACGATTACGCTCTCCGCCAGATAACGCACGGACTGGGGTCATCGCACGTTTCGGATGGAACAGGAAGTCCTGCAGATAGCCCAGCACGTGGCGCGGCTTGCCGTTTACCATTACCTCTTGCTTGCCTTCGGCGAGGTTATCCATCACCGTGCGGTCCGGATCCAGCTCCGCGCGGTGCTGGTCGAAGTAGGCCACTTCCAGCTTAGTCCCACAGTGAATGCGGCCGCTGTTGGCCTGCAGCTGGCCCAGCATCAGCTTCAGCAGCGTGGTTTTACCGCAGCCGTTCGGGCCGATAAGCGCAATTTTGTCACCGCGCTGAACCTGGGCGGAGAAATCTTTCACCAGCACTTTGCCATCAACCTGATAGTTGACGTTTTCCATTTCGAAGACAATTTTGCCGGAACGGGACGCTTCTTCCACCTGCATTTTGGCGCTGCCCATCACTTCACGGCGTTCGCTGCGCTCACGGCGCATTGCCTTCAGAGCGCGCACGCGGCCTTCGTTACGGGTACGGCGGGCCTTGATGCCCTGGCGGATCCACACCTCTTCCTGCGCCAGCTTGCGGTCGAACTCCGCATTCTGCAGCTCTTCCACGCGCAGGTTTTCTTCTTTCTCAAGCAGATAGGTGTCGTAATCGCCAGGATAAGTGACCAGCTTGCCGCGGTCGAGATCGACAATACGCGTTGCCATGTTGCGAATAAACGAACGGTCGTGCGAGATAAAGATGATGGTGCCGCTGAAGGTTTTCAGGAAGCCTTCCAGCCAGTCAATCGCTTCGATATCCAGGTGGTTCGTCGGTTCGTCCAGCAGCAGCACCTTCGGCCCGCTGACCAGCGCGCGGCCTAGGGCCGCTTTACGCAGCCAGCCGCCGGAGAGCGCCGACAGCTCCATGTCCGCTTCCAGACCAAGCTGGGCCAGAACCTCGTTAATGCGGTTTTCAAGCTGCCACAGACCGTGATGATCGAGCATCTCCTGCACTTTCGCCAGTTCGTTGAGGTTCTTGTCGCTCGGATCGGTCATCACCAGATGCGAAATCTCGTGATAGCGCTTCAGGTATTCGGCCTGCTCAGAGATCCCTTCCGCCACGAAATCGTAAACGCTGCCGGTCACGTGACGCGGCGGGTCCTGCTGGAGGCGGGAGACGATCAGATCCTGCTCGTAAACGATGCGGCCGTCATCCAACCCCTGTTCGCGATTGAGAATTTTCATCAGCGTGGATTTACCCGCGCCGTTACGGCCCACCAGACAGACGCGCTCGTTATCTTCGATATGCAGCTCTGCATTATCGAGAAGCGGCGAGTCGCTGAAAGAGAGCCACGCGCCGTGCATACTAATTAAAGACATTTATTTTTCCTTTCAGACCGCGGTAATCAACCAGCAGTTATGAATTTGACGGTTACGGGCAAAGTCCTGAGACAGCGTTTTTTGGCTGATTTCTTGTGCTTTCAGTCCCAGGGCTGCTAAGCCGTCATGATCCATACGGAAGCCGCGTTTGTTGTTCGAGAACATAATGGTGCCGCCCTTACGCAGCAGGCGCTTCAGGTCGGTCATCAGGCGCAGGTGATCGCGTTGAACGTCAAAGCTATCCTCCATGCGCTTGGAGTTGGAGAAGGTCGGCGGATCGATAAAGATCAGGTCGAACTGCTCGTCGGTATCACGCAGCCAGCCCAGCACGTCGGCCTGCATCAGTCGGTGCTGACGTCCGGTCAGCCCGTTAAGACGCAGGTTGCGCTCCGCCCACTCCAGATAGGTACGGGACATATCCACCGTGGTGGTGCTCCGCGCGCCGCCCAGACCAGCATGCACGCTCGCGCTGCCGGTATATGAGAACAGGTTGAGGAAATCTTTGCCCTTGCTCATCTGACCCAGCATGCGACGGGCGATACGGTGGTCGAGGAACAGGCCGGTATCCAGATAGTCGGTCAGGTTCACCCACAGGCGAGCGTTGTATTCGCCCACTTCGATAAAGTCACCCTTCTCGCCCATCTTCTGGTACTGATTTTTCCCTTTCTGACGCTCGCGGGTTTTCAGCACCAGCTTGTTAGGCGCAATGCCGAGCACGGCGATGGTGGCCGCAATCACATCCAGCATGCGCTGACGCGCTTTTTGCGCATCAATGGTTTTCGGTGGCGCATATTCCTGAATCACCACCCAGTCCGCGTAGCGGTCAACCGCCACGTTGTACTCCGGCAGATCGGCATCGTACAGGCGATAGCATTCAATGCCCTCCTGCTTCGCCCACTTCTCAAATTTCTTCAGGTTCTTGCGCAGGCGGTTGGCGTAATCTTCCGCCACGCCGGATGGCTTACTGTCCGCCGCTTTCTCCGCCAGATGGTAGTTTTTTTGCACGCAGTCCAGCGGGCCGTTTTTCGCTTTAAACTGGCGATCGGCACGCAGCTGCAGGCAGCTCAGCAGCTCCGGCGAGGCGCTAAACAGCGACAGGTTCCAGCCGCCGAAGTAGTCCTTCATATTGCGCCCCAGCAGGCTGTGCAGGGCAATCAGCGCCGGTTCGCTGTCCAGACGCTCGCCGTATGGCGGGTTGCTGATCACGGTACCGTACGGACCTTTTGGCAGCGGGTTGGTCAGATTCGCCACGTCTTTCACTTCAAAGGTGAGCAGCTCGCCGATACCGGCGCGACGGGCGTTGCTGCGCGCGCGTTCGATTACGCGCGGGTCGCTGTCCGAACCGTAGAAGTGGGAGGTGTACTCCGCCAGACCTTTACGCGCGCGGGTCTGCGCGTCGTCTTTGACCTCTTTCCAGAGCGCTTCGTCGTGCTGCGCCCAGCCTTTAAAGCCCCAGTGACCGCGATGCAGGCCCGGCGCGCGGTCGGTTGCCAGCATGGCCGCTTCAATCAGTAACGTACCGGAACCACACATCGGATCGAGCAGCGGCGTGCCCGGCTGCCAGCCGGAACGCATTACAATGGCGGCGGCCAGCGTTTCTTTAATTGGCGCCATACCGGTACGATCGCGGTAGCCGCGCAGGTGCAGGCCTGCGCCGCTCAGATCGAGAGAAATACTCGCCGTGTCACCGTTGAGCCAGACGTTAATACGCAGATCCGGATTTTCGCGATCGACGTTTGGACGTTCCTTATTTTTACGCGTGAAGCAGTCCACAATGGCGTCTTTTACGCGCAGGGCACCGTACTGGCTGTTGCGGATCTCGTCGTTCACGCCGTTGAAATGCACCGCAAAGGTGGCATTGGGCGTGAAGATCTCTGTCCAGTCGATCATCTGTACGCCGGTATAGAGGTCCAGGTCGCTATAGACCTTGCACTCCTTCATCGGCAGCATGATGCGCGACGCCAGACGGCTCCACATCAGGCTCTGGTAAATAAGCCGCGTGTCGCCCTCAAAATGGACACCACCCTGAACCACCTGGCACTCTTGCGCGCCCAGGCTTTCCAGTTCAGTTTTTAACAGCTCTTCCAGCCCACGGGCCGTACTGGCAAACAGAGAATTCATATCGTCACTTTTACTCTTAGAAAATTGTCGCGCATTATAGCTAATATGGCGTGTATGTCATAAAGTTGAAGGCTTATTTTCATTTGTGGGAGTGTGCAGTGGCGACGTTATCCAGGCTTTTTATTCATCCGGTGAAATCCATGCGCGGCATCGGCATCTCTCACGCGCTGGCCGACATGAGCGGATTCGCCTTCGATCGCATTTTTATGGTCACCGAGCCTGACGGCACGTTCATTACCGCACGCCAGTTCCCGCAGATGGTTCGCTTTACCCCTTCCCCGCTTCATGACGGTTTACACCTTACCGCGCCGGACGGTTCCAGCGCGGTAATTCGCTTTGCTGATTTTGCGCCTGTCGATGCGCCAACGGAAGTGTGGGGCAATCATTTTACCGCGCGCATCGCCCCGGATGAGATTAACCGCTGGCTGAGCGGTTTCTTCTCTCGTGACGTGCAGCTGCGCTGGGTAGGTCCTGAACTGACGCGTCGCGTGAAGCGCCATGACGCCGTTCCCCTCTCCTTCGCCGATGGTTTCCCGTTCCTGCTGACTAACGAAGCCTCGCTGCGTGATTTACAAAGCCGCTGCAAGGCTAGCGTTCAGATGGAACAGTTCCGTCCGAACCTGGTGGTCACGGGCGCCGACGCCTGGGAAGAAGACACCTGGAAAGTGATCCGCATCGGTAGCGTCATCTTTGATGTCGTAAAACCCTGCAGTCGCTGCATTTTCACCACGGTGAGCCCTGAGAAAGGTCAGAAACACCCTTCCGGCGAACCGCTGAAGACGCTGCAGTCGTTCCGCACCGCGCAGGACAACGGCGATGTGGATTTCGGCCAGAACCTGATCCCGCGCTCCAGCGGCGCAATCCGCGTCGGTGATGAGGTAGAAATTCTTGCCCGAGGGCCTGCAAAAGCGTACGGCTCAGGTCAGGAAGAAGAAATGGTCGACGTTGTGACGAATGTCGCCTCTGCGGTAGATATTCACTGGCAGGGCAACGTCATCCGTGGCAACAACCAGCAGGTATTACTGGAGCAACTGGAGCAGGCAGGTATTCGCGTACCCTATTCCTGTCGCGCAGGCATTTGCGGATGCTGCCGCATCAGGCTGGTGGATGGAGAGGTCAGTGCGCTGAAAAAATCGGCAATTGGAAATGACGGCACAATTCTGTGCTGTAGCTGCATACCGAAAACGTCCGTACAGCTGGAAGCTTAAACCGCCTGTTCAAGGCTGAAGGAATCTACGCGCAGCTGCGGCTTCAGCCTGTCGTTCATCACTTTAATGGCATCGCCAAGCTGCATCGTCCGCCCGGCAATGGTTACGCCGGGCTGTGCCAGCAGGCAGAGCGCAGCATTTTCGCCTGGCTCAACCACCAGCAGGCTCACCTCTTCTGCGGTATCGCTCAGATTGACGCTGGCCGCGTCACCCGTTGCCGGGGTCCAGCTCATACCATGCGCAAGAAAATGCCAGCTTTTTGGCATTTGCGGTTTCAGGAAGCGGATAGCCACCAGCGCATTTAATACCAACTCGGCACGCTGTTCTTTAGAGAGCACCAGATCCCGGCATTTTTCTTCAAAGGAGAAATAAAGCGCCGCATCGTCAACGCAAAAGCCCGACGGGGAAAATGCATCCGGGGTTAACATTCGGCGGGCAAAACGAGAACGAAACAACATGCCATTGGCTAAATCGAGCATCATTCGGTCATGCTCGTCGCAAAAATACCAGCGCCAGTTATCGTCAGGTTTAATTCGCATGTGTCTCTCCCGTCCCCAAACGTCCTGTACTAAAAATGTCCTGTTTGCCGCCTCGTTTATAACACCATTAATAAAAGACTATAATGACTAAATAAGCAACAGTGACGGAATATAAAACAACCAGGGCTGGAAATAAAGCCCTGGTTGTCTGATTAAGAGAAAAGATTAGATATGAGTAACGATTTCTTTAATCAGCGGCGGTCCTTTAAAAATAAAGCCGGAATAGATTTGCACCAGTGACGCACCTGCTGCCATCTTCTCGCGCGCAGCAATCACTGAGTCAATGCCGCCGACGCCAATAATCGGCAGACGTCCTTTTAATTCCGCAGACAGGGCGCGAATAATTTCGGTGCTTTTTAATTGCACCGGACGTCCACTTAACCCACCCGCTTCGTCACAGTTTTTCATTCCCTGCACGAGGGAACGATCGAGAGTGGTATTGGTCGCAATAACACCATCAATATTATGGCGAACCAAACTGTCGGCAACCTGGATCAATTCTTCAGGAGAAAGATCCGGGGCGATCTTAACCGCGACCGGAACATATTTATGGTGGATCGTCTGGAGTTCATTTTGTTTATTTTTAATGGCACTCAGAAGATCGTCCAGCGCTTCGCCATATTGTAAGGAACGCAGACCCGGAGTATTGGGTGAAGAAATATTCACCGCGATATAACCGGCATAGGCGTAGACTTTTTCCATACAAATCAGATAGTCATCTTTACCCTGCTCAACCGGCGTGTCTTTATTTTTGCCAATATTGATGCCTAATATCCCGTCAAAATGGGCTTTTTTTACGTTCTCAACCAGGTGATCAACACCGAGGTTATTAAAGCCCATGCGGTTTATCAGCCCTTCTGCTTCAACCAGGCGGAACAGGCGCGGCTTGTCATTTCCCGGCTGCGGGCGCGGCGTGACGGTGCCGATTTCAATGGAGCCAAAGCCCATCGCGCCCAGGGCATCAATGCACTCGCCATTTTTGTCCAGACCGGCCGCCAGACCCAGCGGATTTTTAAAGGTCAGACCCATGCACTGCACAGGTTTTTCCGGCACATTCTGACGCACCAGAGCGGCCAGCGGCGTTCCGGTAATACGACGTAATTGCTGGAATGTAAATTCATGAGCGCGCTCAGGGTCGAGCTGGAAAAGGGCTTTACGAACGAAGGGGTAGTACATGAACTCTCCTGGATTCCCGGTGTGCAAACCGGGAGGGGATTATGGGCGATCCACGCGCGAAAGGGAATTGACCTGCGGCAAAAAATCAGCGCAAAACGCAATCGTTTACCTTCACGTCTATTTCTTATGCACTTTTTCGCATTTTAATTGCAGATAAATCATTTAGTGGAATAACCGCGCGGTGTCACACTCCTGAAAATTGTTATGAATGTTAGATAAAAGCAAACAATTGGTTATAAGGAGGAAGTATGCGCGTCATTACCCTGGCCGGAAGTCCACGATTCCCTTCGCGCTCCAGCGCCCTGCTGGAATATGCCCGCGAAAAACTCAATGCTCTGGATGTGGAAGTGTGCCACTGGAACCTGCATAACTTCGAACCTGAAGATCTGCTCTATGCCCGTTTCGACAGCCCTGCGCTTAAAACGCTGATCGAGCAGCTTAACGGCGCTGACGGCTTAATTGTGGCAACGCCTATTTATAAAGCCTCCTTTTCCGGGGCGCTGAAAACCCTGCTCGATCTGCTTCCGGAGCGCGCGCTGGACGGCAAAGTCGTGCTGCCGCTGGCAACGGGCGGTACGGTTGCCCATTTATTGGCCGTGGATTATGCCCTGAAGCCGGTGCTGAACGCGCTGAAAGCGCAGGAGATCCTCCACGGCGTTTTCGCAGATGACTCCCAGGTTATCGATTATCAACATAAACCTCATTTTACGCCCAACCTGCAAACCCGCCTCGATAACGCTCTGGAAACCTTCTGGCACGCTCTGCACCGCAGGGATATCCAGGCCCCGGCGTTTGGTCAGCCTCAAGGAGTCGCACATGTTTAAAACGTTAACCCGCATCGGCCTGGCAGGTCTGATGGCGCTTACCTCGCTGGCCCATGCCGCAGAAGCGGCTCCGGAAAGTTTGCGCATTGGCTATCAGAAAGGCAGCGTCAGCATGGTGCTGGCGAAAAGCCACCAGCTGCTGGAAAAACGCTTCCCGAACACCAAATTCTCCTGGGTGGAGTTCCCTGCTGGCCCGCAGATGCTGGAGGCCCTGAACGTCGGCAGTATCGATCTCGGCAGCACGGGCGATATTCCGCCGATATTTGCCCAGGCGGCGGGAGCGGACCTCGTCTATGTTGGCGTTGAGCCGCCCAAACCGAAGGCCGAAGTGATTCTGGTGCCTGAAAACAGCGACATTAAAAGCGTCGCCGACCTCAAAGGGCACAAAGTGGCTTTCCAGAAAGGTTCCAGCTCACACAACCTGCTGTTGCGTGCCCTGCAGGAAGCCGGGCTGAAGTTCACTGACATTCAGCCTGTTTACCTGACGCCTGCCGACGCCCGCGCCGCGTTCCAGCAGAAGGACGTTGATGCCTGGGCCATCTGGGATCCGTACTACTCCGCCGCATTGCTGCAGGGCGGCGTTCGCGTGCTGAAAGACGGTACCACGCTGAAGCAGACCGGCTCGTTCTATCTGGCCGCGCGTCCTTATGCGGAAAAGAACGGCGCATTTATTCAGGGCGTACTGGATACCTTTACCCAGGCCGATGCGCTGACCCAGACCCAGCGTCAGGAGAGCATTGCCCTGCTGGCGAAAACCATGGGCTTACCTGAGCCGGTGATCGCGAGCTATCTCAACCACCGTCCGCCGACCACCATTACGCCCGTGGACGCGCACGTCGCCGCGCTTCAGCAACAAACGGCTGACCTTTTCTATCAAAACCGCCTGGTGCCAAAACAGGTCACTATCCGCGAACGCATCTGGCAGCCCGCAGGCAAAGAAGGAGCTAAATCATGAGTCTGAATCTTTTCTGGTTTTTACCCACCCACGGTGATGGACGCTATCTTGGTACAGAAGAGGGCTCGCGCCCGGTTGACCACGGCTACCTGCAGCAGATTGCGCAGGCGGCGGACCGAATCGGTTTCACCGGGGTGCTGATCCCGACCGGACGTTCATGTGAAGATGCCTGGCTGGTGGCCGCATCGATGATCCCGGTCACCCAGCGTCTGAAGTTCCTGGTTGCCTTACGCCCGAGCGTTGTCTCCCCTACCGTGGCGGCGCGTCAGGCGGCAACGCTGGACAGGCTATCCAACGGTCGCGCCCTGTTTAACCTGGTGACGGGCAGCGACCCGCAGGAGCTGGCGGGCGATGGGGTGTTCCTCGACCATACCGAGCGCTATGAAGCCTCCGCCGAGTTCACCCGCGTCTGGCGACGTCTGCTGGAAGGTGAAACCGTCACCTTTGAAGGCAAGCATATTCACGTTCGTGACGCGAAACTCTACTTCCCACCGGTTCAGCAGCCGCGCCCGCCGCTCTATTTTGGCGGATCGTCGGATGTGGCCCAGGATCTGGCGGCAGAGCAGGTCGATCTCTATCTTACCTGGGGCGAACCGCCTGAGCTGGTGAAAGAAAAAATTGCCCAGGTACGCGCGAAGGCGGCCGCCCATGGCCGCAAGGTGCGCTTCGGTATTCGCCTGCACGTAATCGTGCGCGAAACCAATGAAGAAGCCTGGCAGGCCGCCGACCGTCTGATTTCCCATCTGGACGATGAGACCATCGCCAGGGCGCAGGCCGCGTTTGCCAAAACCGACTCCGTCGGACAGCACCGAATGGCGTCCCTGCACAACGGCAAGCGCGAGAATCTGGAGATCAGCCCGAACCTGTGGGCGGGCGTCGGCCTGGTGCGCGGCGGTGCGGGCACGGCGCTGGTCGGCGACGGTCCGACCGTAGCCGCCCGCATTAATGAATACGCAGACCTGGGTATCGACAGCTTTATTCTCTCCGGTTATCCGCATCTGGAAGAGGCGTACAAGGTGGGCGAGCTGTTATTCCCGCATCTGGATATCGCCATCCCGGAGATTCCGCAGCCGCAGCGGCTTCAGCTTCAGGGCGAAGCCGTGGCGAACGAGTTTATTCCACGCAAAGCCGCACAGAGCTAAGGAGTGACCATGTCTGCCACCTCACAAAAATGGCTGCTGCGCGCCGCGCCGTGGTTTTTACCCGTCGGCATTGTGGCTCTCTGGCAGCTCGCGTCATCCACCGGCTGGCTGTCGAGCCGCATTCTGCCCTCTCCGGAGGGCGTCGTAGAAGCGTTCTGGTCGCTGAGCGTGAGCGGTGAGCTGTGGCAGCATCTGGCGATCAGCTCCTGGCGCGCCGTGATTGGGTTTTCCATCGGCGGCAGCATCGGTCTGGTTCTGGGCTTGATCAGCGGCCTTTCCCGCTGGGGCGAGCGGCTGCTGGATACCTCCATTCAGATGCTGCGCAACGTGCCGCATCTGGCGCTGATCCCGCTGGTTATCCTGTGGTTTGGGATTGATGAGAGCGCCAAGATCTTCCTCGTGGCGCTGGGCACACTGTTCCCGATCTACATCAACACCTGGCACGGCATCCGCAACATCGATCGCGGTCTGGTGGAGATGGCGCGCAGCTACGGCTTATCGGGTTTTTCTCTCTTTATACACGTGATCTTGCCGGGTGCCCTGCCCTCCATTATGGTCGGGGTGCGTTTTGCGCTCGGCCTGATGTGGCTGACGCTGATTGTGGCAGAGACCATCTCGGCCAACTCAGGCATAGGCTACCTGGCAATGAACGCCCGCGAGTTCCTGCAAACGGACGTGGTGGTGGTTGCCATCATTCTGTATGCCCTGCTCGGCAAGCTCGCCGACGTCAGCGCCCAGTGGCTGGAGCGCAGCTGGCTGCGCTGGAACCCGGCCTATACCCTTCAGGAGGCGAAAGCATGAACACTGCACGACTGAATCAGGGAACGCCGTTACTGCTGAACGGCGTGACCAAACGCTACGGCGAAAACACCATTCTTAACGGGCTGGATCTGCACATTCCCGCCGGACAATTTGTGGCCGTTGTTGGTCGCAGCGGCGGCGGCAAGAGTACCCTGCTACGGCTTCTGGCCGGGCTGGAAGCCCCCAACGGCGGTGACATTCTGGCAGGAACGACGCCGCTTTCGAATATTCAGGACGATACCCGCATGATGTTTCAGGATGCACGCCTGCTGCCGTGGAAAACGGTTATCAACAACGTCGGGCTCGGTCTTAAGGGCAGCTGGCGGGATGAAGCCCGCCAGGCGCTGGCCGCCGTTGGGCTGGAAAATCGTGCGGGCGAATGGCCGGCAGCCCTCTCGGGTGGGCAGAAGCAGCGCGTGGCGCTGGCGCGTGCGTTGATTCACCGTCCGGGCCTGCTGTTGCTTGATGAACCGCTCGGCGCGCTCGACGCCCTGACGCGGATCGAAATGCAGGATTTGATTGGATCCCTCTGGCAGGCGCACGGCTTTACGGTACTGCTGGTGACGCATGACGTGAGCGAAGCCGTCGCGATGGCTGACCGGGTGCTTTTAATTGAGGACGGGAAAATAGGCCTGGATCTGACGGTGGATCTTCCGCGCCCTCGCCGCGTGGGCTCTGCAAGGCTGGCGGAGCTGGAAGCTGAGGTATTGGATCGGGTGATGAAGCGCGGGGGGACGGAGTTAGAGCGAGTTAAGGCTAATGCCTGATGCCCTCACCCCAGCCCTCTCCCGCGGGGAGAACACACAAAAAACGGCAACCGAGATTGCCGTTTTGCGTTTACCTGCCCACCGGCATTTTTTACATCAGGCGAGCGCCTTAGCAATCTTCTCGTATAGATCGCCAGACAGGTTCTCCAGCCCTTTCAGCTGCTCAAGCGCGGCACGCATCTTCGCCTGACGCTTCGCGTCGTAGCGTTTCAGACGGATCAGCGGCTCAATCAGACGCGACGCCACCTGCGGGTTACGGCTGTTCAGCTCGGTCAGCATTTCCACCATGAACTGATAACCGCTGCCGTCTTCGGCGTGGAACGCCGCCGGGTTACTGCTGGCAAATGCGCCAATCAGAGAACGCACGCGGTTTGGGTTGCTCAGGGTAAAGGAGCGATGCTTCAGCAGGCTGCGCACGTTGCTGAGCGCATCAGCCGCCGGGCTGGTCGCCTGCAGGATGAACCACTTGTCCATCACCAGGCCATCCTGATGCCACTTGTCGTCGTACTCCTGCATTAGCGCATCGCGGCACGGCAGTTCGGCGGCAACGCTTGCGCCCAGCGCGGCCAGCGCGTCGGTCATGTTATCCGCTTCGTGATACTGCTTGCTCACCAAAGTGTTCGCCAGCTCGGTTTCGCCAAACGCCAGATAGCGCAGGCAGGTATTGCGCAGAGAACGTTTACCAATGTCCGCGTGCTCTACGCGATAAGCGTCAAGCTTGTTGGCGTTATAAATGGCGAGGAACTCATCGGCCAGTTCTGCAGCCAGCGTACGGGTCAGCGCTTCACGCACCGCCACGATGGCAATCGGGTCGATGATGTCAAACAGCTCGGCGATTTCAGTCGCTGACGGCAGGGTCAGAATTTCAGCGGCCAGGGCCGGGTCAATCTTCTCATCCAGCAGGATCGCGCGGAACGCGTCAGTCACATGGACAGGCAGCGACAGCGGCTGGCCCTGCTGATGGCGGTTTACGTTGAGCTTGATGTAGGTCGCCAGCAGGCTTTGCGCCGCATCCCAGCGGGAGAAGTCGTTACGCGCGTGACGCATCAGGAACGTCAGCTGCTGATCGCTCCACTTGTATTCCAGCTTCACCGGCGCGGAGAATTCACACAGCAGCGCAGGCACCGGCTGGAAGTAGACGTTATCGAAGATAAAGGTCTGCTCGGCCTGAGTCACGTTCAGCACGTGGTGTACCGGGTGGCCTCCCTTCTGGAGCGGGATGACTTTGCCTTCGTTATCGTACAGCTCGATGCTGAACGGAATATGCAGCGGATATTTCTCTTCCTGCTCCGCCGTCGGCGGCGTGCGCTGGCTGATGGTTAGGGTGTACTGCTCGGTTTCCGGATTGTAATCGTCTTTGACGGTGACAACTGGCGTCCCGGCCTGGCTGTACCAGCGGCGGAAGTGAGAGAGATCGACATTAGAGGCATCCTCCATCGCCTGCACAAAATCGTCGCAGGTGGCCGCGCTGCCGTCATGACGCTCGAAGTACAGCTGCATCCCTTTCTGGAAGTTCTCCTCGCCCAGCAGGGTGTGGATCATGCGGATAATTTCAGCGCCCTTCTCGTACACCGTCAGAGTGTAGAAGTTGTTCATTTCGATAACTTTATCCGGGCGGATCGGATGCGCCATTGGGCTGGCATCTTCCGCAAACTGCAGGCCGCGCATGGTACGCACGTTGTTGATGCGGTTCACCGCGCGTGAACCCAGATCGGAGCTGAACTCCTGATCGCGGAAGACGGTCAGGCCCTCTTTCAGGCTCAGCTGGAACCAGTCGCGGCAGGTGACGCGGTTACCGGTCCAGTTGTGGAAATATTCGTGGCCGATAACGCGTTCGATATCAAGGTAGTCTTTGTCCGTTGCGGTATCGGTACGAGCCAGCACGTATTTGGAGTTAAAGACGTTAAGGCCCTTGTTCTCCATTGCGCCCATGTTGAAGAAATCGACGGCGACGATCATATAAATGTCGAGGTCATATTCGAGGCCGAAACGCTCCTCGTCCCACTTCATGGAGTTGATGAGAGAGGTCATCGCCCACGGCGCGCGGTCAAGGTTGCCGCGGTCAACAAACAGCTCCAGCGCCACCTCGCGGCCTGAGCGCGTTTTGAATGTATCGCGCAGCACGTCGAAGTCCCCCGCCACCAGCGCAAACAGGTAGCACGGTTTCGGGAAGGGATCCTGCCACTGCACCCAGTGACGGCCATTCTCCAGCTCGCCTTCGCCTACGCGATTACCGTTGGAGAGCAGGAAGGGATACAGGGTTTTATCGGCGATGATTTTGGTGGTGAAGCGCGCCAGGACGTCCGGACGATCGAGATACCAGGTTATATGGCGGAACCCTTCCGCTTCACACTGGGTACACAGCGCCACGCCCGACTGGTAAAGCCCTTCCAGCGCGGTGTTGGCGGCCGGGCTGATTTCATTCACGATGCGCAGCGTAAACTGTTCCGGCAGGTTGTCGATGACCAGCTGGTTGTTTTCTTCTTTATAGTCCGACCAGGCTTCATCATTAATATGCAGGGAGACCAGCGTCAGGTCTTCACCATCCAGACGCAGCGGCACCGCAGTTGCGCTATGGCGCGTCACCTGGCTCACCGCCGTGACAACGGTTTTTGTGGCATCCAGGTCAAAAGTCAGATCGATTTCGCTAATCAGGTAATCCGGCGCACGGTAGTCGTGGCGGTATTTGGCTTGTGGCTGTTGTGTCATAGAAAACCTTATGCATCGTTTGTCGAGTAACGTTTCAATATATTCCTGTTGCGCAAATCGCGCTATGCAGAATGTTCATCTTTTCAGGGTCAAAACCCTTTTTTGCTACATTTGTATAATATGAACTCATAGTTTTTAAAATCGATAAAGATCGTCCAGGAGCGCTTTAAACAAGGGATGAGAGAGATCGAGATAAAGGTTGATTAACGAACTTTAACGAACTTCACAGACCACTTTTGCCCCATCCATGCCCCACAGATAATTTTAGCCAACCTCAGGCAGCATCGGCCCTACACGCCAAAAAGGCAGCATGCTCACCCGCAGTAAATTTCCCAAAATTTAAAAACAAATGGTTGATGCCTTGACAGACAAAACTGCCAAAGCAAAAATACTGTATATTAAAACAGTAGTTAGCGGAGCACGTATGTTCGTAGAACTGATTTATGACAAGCGTAATGTTGAGGGGCTCGAAGGGGCCAGAGAGATCATACTGGCCGAGCTGACGAAGCGGGTGCACCAGATTTTCCCTGATGCCGAAGTGAAGGTGAAGCCGATGCAGGCAAACGCCTTAAATAGCGATGCCAGCAAAAGCGATCGGGAAAAACTGAACCGCATGCTGGAGGAAATGTTTGAAGAGTCCGATATGTGGCTGGTCTCAGAGTTCCCGACCGTTCGCCAGGTTGGCCTGTAGATATTGTTCGGGTAATATTCCCGACGTTTGCTCGGGCATGAACACTGAGCAATCAGCCGCCGCCCATTCTTGCATACAATGGGAGGCGGCTTCCTCACCTGGTGCCTGCGTAAATTATTTACGAACCTGACTTGCTAAGCTCAGAGGCAGCTTTCACCGCTTTAATAACATCACGAGCCTTGTCCGGATCGTTAAGCGCCAGTTCCACCAGGTTAAATAGTTCTTTGATTGCTTCAGTATGGTACGCGGCAGCCACGCCTGATGTATCGAGAAACTTAAAATTCTCAATCACCGTGCCGTCGCTAAACCTGCGGTCTCCGTATGTTTTGACAGCATCAGGACACCACTTTTCTACATCCTGAGCAATGAGCCCGACACCCCTACCACCATCCTTAATATTATAAGTAACCCCGCGAAGAGAGAGTATGGCAGCAAGAGGTTGCGCTACCGCCTCAATATTCGACTTGTGACGTTCATCAGAACCATTAACCCAGGGTCCTTGCGAAGTAGCAGAACCATCGTAATTGAATGCCCAGTATTTTGTAGTGCCTGGTCCATAATAGTAAATTGTGTAAGCCAGAGTGTCCGTTCCAGACCCTCGAGTAATACCCGCAACCCAGCTATCGCTGTACCATTTGTACTGAAATGCGCCTACATATCCTGTTGTTGGCGTATCTCCATCACCCGAGATTGTAAGTATATTATTGTCCCTACCTGCCCCCTGCTGCACCTTTCCTTTTAAAACGAACCCCTTAGAAAGATCAACATCAAGCCCACCGTTGGCAGAAATAACAGAGTTAGCATCGGCAGCGATTGGCGCGCTTTTCAAATTCAGCTGACCTGTTAGTGTCCCGCCAGTTTTTTGAAGGGCACCAGTGATGCGAGAATCATCGCCAGCAGCTACGGTACCAGTTACCGTCCCAACACTCCTGGTGGCGCTGTTTCCCAAACCGAGGTTTGTGCGACTGCCTTCTGCCGTGGTTGCCCCGGTTCCGCCGTCTTCGACAGCTAGCGCGCCGTTGCTCCCTTTCTGTGCCAGCTTACCGATGCCAGGGATGGTTACGGAGGTGCCGTTGATGGTTACAGTGATGCTCTGATTGGCTGAGGTTGTGGCGAACGTCTCCCACGCGCCAATATTCTCGTCATACTCTTTGATGAGTTGCGACATGGCCTGTGCCAGTCCGTCGACAGAGATATTGTCGGACACCAGGATTCCATACTTCTGGCCACTAAGTGCCGGAGCGGCGGCAGGTGTAACCGTCATTGAGGTGGAACTGTCCACGCTTGAGATCTGGAAAATTTGTACCGGGCTCGACATGACGATAATCGTCTGGCCAGCGCGAACCTGGCTGGCGGGTGCCGTCCAGTTTGTACCCGTCCCGGTGGCGGTATTTCCGTTGATAGCAATGGTGCCAGTGTTATAAAGCATATTTTCTCCAGGCAACAAAAAACCCCGCCGGAGCGAAGTTGTATTCGAATGAGGTGGGTTATTTACAGGTAGTGCCAGTGAATGTATTTGCACCTACCCAGCGCCAGTTAAAGGGATCACCGGCTCGGTACTGCGTCTGGTTATTTTGTTTACGAACACCGTAAATCTGGACGGTATTTTCCTGACCGCCAACGATGGCCGTTCCGCTGCAAATTGGTTCCTGTTTCTCAATTACTCCAGCGCAGCCTGAAAGCATGACAGCGCCAGCCATGCAGATAAGTAGCTTAATCATATTGATGGTATCCAGAGGTATTCATGAACTTAGACAATACCAACATGAAAGAAACGGGTATAATTGATTAGATAGATCAATTATTTGTTATTGATCGCTCAAAACGATCAATCAGTCATAGGCCGCTGTATTTATCGCGGTCAAGGAAATGCCAGTATTCGTTCCCCCTCCCGGAGAACCTGTTCCGGTGGAGGTTCCCCCTGCATTTATCCTCGTATTAGTCCCGTCAAACCTGCAAGCCGAATAAGCATTGATGGTGTAGATGGTCGGAGGCTGGGTGGAGTTATTCACAACGATGGTCTGCCCAAGCTGTGCAGGCGCAACAGCCCATGACCCGCTCAGCGTCTGGTCAATATTAATCCCGCCGCTTGCACCTGGCGTGCCCACTGTTTGAAGATCAGAAAGCACCCTTGATTCGTTCGTCAGAACAAGCTTCCCGGAGGCATCCCAGATAGCAAATCCCCACGCGGGAAGTGTTTGCGGAAAAATTGCAAATACATATGCTGTCAGCGTAAAGCCCTGGTTATAGGGATTTACGCCACTAATATAGACATTTCCTCCTATCCGATATGACATGGCCGGAGTCGGCTGCGCAGTATTAGTCGTTTTTATGAAGACCATTACCGGATAATCGTCAGGAACCGAAAGATATTGCGCCACCTGCTGAGAGCTGCCATTAGCTGAGGAATTGAAGGAGTATTTTCCGTAGAGGCAGAAAGGCGTTGATTGTGGTGTAACAAAGGGATTGCCGTTCTCCATTAATATCATTGCGCCAAAGTCAGACACTATGCTTTCTCCATGAAAACGATCACCTCACACTTAGAGGCCGGGTAATTTCCCAGGCCTACAGAAGAGGCAGCAGTTACAGTTATTGTGTTCCCTGACGCGACAATGCGCCTCCCTACGCTGCTTCCTCCTTCATCAAGTGTGAGCACAAAGCCGACCTTCATTCCTGAGGGCACCGCGAAAGACCAGTTGCCGGAGTTTTGTCCGGCAGCCAGCTGTATACGCCCAACAACTGAAACTGGCTTGATACCGTAGTTGTTGGGTTTACCCGACGCATCCCATGTTTGTATACCCCATGACATCAAAACACCCCTGTAAGTTTGCCGATTTGCACGCGGAGCACGCCATTTGAATCCCTGATACTGTCAGTGACATTGGTGGATTTTCTTGCTCCCTGACCGTCGCTGCCGTAGTTTTCCCAGGTGCCGCCTTTATCAAGTTTCCAGCCTGCCGAGCCAGCCACATAGTTATTCGACTGGATATAGTTACCGATTTTGGCGTTCTCAATGGTACCGTCCTGAATGAAGCTGGCCCTGATGAACGTCTGACCATTCTGGATCACAAATGGCAACGCCACGCTGTTTCCTGCTGCCGTAGTGACGGCAAAACGGTCGGCCAGGAAGATTACCTGCGACTGCATCCCTGATGGCGTATTCTCCACCCCGATCCCCATGCCTGCGGCGTAATACTGGCCATTACTCGTTACCGCAACTTTGATGTTGTACATCGCGCTGAGTTGGCCGTTTACGTTCGCAATTGCCTGGGCGTTCGTTGTTATCGCCGCCGTATTTCCGTTTATGGTCGCAGTGATGGCGTTTATCTGCGTCGCCGTGGTCTGCTGGTAATTCGAAACCGTCTGGCTCAGACTGTTGATGGATGCCGTATTGCCGTTGACGTTCGTCTGCAGGCTCAGCAATGCGCGTGCCGTTGCCTCCCTGTCAGTGACGATCACCTCATCAATGCGGTCCAGCTGCGCGCTGTTACCGGCTACCGATGCCGACAGCGTTTTACGCGTGGCCACCTGAGCGAGATTGGCCTGGATTATCGCAATTGCCGAGTTCTTCACACCTCCCGTCATGCCGTCCATCGACACAGAGATCTCGTCTATCTTCACTTCGGCCTGAGCCAGCCCGTCAGCGTTCTCCTGGATGTCTTTCGCCTGCTGCTCGAGTTCGTCAGCATGGTTTTTGATTTCGTCAGCCATGCCAGCAATTTTTTCGTTGCTGTCCACCGCGTTCTCGATCAGGTCTTTGAACGTATCGGAGTCCTTAATTTCCTCCAGGATCACGTCTGTGATGTCGGAAACATCGATGCTGGCCTGTCCTCGCACCCATTCGGTATAACCTGATTCGTTGCCGGTTCGGTCCACCAGCTGCGCGCGATACCAGAAAATCTGCCCAGCCTTAAGGCCCATCTGCTGATATTTGCGCTGCGGGTAAGGCACATCGGCCAGCAGCATCGCATCGTCTTCAGAACCGGTCAGGCTGTACTGAATTTCCGTCTTCAGCGTGTCGTCGGTATTCGCCGGGAATCCCCAGTTTAGCTCGATGCCGAAAACCACATTTTCAGAAGCGATGAAGCCAACCGGCTTCGGTGGATTGCCCACTTTACCCGTAAGATTTACTTCTGGTGATGTCGCCCACACTGATGAAACGTCGCTGGCGTTCACCGCCCTGACGCGGACCAGATAGCGACCCGAGTAGATACCCTGCACTTCAAAGCCGAGAGAAGACGTTCGGGGCACACTAATCCAGTTGCCGCTGTCACGCCGCCATTCCGCCTCGTACGCAACTGCACCCTGAACAGCATCCCAGGCAACGCGCATGGTGGTAATCGCAATGTTCTGGTTAACCGTAGAGTAACTGTCTACGACGATATTTCCTGGGGGAGCCTGAACCCCTGGCGGAATGACACTGACTGGCCGCTCGTCCAGTCTTGCGCCGGTATCAACAGCGGAATAGATATCAGGGTTGTAAGTCGTCCCGGTGACCTCGAAAGTACCGTCGTTGTTGTCCCGCGTTCCCGTAACACGGAAAAGCGCTATAAACAGATCGTCAGAGTCCACACCCCAGTTACATTCAGCCTCCGGCGTTTCGCTGTAGGGTGTGATGACAGTGACTGTGTTTCCGTTAACGGCCTGGACGGTTCTGGCCTGAGCTGTGCCTGACGGAAGATTCAAAAACAGCCTGTTACCGGCTTTCACATCAGCAGCGCGATCGAGGGTTATGTTGCGGCCGTTAACCGCACTCACCCTGCCGCCGATAGTTCTTCCGGCCAGCTCGTTAGCAGCCACGCCGATCACCTCACCAACAGGGGGGACGTCCATGCCTGTGCTGAAGGTCACCACCTCGCCGATACCGTTGGTAAGCAGCGCCCAGCGCCCCCGCCGGTTTGCCTCTGACTGCCTGGTGCAGCCGATCGCAGTCATTTCGAGCTGACGATAATCGAAGCGCATGGCCAGATCGCTATCGTAAACAGGCTCAGGCGTATCTTTGTAGTGGTTGGCAGGGTCTGACCAGTTCACCAGCGCGGCAGTGTTTCGGGTGGTTTCACTCGGGTCCGCAAAGGTAAATTTACCCTCAACTACGCTGGCGTGGTTATAGATATGCCACACATCGCGGGGCATATCAGCCAGGACATACATCTTATTGTCACCCCAGTACGTCATGCCGCGAAATATACCCGCCAGATCACGAAGTACGGTCCAGGCGTCATTACGGTCCTGGATATAAACGTTGCAACGAAAACGCGGCTCCGTCCCGCTGCCGCCCTTGCCGTCTGGTACCAGCTGATCGCAATACTGGGCGATGCGATAAAGTTCCCACTTGTCTATCTGAGTCGCATCGATTCTTTGCCCCAGCCCGAAACGCTCGTTCAGAATGATGTCGTAATAAATCCAGGCGGGGTTATCCGTCCATGCCCATTTAAACACACCTTCCCATGTACCAGAGTAAGTGCGGGTTTCAGGATCGTAGGTATCAGGTACACGGATGATTCTCCCCTTCGGATTGCACACAACCTGAGGAATGCCATTAGGGAACTGCTTTGCGTCAAACTCTACATACAGCAGCGCTGTGTTAACGTAGCGAAGTTTGGCGTCAATAATTTCAGTTACAGCTACAACGCGCATGGTGTCCACGATATTCACGCTCGTGGAATCCGGCGTGATTCTGCGAACCCGTAACTGCCAGCCAGTCGAGGATTTTGGAAGGTTAACGCGGTGACTGCGCTCATAAAGCGACGTGGTTTTGTCATCAACAGCACCGTTAACCACCGTTTCATACGGCCCGCCATCGACCGACAGATCGATAGCATACTCGACGCGGGTGCCGACTTTATCACCGTTGTTTTTCTGGAGTAAAAGAGTTGGCCATCCCAGGCGAATTCGCAGCGCAGAGAGCTGCGTGTTGGATACCGCGCGCACGTACGGCACAGCCTGTTTCAGCTCGTATGAAACCTGAAGTTCGTTTTCAATGCCGGGGAAGCCCTGAATGTAGTCCTGGTCCTGAGTACCGGAACGGAACTCATATTTCACATTATTGAAGTTATAACTTCCGTCGGCGTTCTGAAGAGGCGTGTACGAAGATGAGTCACCAAGAAAAATGTTTTTACCATCAAGCCCGCCAGCGAACTCACCCTCTCCAAGCGCAATCAGCACCTTTGCCCTTGCAATGGACTGAATGCTGTCCGGTGCTTCAACGGGTGTTCGGGTCTGATTGCTGCCACCTTTACCGCGGCCTTTGATGATCGTCGTCGTCATATCGCGTCCATAAAAGAAGCCACCGTCAGGTGGCTTGAAATGGGTAGTTTGGTTTATTGCTGATCTTCTGCATAAATCCCGGCTGAGATAATCGCACCGCCTATTTCCCTCTGTCCGTAAAGCAAAGGAACGGGGTTACCGGATGCCGTAGTATTGACGGGTCCGCCAAACGCATAGGAAGGCTTATTATCTGGGTCCTGTCGCATCCTCAGACCAGCAACCTGAGGGGAAAGCATTTGCACTACACCACCCACAGCCATAGAACCAGCTGCGGCATATAGCGCCATTTGTGTACCTGCTGCCCATCCTATTGGGTTCCACCAGGTAAAAGCCGCAATTGCGGCGGCAGTAACAATTTGAAAGAGGCCAGCCCTTTTACTGCCGCGTATTACAGGGATAATGCGAAGTTCATCGCCAGGTCCAAGAAGATCAAACTCTTCCTTTCCTATGTTTATTTGGTTTCGGAAGATGACAAAGTCCAGCCCCTTCGCTCTGGTCTCACGCAGGTAGGCATCAAATCCATCAATTGTGTTAGATAGCGCCCTGAATACCTCACTGGCAGACGTTAACGCGCGGCGGTGGGTCCTGCCAAATCGCTGAGCCATTGAACCACTGAGTTTAATGACGGTTTTTCTTTCCATTACATCAAATCCTTATAGCGCAGAATTTTGATGGTACGGTCACGATAATAGCCACCGTATGGAATGCGCTGACTTAGCTGGCCATACATGTGGTGAAGGAGCACATTACCCTCAAGCAAAATACCCGCGTGGTTTGGGACTGCGGACTGTACCTGCATGATCACCATGTCACCTGGCTGGGAAGGCCCGTCGAACTCCCTGAATCCACACTCATACCAGTTGTCCATGTAGAGGTTTTCGCCCTGCTCCCACCAGTGGCGATCTACGCTGTAGTTGGGCAGTTCAATGCCGTGCTCGATGCGGAAATAGTCCATGATGAGAGACCAGCAGTCTGCATACCCGAGTACAAACTGGCGCCCTGTGAGGGGACGGTCTCCGCGAGGCATGACGGTGCGAATGTCGCCCTCCGGCCACGATGCAATAATCCACGGCAGTTCCGTGGCATCACACATCAGCATGTCGAGCTCGCTCGGTTGGGTTGTTGCACCGTCGCCGGGGTGACTGTGGACGATCGCCACCACAGTGCCCTGCTCTTCGGCGGCCGCATAATCCTCAGGATTGAGTTCGAATTGCTCAGTCGGCGACTCAGCATTATTTTTGCAGGGGATGTACTTCTCCACCCGCCCCTTCTGGATAACCACGCCACAGCACTCTTCAGGGAAGGATGCGGCGGCATGTGCCAGAATGGCGCTAACTGTTTTGTCGCGCATAATTATCCTCTCAGAAGTGAAGCCCCAGGAAACCCGCCATAATCCAGCTGTTCATTCTCTCCGAAGCGAGGTTTACAGCCTGTTGACAGCAGTCCGGAGCAAACATCCTGTGAAGGATCGTCCACCCGGTTGCCGTCTTTATCGAACCAGCCGTTTTGCCCGGCGTAGGTGCAGCCGTTCCCCGTTTTGTACCAGCCCCGCATGCACCACGTGCACATTGGCTGAATTTGCCGGGTCGGAATGAGTTGCCCGCGCAAATCGGCTGGACTGGAAAGCTCAAACTCTACGGTTTCATCGTCTGATCCTGATTTACGGTCGATGTAATAAACCTGTTTGCGCTCCTCGTTGGGATTCGCAGTTGGGTTCCCGTCAGGAAAATTTCTTGCGTCCAGGTAGTGGGCGAAAGTGTCATGGATGATCACCTTTGCCTTAGCCATCCCCTGAAACCTTCGGCACAGCGCGCCAATCGTGCCACTGATGTTTGCCACGGTGAGAGACGGCCGTGAACTCTGGCCGTCACTGCTTACAGATATGCCGGTCAGTTCATACGGCCACGCGCCATACTCCTGCCCCTGCCACCACACCGACTTCGGCTCAAGTTTTGACTCGTCGCCGCCTGCGGCGATGATTTCCGCCTCGGTATGCGGGATTGTCTCGTTGTGAAAGCGAAGAATACCCGCACCGAACGCTGAGCCGTCCACCTCGATCAGGCGGACGCGCTTACCCGGTTCCAGTTTCTGGACATCAGATGAAATGCTCATGGATGGTATGCCTGTATGAATGTGCTGCTGAGGGTGTATTTCTTGTTGCCGTGGGTAGATATCTGGAAGGATTCCGCGCGCCATAAGCCTGAGGGCTCAAGCGGCGGCTTCCAGATAAATGACTTCCACCCTGCATGTCTGTTGAGAAAGTTTTTAATGGCCTGAATGTAAGCCTCGTCGCCGGTAAAGCTCACGCTCCACTGAGGTGTTACCGGGTTGATGCCGTCCCCGGCCACCTGTGTATAGCCATCACCAAACTGCGCCTTTCGGGTACGAAAACTTGTATCAACCTGAGAGGCAACCTTTGGGCACCAGCTGAAGGTTTCGACTGCCATGGTTAAACTCCCTTGATTAATCGCCACAGAGGCGAGCCCGGCATGCTGGCCTGTTCGTTAATGACACCAGTGATGGCATCCTTAAGCTGCCTGCCTGCTGCTCCGGCAGTACCCTGACTGGACGCCTGTGGAGATCCGCCCTGAATATTGATATCGCCGAAGTTAACTGAAGGCACACCGCCAGAGACCTGCGGCATCCCCACTGCGCGAACGGCAAGATCACCATTAGGTGCCCGCGTGAGGGGCATGATTGCTTCAGGACCTGCCTCGCCGAAAATCCCTGCGCCTTTAGCAAAAGCAAACAGTTGAGGTGTCTGAAAAACGCCATTGCTGTAAGCGCTCAGGGACGGAGAGTCGTAAACATTACCCTTTGCATTAAAGGTAAAGTTCGCGCCAGCATTCTGAATAGCGGTACCGCTGCTGGCGGTTGCGGCTGACGAGGCACCAAAACTGAACAGTGATCCAATTGAGCTGACGCCATTAGCAACAGCCATGTTCACCAGAACGTTCTGGATAATCTTCAGTACGCTCACGCCCCAGTCCTTCCAGCTGTCAACGTTGCCATTGAGCATGTCGGTGATCGTGGTGACCGCGCCACCCATGGCCTGCTTCATGCCGTCAGCGGCCATGGAAGAATAATCAGTAGCTTCGTCCACCCAGTTCGCATAACCCTCAGACAGTCCCGTCATCCAGTCGTCACGCTGCGCATCAGAAGCTGCGTAATATCCCTCCTGGTCGCGCAGGCGCTCTTCGAGGTAGCGCTTATTAAGTGCCAGCCCCTGCTGATAGAACGTCTCGTCGATTTCACCAGCCTGACGCTGGCGGAGAAGATCGGTATTCTTCTGCTCAAACTCCTTACGCAGATTGAACTGCTCCTGAAGTCTTTCACGGAACCTGGTTCCCTGCCCGTATCCCAGCAGTTGCGCTTCATTGGCTGCGCGGGCGCTGGCGTTACTGTCGGCAAGGTTGGCTTCGTAATTTCGCAGTTGCTCACGTAATTTAACCTGGTCAATCAGCGCAGCATTCTGCAATACCGTCTTTTTCTGGGCTTCTGTCAGAGAAGCAAGTTCGCCCTGGCTGACCTGGTATTTAACCTTCGCCAGTTCAGTATTCTGGCCTTGCAGGGCAATCTGCTCTTTTTGCTGCTTGATAAGGCGCTTATATACATCCTCGGTTTTCTCGCCTTCGGTTTTACCGCCCTTCGCCTTAGGTTTGTTGGCCTCATTATTCCGCCATTCAGCAAGACCGTTATTAATCAACTCCTGACGGCCTGTCTGGAATTGCGGATCACTGGTTAACCCCAGGTCATCGGCTGCATAACTCAGACGCAGGCGCTCTTTGGCCTCACCCTTCAGGCGTGACAACTCCAGATCCCGGCGGCTCTTTTCGAGGGCATCGGTTTGCTTTTTGTCGAGATCGGCCTGCGGAAGTCTGAGCGGGACGTTAGCCAGCCCCTGACGCGCCATAAGGAGTTGGTTACCCAGTCCGAGTAATCGATTAAGTTCATCGTGCTGCCCATTCATCAACAGAAGTGATTGATAAGCCCGGTTCTGATTCGCTGCCTCCTCCCGAATTAGCGTCACACGCCGATGCTCAAGACCTTCAAGAACCTGTTGGATAGAGGCAGATTTCTCCTGCATCTGGGCAAGCCTTTCCTGCTCAACAGATAACTGTTCAGTGGCTGTAGCCAGTCCACGGGTCACGGTATCCAAAGATGTCATGTGGTTAATCATGAAACCACCGCTGGTCGTTGGACCGGGATTACTGATCACTGACTGATAACCAGCTATCTGCTCTTTCAGATTTTCTATCTTGCTCTTTTGTTCATCTATCAGCCTGTTCTGCTCATTCAATGCTGCGCGCGTTTTCTCAGCATTGTCTGAAGCTTCAGGTAAAGACATTGCCTTCGACTTTTTACTGACTTCATCAATCGTGGTGGCGTATTCCTGCGCCGAACGCCGAGCCTGCTCCTGATTCTGATACATCGCATACCAGGCTCCTGCTCCCAGCATCACCAGACCCGGCACGCCGCCAATCAGGCCAAGCGCACCACTCATCAGGCGAGTGCCGACAGATGTTACGCTATTGATATTGCTTTGAGTCGAAACACGATTTGAGATGTTACGGTTTAAAGCAGCCTGAGCGGCAGCCAGACGCCTTTCAGCGACAGCCTGAGCGTCGGCATTTTTAGCTGCTACCAGCCCTGCCTGCGCGCGTTCAAGTGCTGTTCTGGCTCGCACCTTTTCCGTAGCTGTACCACTGGCAAGAGCGGTAGTCAGTCTGGTATGGGCCGCAGTGACTTTTGCTTCAGCCGCCGCGACCTTTTCTTGCTGAGCCGCCTGAACATCTGCACTTCTTGAACTCTGTACTGCTTGCTGAGCCCGATAAACTTCAGCCCTGGAAGCCGCAACAGCAGACTGCGCCGCTTTATCCTGCGCGACTGCAAGGGCAACCTCTGATTTCGCAGCTGAAATTAGCGCACCTGTTGCACTCGTGGCACTGGTTACAACTCCGCTTAGGTAGCGTGCCAGTCCCACGCCAACAAGCGCCCCAGCGACTGTTGTAATTGTTGACATATTGTCAGCAACGTCACTTAGTGCGCCGCTTACTGCCGAAGAGGTAAATGAATCAAGCGTTTGGGCAACTCCGTCTAGGCCACCAGATAGCGCATCGGTAGCACCTGTAGCCTGGTTGACACCTCCAACCCATGCCATGAACGAGTTTGTGACTTTTTGCAGGGATCCGGAAACTGTTTGCGGCATGCTGGCAAACTCACCCTGTAATGAGCCCAACTGGCTCATTAATGCAGGAACAACCTTATCAATCGTAAGTTGCCCCTGGTCAGCCATGCTCTTCAGGTCTTTGCGGGCCACGCCCATTCCGGCGGCAAGTGCGCGGATAACACGATCACCTGCTTCGTTAACGGCGTTGAATTCTTCACCGCGAAGAACGCCCTGCGCCAGAGCCTGGCTGAATTGAGTGATAACAGAACTCGCTTCCTGAGTATTAGCCCCCGAAAGTTTAAGGCCGGTAGAAACAGCTTCGGTAATTTTCAGAACTTCGTCAGAGCTATACCCAAACTCACGCATTGAAGCAGCTGCGCGTGAAAAAAGGTTTGCGTTGTCTGAAAACGCGGTGCCAGTTCTTTGGCTGATTTCCATTAACTGGCGCTGAGAGGCAGCAAAATCATCAGCTGAAGATGATGCCTGCTTAAGACGGGCGTTTACTGAATTCCACTCATCAGCAATCTGCACGAGCTTACCAGTCGCAAAAGCGGCCGTAGCAGCAGCAGCGGCTCTTCCTGCCGATGCAAACCCAGCGGTCAGATCAGATAACGCCCTTTCGCTCTCTCGGGCGGCAGCGGCAGCCTGACGGCCACCATTTTGCATGGTGCGGTAATAATCCTGCCCCATACGTGAAGCGCGGGAAATTTCCGTCTGGAATGATTGCGAGTTAGCGGAAATTTTGATTATTAACTCACGTAAAGTTGCCATTTAGTCTAACTCCAGACGTAAAAAAACCGCCGAAGCGGTTTTATTTTTATTGTTTCCAGACCTTTTGCCTGGCTTCTTCGAGGTATTCTTCATCAGTCTTAACCGGTGGGGAATCGACTGCTAAATCACTACCACAGTGCTTACATTTAATAGCTTCGCTTTTGATTAACTCTGCACAGAATGGGCACTTCTTCATACCATCGTTTTCAATTAAGTCTTTTTCTTCTGCCGCAACATCCTTCTTTATTACCAAAGAATGTACAAAAGCAATTATAAATAGCAGAGCACCATACACCCACCATGCAAAGAAAGATCTTCCTTTGCTTTGAGCAATTAAGGCTGGAATTAAGCCTATAACAATTGAAACTAGTAAAATTTCCATTTTGGTTCCCCAGCATTATCAGTCTAAGAATCCTAATATTATCTGGGTCAAAAGTCACTGCGTCGCGGCAGTAAGTGCAGCCTCAAGCCCTGCAAACGGGTCATTCGGTTCTGATTGCTCCTCACCACCCCAGCGCAGGATCGCATCGTCCAGCGGTACTTTTGCCCCCTGCGAACCGTAGATGGCAGAGACGATCTGGGCGGCCTGAATGTCACCGCGAATATCGCCAACCGGACTTTGCCTGTCGTACTCAATCCACATCAGAAGCTCGCTTGCCGTCATATTCTGCCGAAGCTCTGAGAGCGTGCGCCCCATCCGGAGCGCAAGCGACATCAGAAACTTTACGCCGGGGGTTGAGACTTTTCCCGCGCTTCGTCCGCGTTGTTGATCAGGTCAAGCGCCTGTTTGAGCAGGCGTGAATGGACGGGTCCGTAGATTTCACGCACCTGCTCTTCTTCGTCTACGCTGAATACCGGTTGCTTATCGGTGTCACACAGAACGTCAATGAAGAGCACCACGTCAGCGCAAAGATTACGGTGTGCCTTTTCCGATACCGACACATTTTCATCATCAGCACCCGCTTTCACCACTTCCTGCCAGCGCAGCCAGGCTTCACCAGACGGCTCACGCAGAACCACTTTGACGCCTTCCCACTCAGGAACGGCGACCGTCTTATGACGAAAACCCGACATCTTAGCCAGGGCGAGATTTTTAATATTCTTCATGCGACCTCTCAGGAGCCAGACTCGATGTTTTCAGGCTTACCTTTCAGGCGCAGGGAGAACGTTGCCGCCACTACGCCGTTGGTACCGGAAGACCAGGTGTGCTGGCGGATTTCAGCCATGAACTTAAAGCCCTTGCCGGACGGGAAGATGACCTGGAAAGCGTAGGTCGTATCGTTGTCATACGCATCACGCAAGGCGTCCTGCGCCGGATTCTTGTAGAAGTTGCCGGACAGAGAGATTTCTGACGGAGAAGGCAGGCCGTTGATGTTCTCCTGCTCGGTAGAGCAAAGTGTTGTTACGTCGATATCCTGCTTCTGACCACCGGTGAACTGAATTTCTTTGATGGTGCAACTCAGATCGAGGAAGGTTGCGGAATCCATCGTTTCTTTGGTGGCTGGCAGGGAGGAAATAAGGATCTTCGTCAGCTGCGATTTTTCATAAAGTGCAGACATAGCTGTCTCCTGGAAAAAGAAAACCCGCCATTAAGCGGGTTCGTTGGGTGAATTAATTGTCAGGGGGTAACTTTAAAATCCAGGGTGGCACGGTAGAGCCGATAATCTGGCTCGTAACCGGGGATTTTTACCACCTCTGTAGGGTTTAAGGGCTTAAGCGAAGCGAGCGCCAAATCTCTCAGGGTGCGTGATTCAGTGATCGTAGTGGAATACACATCTACCTGAATGGAAACCCTGCTCTCTGCCTGGCCGCACAGCACGTCAGCGGAAACATCATCGACGATGGAAAAAATAATCCAGGGTGGCGAGACAGACGGTTTTCCGTCACTACCTAATGGCGCAACGTAGGGATATACCCGCCCTTCTGCCAGGGAAGAAAGCAAAGCGTAGATATTATCTTCATTCACTTGCTCAGTACCTCATCAATAGCCTGATTCATCCTGGCAATGGCGACGCTGGCGGCCTCTTCCTCGCGCGTATCGTAAGCGGGTCGCACAAAAGGATGCGCAGGCATGTTCGCAGTGCCAAGATCCACAAAGCGCCAGTAAAAGGCGTTTCTCGGGTTATTCGCCTTCATCGTGTTATCGCTGTTCCCGGTGCGCGGGTTAACACCACGAATATGGACGCCGGAAGAAATTTCGCCTCGGCGACGGCTTTTTTGGGTCACCACCACCACGTTTTTTTTCAGTTTCCCAGTACGCACCGGAGCGCGGGCGATCACTTCTTCCTTAAGCACTTCGGCGCCAGCGCGCGTGGCATCACGCAGAACCTTGTTGTTTTCAGCGCGGCTAAGCGCCTCCAGATCCTTTGCGATGTCATTCAGCCCGGAAAAATCGAGGCTCGTCTCAATCATTTTTCGGTACCCTGTTTGCAAAGAATTTCGAGCTGAACACCGCGAGAGTCAGGGATTGGCGGACCAATGATATTCAAAATGGCCCCCTTGAACGCGCCAGTCATAACCCTGAGTCTGGACGCAGCAGTTATATCGCTACGAAATCGTGTCCATACCCTGATAGTGGCGACTGCGGTTTCAGCACCAGCGGCTACCAGCTCGCGGCCACTAATGCCCTTTACTTCTGCCCAGGTTTCTGCGCCGTCATGCCATGCTTCAACAGGCTGGCCAGAAGGATCTCTGGATGTTGTGAGGTTCTGAACCACCACCCTGTCTCTCAGTCTTCCGGCCTGCATAAAGTCCTCCTATACCCCGTAAATTCGGTATGGCTGCAGCAAGGCTTCAACTGCAAACGGGACCTCTGCAACAGTCTGACCGACGGAAACTGATTCTCTGTTGGCATACCAGTGACCTATCAGCAATAACATGGCCGCTTTAACATCATCATTCAGTAGAATCGGGTCCGGGTCATCTGCGTAGCCAGGGGAGCTCTGGTTTTCATAGAGCGTTCGCCTTGTCCATGTCTGGACGTAACGCGCCGCCGCACCGGTGTATAAAGTCAGCAGGGCATCGTCTCCGGAAAAATCGGTATCAATGCGGCAGTGCTGTTTCACCACATCAAGGTCGACCATTATTTTTTCGCCTTCTTGTCCGCTTTTACTTCCGGCTGTTCCTGCTGCTGTTCCTGCTGCTGTTCCTGCTGCTGTTCCTGCTGCTGTTCCTGCTCTGCAGGATTTTCTGATTCATCGAGCATCGCATAGCCTTTTTTGATGAGCTCGCGACCGTGCTGTTCCAGAGTTTCCAGCGGAAGCCCCTCAGTAACGACGGTACCGCCGAAATAAATCGGTTTAAGTGCAATCAGTTTCATTTTCCCACCTGTAAAAGCGGCCCGAAGGCCGCTATTTCATCAGCTACCAGCGCCAGTGCGGAATGCACCGTATACAAATGCCTCAGGGCGTTTGACGGCCAGCGCCAGACGTTCCTCGCAACGGATGGTGATCATGTTTTTCTCGAAGTCGTCGGCGTTCTCCGTGGAGATCACCACGTTCGCATCTTCGCGGTCGAAGATTTGCGCGCCAGCGTTGAATGCACCGGTCAGGAATTTACCCTGGAAGGCTGCCGCTTCCGTTGCAACAACCGGCAGACCCCACAGAGTCGGGCCAGTCAGTGCCGCCGGGTTAGCCAGGATGTAACGGCCCAGGCTGTCTTTTGTCAGCTCGATCCGCGCCCAGTCAATGAAGTGAAGAACGTGACCGGATGCAGGGAAGCGCGCCAGCTGCGCCTGCAACATTGCCAGACGCAGATCATCAATCCCGCTCTGCTGTTCGACAGTGAACGCTGGATTAAACGCCGACGCCTGAGGAACGATGCCATGCAGATGAACGCCGGTACCATCACCGAAGAGAATTTCCTGCTCTTCTGCATACTTCAGCCCGTAGCGCATTTCGGCATCAACGGTGGACTGCAGCTGTGCGAAGTCATCAAGGATCTGCTTAGATGCTTTGAACAGGTGGGCGATGGTGCTGACGCCAGTGATTTTCGGCGTGAACTCAATTTCGCTGTATGGTTTCTGCGTATTTTCAGGAACCACTTTCGCGTTGTTGGTAAAGCCCGTCTGCTGCACCCAGAAAATAGCCGGGGAAGAAGTGCGACCAGGCGCAATCAGATCGCGGATAAACAGACGCTGCTTCGGCGCCGTATCAATACCCGGCAGGCGCTGAGGCTCCACAACACCATCAGTAACATCCGCAGAAGTCAAAGCAGCCTTCACAGGGATGCTGATACGTTTGCCACCTTCAATACCTGCAGCAAAGGTTTTCAGCGCTTCAGCAGAGATCACCTGCTGGCCGATTGATTCCACAACATGCTTCGCGTTTGCCAGCGGCATCTGGGCAACATGTTGCTCCAGTTCGCCCATCGCTGCCTTCAGCGTTTTTTCTGCCTCACGCAGGGCGTTGAACTCAGAAGCCATTTTATCGACGGCTGCCTTTGTTTCTTCTGACAGCTTGCCAGACTTCTGCGATTCTTTGACGGCTTCTTCTGCTTTCGCGTTGAACTTGCCGGTTGCTTCTTCAATGCTGGCAGTGACTTTTTTCAGAATATCGTTTACTTCAGACATAAAGGGTCCTTATTTGACTAACGCCGCCAGGGCGCTTTCAAGTGAATTGATGGTTTCAGGTTTGATGTCTTCGGCAGCGCCCGGCGTACCGTCGTTGGTGGTGACAGCGCCAGGCATGCCACCGGATAAGGCTTTAATGAGTTTTCTGCGCTCAGAGCGCGGGGTGTTGGTCTTGGCCAGCAATGCATCAAGTTTGCGAAGCGCGGCTGCAGGCGATTCGTCGCCGTCGCTGACCGCATCAGCAGAAAGCAGGCTATCTGCCAGTCCCTTCGCCACAGCATCACTGCCACCGATATAGCTTTCCGCGTCCATCAGCTTCTGCACGGCGGCCATATCAAGGCCGGAGCGCGCCGCGTAGATATCAGCCATAGCGGTATCGAAGGGTTCCAGTGACTGTGCCAGTTCAGCAAAATCATGGCGGTTACCCATCGCGTAGACCCAGCAGTTGTGGATCATCAGGAAGGCACCACGACCGATCTGAATATCATCCCCGGCCATCGCAATGACCGAGGCGGCGCTGGCGGCAATACCGAGCACCTTCACCGTCACACGGCCTTCGTATTCACGCAGAAGGTTGTAGATTGCCAGGCCTTCGAACATGTCACCGCCAGGGGAGTTAATATTGACCGTGACGTCGGCGCCATTCATCGCCCGAAGCGCACCGGCAATACGTTTAGCTGTTACCCCTTCGCCCCAATAGTCCTGCCCGATAACATCGAAAACAGAAATGCTGTTATCGTCGGTGGACGCCGCTTTGATCCCGCCGTCCCAGCGGTCCAGTGCGGACGGTAATGTTTCACAGGTAACGCGCGCGCAGGGGCGACCCGCCGGTGCTACCGGAAGTTGTTTTTTGCTCATCAGGAAATTGCTCCTAAGCGGCCTGTTTCAGCGGAGATTGTTCAAAGGAAATATCGGGGAATACGTGGTTATGCAGCTCTCGCAGGGCAAGTGCCTGAACTGCAGGGTTACTGCTTTCGAGATTTTTAAGTTGCGTCAGGTTGAGCTGAACGGTGTAAATGTCGCCACCTTCAATCGGCGGCATGTTCTCAAGACGACGAACGTCATTACGGGACATCCAGCCATTTTGAAGCGCGCTGGTATAGTATGCAGCACGACCTGCGCTGTCGGCGCGCAGCAGTCCTTCAACGGAGAATTCCGCGAACACGTCATCATCGCTGTCGAGTAAGCACCGGCCAATTTCCTGCTCAATATTTACCAGCAGCGGTCGAAGGGTATGAGTCAGAAACTGCAGGTTCATCCCCTCAAGGCTGGATGCCCAGCTACTTTGTTTCGTGGTGTGACCAACCATGAAAGGCGGAACGCGAAACCAGCGGCAGATCTCCTCAATGCTAAATGCGCGGCTTTCGAGCATCTGAGCATCTTCCGGGTTCATGGTCACGCCCTGATATTTCAGGCCGCCTTCAAGAACCATAATTTTTCCGGCGTTTTTGGAGCCGGTGAATGATGCCATATAGCCACGAAGTCTTTCACGTTGGTCGTCTGTCAGCGCATTCTCAGCGGAGAGAAAACCTGAACTCTGAAGCCCCTGTTCAAATATCTTCGCAGCAGACTCCTCAACCGCCATTGCAGAACCGATCACATCCCGGCCTGTTTTCATCGGCATCATGCCGCAAACGCCATCCAGACCGAACCCGCGAATGTGCATGATGTTTTTGACGGGAATGACGCGCTCGTTACCGTTTTCAGTGTATTTGTATTCCAGCGCCCCGGTCACGAGACGTTTAACCACCATGTTCTGCGGCAGTAAAGGCACCAGCGAAACCAGGCGGTTTGCGATGAATTTCTTCCCAATGAAGGCGTTCCCGCGCAGGCAAATACTGGCGACCACCATCAACATAAAGCGTGATGGTGTCATTTCTGAATTGGGGCGGCGGCACAGTATCGAATAGGCCGGATGATCGGTTGCCGCTTTGCGCGAACCGTCAGGCTGTCGAACGTATATTTTCAGCGGAAGGGTTGAAATAGACTCGCTTAACAGTCTTACGCATGCCCACACAGCCGATAGCTGGATGGCTTTATCGGCCGTGACCACCTTTCCGCTGCTGCTGGTGCCAAACCATTCCTCCCAGAACGTGCCGGTAGTCAGGCTGATAGGCACACCAAGCCAGTTAAGCAGAGCGCTTTTCACCCTGCCTGGCTGTTTGTTTTTTTTCATCAGAAACCTACCATGATGGGATTATTGAAGAATCCGGAGAGATCCTGCTGGTCGTTACCACCGTTAACCAGAACGCGGCTCATTGCTGTGAACAATGCCGCCGGGCCATCAATCTTGGCCTCTGGTGTGGACTTGTTCGGGAAAATGTTCTCGTTCCGGTCAGGTTTGACGGTTACGTTGGACATCATCCAGTTCATTACCGGGTGATCGCTGTGATGGAAGCGGCCACCGTATACCAGTGCTTCGACCTCTTTCATCGCCTCAGAGAAATTGCGAACCGTCTGCGGTACTTCCACCAGCGGCAGCCCTTCTTCTGCCAGCGCAAGGCTGAACTGCGTCGCACTCCACGGGTCGAAGCCAATTTCTTTCAGACTCTCGCCAGCAACCCACACCTGCAGCTCTTCTTTAATCTGAGCATGGTCGATTACATCCCCGTCGGTAAGGATCAGCTTGTCCATCTCGGCCCACTTACGATAGAGCTCTGCCATCTGGCGTGAACATTTCTCAAGGCGTCCTTCGGGCAGCCAGAATTTAAAATCCGCATGAACGTGGCCACCTGGCGCGCGCCAGACTTTAGCGGCTGCACAGATATCAATTTTGTTTGAAAGGTCAACGCCTACCCAGGAGGGATAGGTTTTAAGTTCGTGCTGCGGGGCGATAAACTCGCATTTTTCCCATTTCATCATGTCCATCCAGGCAGACTCAGCTGTTACCCAGATATTCATGTGTTTGGTGAAAAAGTTAATCCTGGCCGAAACCTGCTCTTTCGCCTTTTTAGCCAGGCGGCGCAGGTCATCCCAGCGCTTACAGATACCCAGCCCCGGATTCGCCTTCTGCCAGACTTTTTCATCAAAGGGATCGTCACCTTCATCTAAGGTGTAGATGATGGCAAAAAACGTATCGTCTTTTACCAGTCCACGCAGCACCTTGATGGCGTAATCACGCAGTTCGTAGCAGATACCCTCTTTGTTGAAGCCCGCTGTGGTAATGCCGAAAAGCAACGACTGCAGGCGCGCGCCGGTTGCCGTCTCCAGAACGTCCCATACATCACGGGTTTTATGTGCATGCAGCTCGTCGACGATGGCGCAGTGGATGTTCAGGCCGTCGAGGTTGTTCGCATCTGATGATAAAGGCTCGAATTTGGAGGCCGTTTGCTCCTGGTAGATAGCGAGCTTGTTGAATTCGAAGATCCGCCCAAGAGTGGCTTTCGCCTTCTTGACCATATTTTTCGCGTCTTCAAAAACAATTCGCGCCTGGTCACGGGTGGTTGCAGCGGAATAAACCTCCGCACCACCCTCGCCGTCAGCGCCAGCCATATAGAGCCCAACGCCGGAGCAAAGTGTTGATTTGGCATTTTTACGGGCCACCTCAACATCTGCTGTACGGAAACGCCGAACCATCACCGGCCGACCGCTGCCGTCGTTACGCAGAACGGTTTCCCCCGTCTCTTCGTTAACCAGCGGGATAACAAAACCAAAAATATTAATCAGGATGAAAACATGCCAGTCCATCAGCTCAATAGGCTGGCCTGCCAGCGCGCCCTTTACGTGAGGAACAAAATTATAGAAATTCAGAATGTGCTGCGCGCGTGGCTCACTGAAGAAAATACCGCGCTCTTCGCCGTGTGCCAGATCGTCAAGAAAACGCTGGCAGGCAAGGCGCACATACTCACAGGCAATTATTTCCCCCGCCACCACCCTCTCGGCGTAGCGGATGCCTTCTGCAACCTTAGCCATTAATCCCTCGCTTTCATAAACTCGGCCAGCGGGTCAACCGCATCAGGACCTTTTGCATTCACTTTCGAGCGGCTGGCTGGTGTCATCCCGAACTCTCCGAGCATGGCGCGAAGGCGTTTCCAGGCATCAGCTTTCATGATGGCTGCCGGGTGAGCTTTGATCATCACATCCCCGCTCTGTGTTTCGGTCCGGTAGGTGTACCCCTCAATTTCAAGCGTGTCGCAGTGGTGCCGGTATTCGGTATAAGCCTCAACCAGCAGCTCAAGGGCTCTGGCGTCCAGTTGAGACATCACACCGATAGCATCGAGCTCGTCGGCCATCCGTTTAAACCAGTACTTCCCCTGCTTGTCGAAATGCTTCGGCGTTGGGGGTACCCCTGCAGCTGGCTTAGGTTCGTTTTCATTAATCGGGCGTTTTGATGGGTTACCCCTCACCAAACGTAGATGGGTCGGGGTTTTCGGTGGTCCAGACATAATCGAAAACTCCTATTAATCATCGAGTGGGGGACCCCTAAAAAAAGTTTTCTAACCTGCGGCGATGTGAAAAGAGGTTAGGCGGCGGTCCTTTAGGGTGATTTCCCTGAGGTTTTTACCCGCCCTCCCCCAGACCGCGCAAATGAGAGCAGATATCATTTAACCGACTCATGCACGATTTTCGCCAGTTTCCGGCTCGGGGGACCACTGTTACCAATGCGAGGGCTGAACACCATACTGATGTCCCAGCCTGCCTTCAGTCGATACTCAATGGAGTTTCTCGAAATACCCAGGTAATCCGCCCATTCGTTAAGACACATCGTCTTGCCGTGAGCGGTATATCTGCGGTCGGAGTTCTCTCGCATTGTCTTTCTCATCTTGTCTACGCCTCGCTTCTGATTGCACACAGGGCAACTTGGCACAAGATTGTCAGGCTCGTTATTGGTCTTACAGTCATCGAGGTGGTCGATGTGAAGGGTGTCCCAGCCAACGGTTTTTGCACACCAGTGACAACGGAACGGTCCAGCCCCATGTTTGTCGTAATAGACTTTCCGGTGCTCGTAAACACGAGGACTCCCACATGCCAAAGGATGATCGGGCGCATACACCAGCAGATATCCGCCAGTGTGCTCCAGCTTGCCATCCTTTCTTGTGCTGAGCTTCTCTGTCGTTCCATGACGCCGGACGCGCATGTAATGCTTTTCACAGTAGTGGCTGTTACGGGATCGTACCGATAATTCGCATCCATCCACAATGCAGGCAGCATGGGCGTGCGGAAGCCCTGAACCATATTTCGATTCAGTCATCTTCACCTCGTTACTTAATTTCTGTTCAGGCGTTCGCGTGCTGTCTTGGCTTTATGGCAGCCGCGGCAAATTGATTCCAGATTAGAGAGATCGTCAGTACCGCCGTGAGCTTTCGGCTTGATGTGGTCCACCGTCTCAGCGGGTGTATACCTTCCATTTCGCAGGCATTCCTGACAAAGGTGTTTATCTCTGTCGAGAACGATTTGGCGCAGCCTGTCCCACTTACTGCCATAACCTCGCTGATGCCTGCTCTGCCCTCGCTGATGCTGCTGCCAGCCTTCATTGCGGTGATGTTCGCAATATCCAGAGCGGTCGGTTGTAGTCCCGGAGCAGCCACGCTTACGACAGGCGCGGGGGATGGCCGCTGGCATTAGCACTTACCATAGAGCAGACCGCCAGGCTTCAGTGCGTTGCGAATAGCATTGCTCACTGCGTCATTCACTGCCTGTTGCAGGCCGGCGGTTGACGCTGCCTTGGCAGCTATCGCAGTCTGAAGGGATGTGAACAGATCGCTTTCACGTACAGCCTTGAGAACCAGTTCTTGCATCTCGTCGGTTAGTCGCGCCTTGGTGGCTGTGCCTGTCGCTGAAGCAATTGAACTGATTGGTTCAGCGGTGGCATTATTGCCATCAGCGGGATTAGCTCCATCATGACTAATTGCCCCAGGGAAACCACCAAAAGCCAGACCACCATTGAAGGCCGTCTCTTCATTATTGCTGGCTGATTGAGCGGCTTCATGGACCTTAAAGCGATCAGCCTTAAACGTTGCCTGCTGCTTTCCTTCTTCAACTCCGAGGGTCATGCCAGCTTCGTGCGGCTTGCCTTTGCCGGCGACGTTTAATTTAACGATGTAGCTCTTAGACAATACGGCATCGTCGATCTTCGCATCGGTAACGAACACCTCGCCGTTATTAATAATCAGCACCCCGCTCTTTTCGAAAGACCAGCCATCTTTCAGGACTTTGAATGCATCGCTGTTACGGATCTCTTCGTCCAGCGCCTCAATAATCTCTTCGGTATCGACAGAAGAAACCCCTTCGATCCAGTCACCGGCTCGCCAATCTCGTGCTGAGCCATCTTCTGCAATTGGACGCAGGCGCACCTGCAATCTCTCACCAGCTTTGAGGCCGGAAATAAGGCATACGGTAGCTGGCCAGAAGATGCGTTCTTTCATAAGTCGGCCATCTTCATGAAGGCATTGCAGTTCTAGCACCGCGCAGCCACCCGGCCATTTCCATTCGACGTCCACACCAAAAGGTTTGGGAGTGGTTTTTACGTAAGGGACGATTGAAGGTTCTGACATTTTAATTTTCCTTTTAGACGTGAGCCTGTCGCACGGCAAAGCCGCCGAAAGTTAACGGTTTGCCCAGGCTCACAGCTGAAAGACTTTCTTTGATGTGCGCGTGCGATGCGCATTAAAAAGCCCCGCTATTGCGAGGCTTGGTTATTCATGTGGTAACGGATGCATGACCCCGGCATTGCAGTGTGGAATGCGTAGGCGGTCTTTCGCCATACGAATACATGCTCACCTCCGTATTATTTCAGGCACTGAGTCCGAACGTATTCCTGCAGGCCGGTCAGTTGCTTTGTGACGGCGGCGATCCCGTCTCTGAGACGCCAATAATTGAGTTCAGCATCTGCTGTAAGTCGAGGGCTTGAACCATCAACCAGGCCGGAGGATCCGGTGGTTTCGTCTTTGGAGCAGGTGGCGGCGATTTGCAGCCGACGCTTACCAGCGACAACATCAGCACGAAGCCTGTTATTCTCAGCATTCGCATCTGCTAATTCCTTCGTGTATTTGGCATCCAGTGCAGCGACATCACGCTGGCGGGTCTGCATATCTTTGATGGTGGCGTTAGCCAGGCGGAGGTTCTTGGTGGCTTTGTCGCGCTGGTCTTTGTAGGTGATGGCGTTATCGCGGTAATGGTTAATCGCCCAGGCCATGGAGACCAGCAGGCAGATAACGACAGCGCAGATGATTGCTGTTAATCGGCTCATTTCTGGCCCCACTCGCATACTTCACGCTCAATCTCACGACGGGTGATCAGCCCCTTCCACTGCTTACCACCGGCATACGTCCAGCGCTGCAGTTCTTTGCATGCCCCCGGCACATCACCAGCGTTCAACTTCTTCAGCAGCGTGGAACTGGCGAAGGCACCAGAGCCCACGTTATAGGTGAAGGAGTAAAGCGCGGCGCGGGTTGGATCAGGGATGCGAACCTTGATCAGCGGGTCGATGGCGTTTGCCACCTTTCGCAGATCTGCCTTAAGCAGGTTGTCGCACTCTTTGTCGGTGTAGCGGTGACCGCGGCGAATGTCCGCTCCGGTGTGCCCATCGCAAACAGTCCAGACGCCGACCACATCCTGATAGGCGTAATAACGCCGACCTTCGAGTCCATCCGCATTGCCCAGCATTACTGCAGCAATAGTGATTGCCCCTGATCCGCCAACGATGGCACCCACCAGCTTATTCCTCAACGTTGGGTTCATCTCGGCTCCTGCTGCGGCGGTTGTCTTCGCGGATCTTGAAATAGAGATTTGTCAGATACGTCAGTACGGCAATGATGATACCCACCAGCACGCCGATAGCGTTCCACTGCTCGGGGCTGTAGGCATTAAGCATGCCGTTTAGGATGCTCCCGGCTGAAGCGCCATAGGCAGCACCAGTGGTTATTTTTTCCATGCGATACATGCTCTCACCTCGCGTAGTTAGCGGGTGCTGTGTTTGTTTGAAAAGGGTCAGGCCCTCGGGACGATTTAACAAGTAGGCGTGTCGATGATGTTTCCTTGAGCCTGAAATAAAAAAAGCCCGCTTTTGATGGCGGGCCAATGAGTTGACTATTTGTAAGGTAGGTGTGAGTAAGACCTATGCTCAGAAGTGAAGCTGTATCGGCTGATTCACTATCGGTTCAAGAGAACCATCGGGCATTCAGTTACTTCCCACAACTCAAAGCGTAGCAGCAGATTACAAAACCATAAAAAAAGGCCTGCTTTTTATAGCAGGCTCTCAAGGAATTTGAAACTTATATTGTTATTGTCATGGTGCCGGGTGCCTCCCGGTGACTCAACCCCAGTCAGCAAAGCCGCGCGCATACCTGCAGATAGCAGTTGACTGGAACGCCCTTTCGCTTAGAAAGGATTCACCACAATAATAAGTTACGACTAATCCATTCTAGCGGTCAATACATCATCGCCATGAGTCCTCTCAGAACGAGGGGAAACAAAAAAGGCCACCCATTGGCAGCCTTAGAAAAGCAAAAACCCCGCCGAGGCAGGGTTTCAATGATTAATTTCGTTTGGACGGTATCTTCCACGATTAGAAGCATACAGGACACTTTTATGCAAAGTCAACACTAACGTGCAAAAAAGTGTCGCTATTTGCTCCGATCATATTAATAAGTTGTTGCCTTCTCAAATTCTACCGCCGCGTGACGCTCCCCCTGGCGCAGAGTGTCCACCAGCATTTCAAAAAAGGGTTTCCAGTTGCGTGACCATGAGGATTGATGGAGGTCCGGTAGGCGCTTCAGAATGGCACGGTGTACCGTCGCCGAGGAGATAGCAGAGAAGCCATTACCAGAGCAACGTTCACACGTTTTGAAAACCGGTGCGCCGCGGTCTTTAGTCGCTTTGCGGTCCAACACTTCTCCTTTACCGCCACACCTGCACCGGGCAAGGATCACTTTCTTTCCTCCGCATGTTTCGCAAACTCTTTTCACCAGCTCATTTTTAATCTTTGGGGCCACTACTTCGGCACCGTCGGCGTCGAAAATACCAGGATGTTTAACCACATCCTCATTCCCGGAGATAAACCCGGTACCGCTGCAACTGTGGCATGTCACGCTGGTAGCCGCCGAACGGGAGTAATCAGCAAAGGCAAATTGCGCCAGCATCTGCATGCACCATCCAAAATGCCCACCAACTGCTTTGCGAACATTCTTTGGTGCCGTTTCCATCGCGTAACGAGCCAGCGCCTGAACTGCGAGCTGTTCATCTGTTTTGCTGATGCCGGCCTTGCCAAAGAAAGCAGCCAGGCCGAAGCGCGCACGGCTGCTGGTGGTGCCAATCGCCGCCATTACATCTGTTCCTGTAAGGCGGTCCGGAGAGGTTCCTTTCACGTCGTCGCTGATGTGCATTCCCTGAGGGCTGAAATGTTTGAGTGATGTTTCCAACTTCATTGAATGGTTTCCCCCTTTTCAGCAGTGCCAAACCAGCCAGGGTGCGCCCACTGGACATCAGTCATTTTATCGCCGTTACCCCACAGCGTCAGAACACGCATAGCAACGTAGTGCATAAGGATTTTTTCATGCTCTCGCCACTCATCATCAGGAGTGTCTTCAACAAATTCAGCGATGGCGTCAGCAATAAGACCGAAACACTCAGGGAAATCACTATGACCGATTGCGATGTCTTTTGCCGTTTCCTGAAGCTCCAAAAAACGCTGCTTGGTAAAGAGATACGACATTTCTCTAATTAGACGATCCATTTTAATACCTCGTTGCGTTGGTGGCTTCCCACTCAATATCAATTTCACTTTGCTGTTTGCCGGCCAAATAATTGAAGGGCCCTTTATCACCCTCGATAAACTGGTGTGAGCGGGAATCAAAGTTAGCCCCTATGTCTCCGATCCAGCCTTCTCCTTCACGTTGTTTCAACAGGCGGATCATCGAGGCGGGCATTTGGATAGCAGTCTGTTCGTCCTTATCAAGACTCTCATACCCCATTCTTTCAGCTTTGCGCTGGGCCAGTTCGCGCGGGATATTACGCCAGACGGCCATAACGTTGTCGGGCATGTCAGTTAAAGCGCCAGTGCCTTTAACATCCATTTTCCCTGTTGGTGCAGCTTCGTTTGTTTTTCTGGCATGCGTTACCAGCAGAACATGGCAGTTGTGCTCGTTTTTAAAGTCGCAGAGGGTATCGATAAATTCTTTTTGTCCACCGTAGTCCTCCTCATCGAGTCCACATTTTGCCAAGTTGTCGATAACGAAAAGATCGATTCCATAGCGGCGTCTGGCATAGGCAAATATTTCCAGCAGTCGATCGGCCTTGGCTGTTCCAGTGAGTTTGAACACCCAAAGACGATCAGAAAACCACTCGTTAGTCATGATGATTTCAGTACGTTCTGGGTTTTTTCTACAAATGGTTTGCCGGGTAAGACGAGCCAACATTTTCCCAGGCTTAAGCTCCAGCGAGGCAATGCATACCCGGACTCCCTGGCTCATGGCATTGACGGCGATATGTCCCACCAGCTCGGTTTTTCCGTGGCCGTTTACTCCGTTAACCAGCGTCAGCTCGCCGGCGCGGAATTTGAAATTACTGTTCAGCGAATCCCACGGGCTGGAAAATAATCCAACATCTCGATGCTCGAACGCATCCAGTGTTTCCTGAAGGAGATCACCCGCAGAGCAGAGTTCATCAGGGTCGAAGAATTTAGCGGTCCCCAAGTAGTGCCAGATTTCATCCTCGCTCATCCCGGAGGTCAGACATTCATTGATATCTTTGTGCGGCAGCTCTACCAGGCGGCAACGATGCTCCCCTAGACGACGAGCAATTTCTTTTGCGGCTTCGCGCCCTACATCATCGTTATCGAGGCTTAACCAAATTTCTTCGAATCGGTCGAGGTTGTGATACTCGTATTCGATCCATTGCTGTTTGGCCCCTTTTCCACCGCCGAACGGTACCGATAGAGCACTGATACCGAATTGCGAGTAGGTCATACAGTCAATCTCTCCTTCGCAAAGCACAACAGCACGAGCTTTCGCGTCCATAGCCTGCCAGCCAAACAGACATGGCTCGCAATCAGCTTCAGCCATGATCAACTTTTTGCCATTTGGTCGTTCAGTGCCGATTCGCTTTACCTGCAACAGCTCACCGTTGCGAAGATACGGAAACGCCACTGCCGGAATTTCGCGGTTTTCATCGTGGTACCAGACGACTGCGTCTGAAACACGGAATTGATCAGCTGTCTCTCGGGTGATGCCACGGGAAGAGAGGTAGTCGTAGCAATGGCTCGCCTTTTTAACGCCTTTTTTGGTTGGCCGTGAGAAGGTTTTTTTCTTCACCTCGAAGTGGTTATCGTCGTCCTTCAGCCCAAGGAACTCTTTCGCTTCCCGCATAGCGTCGTGCAGCTGGCAGTTACGCACCAGCACCCAAAGATCAAGCAGGTCTCCGCTGTCGCCGCTTGCAAAATCTGCCCAAGTCTTCTTACCACCGAGATTGATTTTCAGGCTCTTACCGGCATCACCATTGGTATTACCAGCGCACCACTCCTTGCCCTCGAGGTGTCCTCGTGGAAGCAGGTATTTCGCAACTCTTTCGGCGTTGTCCCACAATTTTTCAGATAACTCAGCAGGGGTCATCACACACTCCGTAAATCGAATTTTATAAAGCACATAGTCACGAATTCCTCACGCAAAAAACCGCGGTTATAGCCAGTAACCAGTAGACGTTTGAGGATTCTTTTCATGGGCGGTTAGCTCCGCGCTTCATGCGGTCAATGGCTGCCTGGCTGATAAATACCTCAGCCGAACCGTCACTTGGTTTTGCGAACCAGGAAGCCCCTGTCCCGCCGATGGCGTTTGCGCTTGCGGATATCTGAGGAGCTCCATTTGGTTTTTCATCGTTCCAGCGCTCTCCGTTCAGGTATGACGCTGGCAGGAGTTTGTCGAACCCCATTTGCTGTGTTTTCACCCGGAGGCTGATATCTTCAGCCAGCATAACGGCGAAGTTCTCAGGCGTACCTCGGTTCGCTTTTTTCCAGTCGCGATATTTGGTCCTGAACGCTGACTTAGCCTTGACCTTGGCATCCTTTCTCAGACCTGCCCCCCAAAAAATATTTTCGAAAGCGACATCGACTGGATCTTGGCCTTCAGCATCATCTGATTCTGAATCAGGTTTTTCCTGTGAAGGTTTCCCTTTCGACTCGTCAGGTTTATCGCCATCAGTCCGATTCGAATCGGACAAATTAGTTTTATTCCTTTCCTCTTCCCTTCCCTTCCTTTCCCTTCCGTCAGTGAGTTCGCCGTGAGCACTCAGTGAGTCCTCAGTGTTAACTCCATTGCTTGCATGTGAATCATATGTTTGTTTTTCATCATCATTCACTGAACCATCCATGTAATTAGGTGCTGGTTTCCGTGAGCTATCAGCGACTTCTTCTGGAGTAGGTATTGTTGTTGCGGATGGTCGGTTAATTTTCTGGTGTTTAGAAAAACCATCAATGTGAATATATTCAACACCATTCACTGAATACTCACTGATTAACCCAGCCAGGCTAAGTTCTTTAATTAACGGCTCGCAGTCGATCATGTCCGCAGGGAAAATCTGCATCTTGATACGCTTCGGGGAGCGCACCAGATTGCCTTTGTCGTCGGCAAAATTGAACATTCCGATAAACATCAGGCGCGCCTCAAATGAGCATTCGACAATCTTCTCATCAGTCCAGAACTCAGGTTTAATTGTTCTAATGCGTGCCATCAATCACCCCTCCATCAGAACAAATAACCTCACTTACATCAGGCCTTGGCTGGAATTTGGCATCAACCAGGGATGCCTTGCGCGCATTGCAGGAATCACACAAAAACTGCATGTTGTCTGGGTGGTGAGCCCCACCGTTACGTCGCGATACAATGTGATCTGCGACCAATTTAATGCGGTCTTGACTACCACAATGACGGCATTTGAAACCGTCGCGCCAAAGAACAAATTCGCGTAGTGCGCGATGGCAGGGTACGCGCATTTTCAGGCGACCTTTGATCGTGGGCACTTTCCATTTGTTGCCGTTCTGGTCTAACCAAAACTCAGACGACACCTTTCCGTAATCACGCATTTTGCGCCTCCGAGACCTTTGTAAAATATTGTTGGAACTTCCAGACAGGCTGCATGCATTCATGCGGATAATTCTGCCTGGTGAAATACACCTGCTGCTTATCCCGATTCCAGCCGGTGACATGCACAATCACCCCGCGCGGATCGCGATAATCGATATCCAATGGCTTAACTTGGTTTTCGGTAGTGATTGGATGTGACATGTCACACCTCATTGCCCGGATGTGGGAAAACAAGCATTTCTCGCTTGATGGGTTTTTTACCCACAAAAGTTCTACTTGCTGCTTCAATAGAAGTTGCAAGTTTTGGTGACGCATTTCTGTATCCGTAGGCAATAAGATTCAAATATCCTATTGATGTACCGCTCTTAACTGCCAAAGCGTGCCATTCTTCTTTAGTGGAAGCACGACGCCAGGAAAGAAGTTCGTTTTCCATACCCACACCTCAATTTATCATTTTGGTAAAGTTTATCTTTACGATAACTATGAGGCAAGATAAATTTATCAAATTGGGTATTTATCATATTGCTAAAAAGTGGGAGTATTTGGTCATGGACATAAAAAACATTCGACGTCAGAACCTAAACAGGTTGATTGGTGAGTACATCGTGGAAGGTTATACCAAGGCACAAATTGCTGAAAAAATTGGTATACCCCCTTCTCAACTGAGTCAGTTATCTGGCTCTAACGCCTCTCGTAACATTGGTGACATAATAGCTAGGAGAATTGAGTCAAGTATGGGCCTGCCCCATGGCTGGATGGATTCAAAGAGAGCAGATGTTGATGCATCTGGTACCAAGCCTAACTTTTTCATAAATCCACTGACAAAAAATCAGCAACAATACCGAATTGAGGTGCTGGACACTGAGTTCAGTTGCGGAAGTGGCAGGATGAACATGGACTATCCTGAAATAGTTAAATCGATTGAACTTGATCCAGAGGAGGCTAAAAGGATGTTTGGTGGGCGTAGCCCTACCTCCCTGAAAATCTGCACGGTTGTCGGCGATAGCATGCTCGGGACTATTTTCCCTGGGGATCTTGTCGTTATAGACGTTACGGTAAACCGGTTGATAGGTGATGGGATTTATGCGTTCGTTTATGGTGACAACTTTCATATCAAACGCTTACAGCTGCTTAAGGACAAGCTGGTAGTCATCAGCGATAATTCAACTTACGAAAAATGGTTTGTATCTGAAACTGATCAAAGCGAGTTTCACATTCAGGGCTTAGTTGTCGGTAGATGGCAAATGTCATACAACCGTTTGGGGTGAGACTCATACATATAAAAAACCAGCTTCTGCTGGTTTTTTTATGCCCTGCACAAAATAATTTACTATATATATCAATATCATAACCATTAATTTATCATAATTTATCAAAAAGATATTTACCAAAATTTATCTTTGAGATAAAGTTCATTCATCGGCAAACAACGGAGCCAATGAAATGAATACTCAAATCACCGTAGCCAAAACCATCGGCAAAAGAATATTAAATCAAAGATCTTCGCTTCGACTCTCTCAGGATTTTTTGGCTGATCATCTTGGTTTAACAACCGAAACCATTAACAACTGGGAAACGGAAAAAACTGTTCCGTTTGCTGACCAGTTAATCCAATTGGCTAACATTCTTCATTCTGATGTTCTGTGGCTCATTTCAGGAAACGAGCAGTGCGGTGAATTTACAGAACCAACAAGTATTATAACGTCCAATCAACTTAACTCATGGTCTGCTGATATTGGCAATTGCAGAATGGCTTTATCTAACGCTATGGATTGCATGCCTCCGGAATTGTCGGCTATCGGTACACTAACTATCGTTTATGAAAAATTAGACGACTTGCAAGAAACCATCTGCAAGCAAGCCGACAAAATTTAAAATTAATTAACATTATTTAATTAACACCTTTCTTGGTGGGGACAAACTCACCCTTAGGAAATGAAAATGCAAAATTCCGTCGCAATTAATCAGCCAGTTAAAACACCTCAGATGCTGTTCGGATCTGACAACATTAATGACTTTGGCAACCGCGTTCAAAGCTGCCGGATGGAAGGTGATTCAATGCAGCCGACCATCGAACCATGTGAGGTTGTGGCTTTCGTTGATTGCGGTGGAAGTGCGCTTACCTCTGGCATTTATGTTTACACAATGGATGCTTTTGGTCGCCCATGCCTTTTCATTAAGAGAATCGAGCCATTAGCTGATGGCTCATTAAAAATCATCTCTGATAACCATCATTACGTAACTTTCACCCCTAACACCGATGAACAGAAAGAAATCAAAATTCACGGTCGGGTAGTCGCTTCTTTGGCTGTGAGGCACTTCGTATGACTTTCATCATTGATAAATCGGCATATAGAACAGCATGCCTTTATGCGGCCTGCGGTTACGAGGTAATCGCTCGTCTTTATCTTAAAAAAGCATATGGTCGTTAATTATGGGCCTTTTAAAAAGACAGGATATTCAGGAAGTGAATATCAAAGCGGAGAAGTTGTCTGGCTTGTCGCAAACATTATTTGAATATCACGACGAGTTAGACAGATTTCAACTCAAAACAATATGCGCTCTGGTTTATGACCTCGCCGCTGAGATTCATGGGTGGACCGAAAAAGAAGAGGAAATAGTTATGAGTTTGGAGGAGGAACAGCGCAATGGATAAATTAATCGAGACATATCGTCGACGAATTTTAAAAGCAGCGTTATTACGCCACCAGCGTAAAACAGGCAGTAACTGCCTTGTTATAAAGCTCAATAAAGGCGGCATTAACACAGTCGAGTTAACAGAGATTTTACTTGATGGATTATTACGAAAATTCGAAAGGCTCGCGTTCAGTGAGTACGGAAATGTCGAAGGCGTAAAAGCTATTAAGGGAATTTACAGCAGCGCTGTTGATGTTAATGGCAGCGGTGAATTTCTTACGGATAGCGGGAAGGAATTAATCGACGAGCTCATTTCTGAGCTGGTTGAGTTCGTCAAAAAACAAAAAGTGGAGGCCCGGATCTGATGGCGCTGACAGCGATACGAATTCCTGAGTGGGTTCACCTCAAAGCAGCACACGTTTTAAGCCAGTTCAGAGCGAGGAGGATTCACCCCTGCCGCATGATCGGCACCGGGAATCTGAGCCTGAAGGTAAATCACCGCTGGCGGCTACTATCCCGCGATGGCGGCAAGAACTGGGAAGTAATGAGCCATGAAACCTATAACCGGGAGAAAGACAGATGACTGACTTTGAAAAAGATAACGTGAAGCAGCTTGTTGCTCGCCTGAAGGAAATCCAGAAGCAATCCGACGTAACGATTCCTGGTTGGATGCTTGACGAAAACCGCTATGGCAAGGGCTCCCTTACTTTAGAAGAGCAGCATGAGTGGGCTCAAACCGTCGTCCAGTCCATGCGCGGTACGGTCGCCCTTCTTTATCTCATCAGCTGCGAAAACCGCTGGGGACTCCGTGACGGGCAATACCAGTTTAAAACCGAGGAGTTTACCTTCGGCTTAACCCGGGAACTTATTGAAAATCTGCTGATTAAGCATGTGGAGTGCGCACTGATCGAGCACAAGCCTGAGGAACGCTATCTGGCGGTTTACCAGTTCTACTACGCCAACGATCAGCGCCTGAAAGAAGTCGGTCATTCGTGGTTCGCAGAGTTTCTCGACGAGATTTTTGTAGATCTCGCTGCCCAGCTGCGCACCGGTAAAACAATGCCAGCCAATCACGTTTTGCATTAAGGAGCAATGAAGATGGCAATGAAAGCAGAATTAGCACCAGTAGCGGCCCGTGACCTGCAGATCATCGAGTATCGCGGTCAGCGAGTTGTGACCACTGAACAGCTGGCGGCAGGATATGGCGCAACCGAGCAGATGATCACCAACAACTTCAACCGCAACAAATCCCGGTTCGTTGAAGGTAAACATTACTTCAAGCTTTCTAGCGGAGATGTTGAAATTTTGCGCAACTCTTTCAGCGGACTGCAAATCTCAAGCAAAGCTCGCACCCTGACTCTTTGGACTGAACGCGGTGCAGCTAACCACGCCAAAATTCTCGAGACAGATCAGTCCTGGGAATTCTACGACGATATGGCTGAGTTTTATTTCACCCGCCGCGCCTCTATTGCAACGCCGGCAACACCGCTGACACTTAGCCGAAAAGAACTTGCCTTGATGGTAATTGAAGCCGAAGAACGCGCCGAAGCCGCTGCACTCGAAACCAGGACCCTCAGCGCCACTGTTGAAAGCCTGGAGAAGCACTTCACCAAAGGCATGACGATCCCAGCATTCAGCAAGGCGCTGAACGGCGTCAACATCAACAAAATGATGTGGTGGGCGTCCGAGCGTGGCTGGGTGTTTAACGAGCAACGCGACCCAGAGAAAGATCCGCGCTGGCGCGTCGCCTCATATGCCCGCGACAAATATCTGACGGAAGACCAGACGCAGATCACCCCGCACGGCAAGGATGCTTTCACGAAGTTTACGCCAGTACTGCTGGAGAAAGGCTGTCACCGTCTGTATCAGCTGTACATGAAAGGTGAGCTGCCAATGAAAAAGACTTGGAATGGCGAGTACAGCCACGACAAAGCGATTTATTCACCGGAGGCCAAATAATGGAACTGCTTCCTTGCCCACTTTGTGGCAACGATGAAATAGATTTCGATTCTGTGCTTTATGAAGGCGAGCCAATGTTTGTAGTCCGTTGCGATTGCTGCAGTGTGAGTCTAGCTCCGCAAGCTCGTGATATGGCTGCGGCCATCTGGAACCAGCGAGCACCACGGCAGAAAGAAGCGACAGATTCATACCAAATTCTTGAGCACCCATCAGTGGGGCGATTTCAGATCATTAAGCCGGAGGGCTTCTGAAGTGAATAATGATATCTGGAATCCGGCTGGCTCTATTGAGCTGGCCCACCGGCAGGCTCTGACATGTGTATGTGATGCCTACTTGTTTCATTTGGTCAGCCTGCACCGTCGCCCTGTATATCGCCACCAGTACGGTGATATTTCGCTTAATCAGACAGCATTACAGGGATTCATCGACTCGTACCTCGCTGATAAGGGATGGAGTATGGAGCGTCGCCGTGCACATTACATCAACATTCTCGATCTCATCCGCTATATGGGTCGAAAAAACTCGGATTTCATCGACTGGGGCACGGTGCCAACGCTAACCCCTCGTGGAATTCGCTGGTTGAACGCCTGTTTCTCAAGACTGGGGGATATGGTGAACAGTTATGGCGGATGGGAAGGTTACATCACTGCTACTAAGAAAGGTGCGGGCCAATGAAAAAAGTATCTGAGCTGGTGATGTTTACTCTTTTCTTCTCCAGCCTTACGGGGATTGGGTTAACAGCGGGGTTCTACTGTTTTATCGGAGTATGCAAGCTGCTTTGGAGGATTGTTGGATGAAAGCTGAATCCATTGATGTTAACCAACTGGTCACAATAAACGACCACCTGCAGGCGCTGGTCACGGCTGAAGATGTCATTGCCAGTATCAATTCGCAGCTTGAAACCGTTATCGACAACGACTACGGCTGGCGGCACCGGGCAAATGTAGCGCGGGTTAAGTGGCAGAACACACGGAAACGTATCACTGCCCGCCTGGCCGTATTGCGTCAATTGGAGCGAGAGAGAAATATTGAGCGTCAAAAATCGCGGGATGAATTGCTCATCAGGGCCCTGAGGAATGAGGTATCAGCTGAAATTTTCCGCCGCTGCTGTGAGTCCGTAGAAAGGGAAATGGAGGTGTGCAATGAGTGAGTCGAATTTGTTCGAGCTTGTTCAATTGATTAAATCCGCTGCCGGCGATCCCTCTGCAATGACCGATGCTATCTGGGAAGCTGGTTATCGCCAGCCTGAGAGAACAGAGGAGGAGGCCGCCAAAATAACGATCGACACCTTCTTCTACTGCATGGCCTTCGACATGCCCACGGAATTCTGGCCACGCGATTACGAGAGCGTTCTCAAGAATGAACTGATGAAAGCTGTTGGTGGTGAGGATGGAGAGCTGGCCTACGCCACCGCCAGCGAAATTGCCAAAAGCGTTATCAATGCTGGATTCAGCAAGGAGGCCGCCAATGGATGAAATGGTCAATTTGAATAATGTGTGGTTCCACTGCCGTGATCTGATTGTGATGTGAGGTGGGTATGAGCGATGTTGTTCTTTTGGTACCGAATGACTGGGTTAGCGAAAAGGTTCTGATTGCGGTTACCGGGCTTAAGCCCGGAACCATCACCCGAGCCAGAAAAGAATCCTGGATGCTTGGTCGCGAGTACCTGCACATTTCACCAGATGGCAATCCAAAGCCTTCGAGCGAATGCATGTACAACAGAAAAGCAGTTGATCAGTGGATCGAGGCTCAGAAAAAAAATCAACCAGGTGCGAAGACAGCATGAAAAGCAGTACACTCGTCAACGCTCCTGGACGTCAGGAGGGATTAATGGCTAATGCATCATACCCGACAGGCGTCGAAAACCACGGCGGTTCGCTCCGCATCTGGTTTCTGTATAAAGGTAAACGTGTCAGGGAAAACCTCGGTGTCCCTGACACTGCAAAAAATCGCAAGATAGCTGGTGAGCTGCGTTCTTCGGTTTGTTTTGCGATAAGGATGGGGAATTTTAACTATGCGGAAAAATTCCCAAACTCACCGAACCTTGCCCGGTTCGGTCAGGATAGAAAGGAAATTACTGTGCTGGAGCTTACCGAAAGATGGTCAGAGCTGAAGAGAATGGAGATCAGCTCTAATACCATGAGTAGGTACGAATCCATCATAAAAAACATGCTTCCGCGCATCGGCGAAAATAAAATGGTTTCTGCGGTTACCACTGAAGATTTGCTGTATGTCAGGAAGGAGTTGCTGACGGGCTTCCATGTAATGAAGAAGGATCACCGTACACAGGTAAAAGGCCGGAAGTCTTCAACGGTGAATAATTACATGATGCTGATGGCCGAGATCTTCCAGTTTGGAACTGATAATGGCTACGCAAAGGAAAACCCGTTTAGCGGAATTAACCGTCTCAGGAAGGCAAAAGACGAACCAGATCCACTCACGACAGACGAGTTCATCAGGTTCATTCAGGCATGCGGCCACCAGCAGATGCGAAATCTCTGGACCGTCGCCGTTTATACCGGAATGAGGCATGGGGAATTATGTGGTCTTGCATGGGAAGACATCGATCTCACCGCGGGAACCATTACGGTTAAGCGCAACCTTACCCAAACGTATGAGTTCACCCTGCCAAAAACCGAGGCAGGCACTGACAGGGTGATTTATCTCATACAACCAGCTATTGATGCCCTCAGGAATCAGGCCCAACTGACGCGCCTTGGCCGGCAGCATGAGGTTGAAGTGAATTTGCGTGAATATGGCCAGTCAGTCATACATCCATGCACTTTCGTTTTCAGCCCTCAATGCGTCAAACGTGGGTCTCACACAGGATATCACTACGCGGTTAATTCGATTAATAAAATTTGGGCTCCGATAATCAAGCGCGCCGGTATTCGTTACCGCAACGCTTATCAGTCACGGCATACCTATGCGTGCTGGTCATTATCAGCTGGTGCTAACCCGAACTTTATAGCAACTCAGATGGGGCATACCGATGCACAGATGGTTTACAAGGTGTATGGAAAGTGGATGTCAGAGAAGAGTGGAGAGCAGGTTGCTCTGCTCAACCAGGCGCTTTCACACACTGCCCCATCACTGCCCCAAAGCATGGTAGTAGCGCAGTAGAAAACCTTAAATTCAAGTGGTTAGCATAGTTACTGCTACATTTGTATAACACGGGGCACAAAATGCCCTCGACCATAAAACGCGCTTATGTTGTGATCGGGGTTCAATAAATCACTAAACAAGGTATACTCCGGAGTTGTTTATTGTACTAAACGCTCCTGTGAGAGGATGCTACTGCGCACCTATGACTCAATTCGCTTCTCCAGTTCTGCATACGTTGCTGGATACCGACGCGTATAAACTGCATATGCAGCAAGCCGTTTTCCACCACTACTATGACGTTCACGTCGCGGCGGAATTCCGCTGTCGCGGCGACGACTTGCTCGGTATCTACGCAGACGCCATTCGTGAACAGGTCGATGCTATGCAGCATCTGACGCTGCAGGACGAGGAATATCAGTGGCTTTCTGGCCTGCCTTTCTTCAAAGCCGATTACCTGAACTGGCTGCGCGATTTCCGCTATAAGCCGGAGCAGGTCACCGTGCTTAACGATAACGGCAAACTGGATATTCGCCTTGAAGGCCCGTGGCGGGAAGTGATCATGTGGGAAGTGCCGCTTCTGGCGGTGATCAGTGAACTGGCTCACCGCTACCGTTCGCCGGAAAAAGGCGTCGAGCAGGCGGTCGCCGCGCTGGAAAATAAACTCGCAGCCTTCTCCACGCTGACCGAAGGGCTGGACATGTCCCGCTTCCGCCTGATGGACTTTGGCACGCGTCGCCGTTTCTCGCGTGACGTTCAGGAGGCCATCGTTAAACGTCTGCAGCAGGAGCCGTGGTTCGTTGGCACCAGCAACTACGATCTGGCACGCCGCCTCAGCCTGACGCCAATGGGCACCCAGGCACACGAGTGGTTCCAGGCGCATCAGCAGATCAGCCCCGATCTGGCTAACAGCCAGCGCGCGGCACTGGCCGCATGGCTTGAGGAGTACCCGAATCAGCTCGGGATTGCCCTCACCGACTGTATTACGATGGATGCCTTCCTGCGCGACTTTGGTCCCGAGTTCGCTGAACGTTACCAGGGATTACGCCACGACTCCGGGGATCCGGTTGAATGGGGCGAGAAAGCCATTGCCCATTACGAAAAACTCGGCATCGATCCGATGAGCAAGGTGCTGGTCTTCTCGGATAATCTCGACCTGGCGAAAGCGGTCGACCTCTATCGCCATTTCAATAGCCGTGTGAACCTGAGCTTCGGGATTGGTACCCGTCTGACCTGCGATATTCCTCAGGTAAAACCTCTGAATATCGTCATCAAACTGGTGGAATGTAACGGCAAGCCGGTGGCAAAACTCTCCGACAGCCCGGGTAAAACCATCTGCCATGACAAAGCGTTTGTCCGCGCATTGCGCAAAGCGTTCGATCTCCCCTTGATCAAAAAAGCCAGTTAAGCGCTTACGGGAGCCTTTATGGCTCCCTTCTCCTTATTTATTTCTCAATTCTTCTCTTTTGACTGCGAAATTTACTTGTCTGATAGCGGATGGCAGGTAACATAGATATCCCCCCATAAGGGTGGACAAGTGTTTATTTTTTCCGACTATTAACAGAGAGAATATTATGAGCGTTGTGCCTGTAGCCGACGTACTCCAGGGCCGTGTCGCCGTTGACCAGGAAGTCACCGTGCGCGGATGGGTGCGTACCCGCCGAGATTCTAAAGCTGGCATCTCCTTCCTTGCCGTCTATGACGGTTCCTGCTTTGATCCTGTACAGGCCGTCATTAATAATTCTCTGCCCAATTACAATGATGACGTTCTGCGACTGACAACCGGTTGCTCCGTCATTGTTACCGGCGTGGTTGTGGCGTCACCGGGCCAGGGCCAGAGCTTCGAAATTCAGGCCTCTGCCATTGAAGTCACCGGCTGGGTTGAAGATCCGGATACCTACCCGATGGCGGCAAAACGCCACAGCATCGAATATCTGCGTGAAGTCGCCCACCTGCGTCCGCGTACCAACCTGATTGGTGCGGTGGCGCGCGTGCGTCATACGCTGGCGCAGGCGCTGCATCGTTTCTTCGATGAGCAGGGTTACTTCTGGGTGTCTACCCCGCTGATCACCGCGTCCGATACGGAAGGTGCCGGTGAGATGTTCCGCGTTTCGACGCTGGACATGGAAAACCTGCCGCGCACGCCAGAAGGTAAAGTGGACTATGACAAAGACTTCTTTGGTAAAGAAGCCTTCCTGACGGTGTCTGGTCAGCTCAACGGCGAAACGTACGCCTGTGCGCTGTCTAAGATCTACACCTTTGGCCCAACCTTCCGCGCCGAAAACTCCAACACCAGCCGTCACCTGGCGGAATTCTGGATGCTGGAGCCTGAAGTGGCCTTCGCCGACCTGGACGATGTTGCGGGTCTGGCGGAAGCGATGCTGAAGTATGTGTTCAAAGCGGTGCTGGAAGAGCGTCCTGACGACATGAAATTCTTCGCAGAACGCGTAGACAGCGATGCTGTGGCGCGTCTGGAGCGTTTCGTCTCTGCCGACTTTGCGCAGGTGGACTATACCGACGCGGTGGCGATCCTCGAGAAATGCGGTGAGACGTTCGAGAACCCGGTTTACTGGGGCGTTGACCTGGCGTCTGAACACGAACGCTATCTGGCCGAGAAGCATTTCAAAGCGCCGGTTGTCGTTAAAAACTACCCGAAAGACATTAAGGCCTTCTATATGCGCCTTAACGAAGACGGTAAAACCGTGGCAGCGATGGACGTTCTGGCACCGGGCATTGGTGAAATCATCGGTGGCTCTCAGCGTGAAGAACGTCTTGACGTGCTGGACGCGCGTATGGAAGAGATGGGGCTCAACCCAGCTGACTACAGCTGGTACCGCGATCTGCGTCGTTACGGTACCGTACCGCACGCCGGTTTTGGTCTGGGCTTCGAGCGTCTGATTGCCTACGTTACTGGTGTTCAGAACGTACGTGACGTGATTCCTTTCCCACGTACTCCACGTAACGCCAGCTTCTAATCGATACAATACTAAAATGGCCAGCTTATGCTGGCCATTATTTTATTCTGTATTGTCAGTTTTCGTCAGCGCAAAGTCAGCGTCTTTAAACCTTCACCCCGTCACAACCACTACCTGTTACGTTTTGTTTCCGCGAAATATCCAGCCACAAAAAATAAACCCCATTCTTATTGCGATTATTACATCCTCAAGTGATAGCACAAATTTCAACCACTTTTACAGCCGTCCGGAAGGCCTTTTGGAGTCATAAGAAAAAACGAGCCGTTTAGCGTCTGTTTATATGAATCGCCTTTATCTCAATTAATCATAAGGAATTCATATATATAGGATAGTGCTTGTTGTTTAATTCGCCAGGGCGTTCTGAAGTTTGAGGTGGTTCACAAAGTTCCCAAAAATACATATTTAGTTACACATAATTTCTTTTGCTTACTTAATCTTGAGAATTGTAGCACTTTCAGGCTAGCGAAACGCTTCGCCGAATGGAAAGATGCCTGTCAGATACATAAAGACACCAAACTCTCATCAATAGTTCCGGAAATATTTATTGACAGAATTTATTGACGGCAGTGGCGAGTGTCATAAAAAACCAATGAGGGTAATAAATAATGATGAAGCGCAATATTCTGGCAGTGGTAATCCCTGCCCTGCTGGTAGCCGGTGCAGCTAACGCTGCAGAAATCTATAACAAGAACGGCAACAAGCTGGACTTCTACGGTAAAGTTAACGCCGAGCACGATTTCGTGACTTCCGGTGATAACACCAACAATAACGACGCTACCTACGCGCAGATCGGTTTCAAAGGCGAAACTCAGATCAACGACCAGCTGACCGGTTACGGCCAGTGGGAATACCGTTTCCTGGCCAACCAGGCTGAAAATGGTGCTCAGACTAACAAAAACCGTCTGGCATTCGCTGGCCTGAAAGCGGGCGATGCTGGCAGCATCGACTATGGTCGTAACTACGGTATCGTTTACGACGTAGAATCATACACCGATATGGCGCCGTCCTTCTCTGGTATGACCTGGGGCGGTAACTATGTTGATAACTTTATGACCAGCCGCAGTACCGGTCTGCTGACCTACCGTAACAGCAACTTCTTCGGTCTGGTTGACGGTCTGAGCCTCGGCGTTCAGTACCAGGGCAAAAACGACCGTGCTGACGTTAAAACCTCTAACGGTGACGGCGTAGGCTACTCCCTGGGCTACGATTTCGGCGAAGGCTTCGGTGCAATCGCATCTTACAGCAACGCTAACCGTACTCTGAACCAGAAAGCTGATGGGGAAGGTGATAAAGCTGAAGCATGGGGTGTTGGTCTGAAATACGACGCTAACAACATCTACCTGGCAACCACCTATGCAGAAACCCGTAACACCACTCGTACCGGTTCTAACGGTGACGCTGGCTTCGCTAACAAAACGCAGAACTTCGAAGTGGTTGCTCAGTACCAGTTCGACTTCGGCCTGCGCCCAGCAATCTCCTACGTGCAGACCAAAGGTAAAGACCTGGCTGCGGTCAACGGCTTCAGCGGTGGCGATGCAGACCTGGCTAAATTCATCCAGGTTGGTACCACTTACTACTTCAACAAGAACTTCAACGTGTGGGCTGACTACTATATCAACCTGCTGGACAAAGACTCCGACTACGCGAAAGCTGTTGGCGGTCTGAACGGCAACGACGATATGGCTGCTGTGGGCGTAACCTACCAGTTCTAATCAGAACACCACTTTGTTATATGCTTAATGAACAGGGCTTCGGCCCTGTTTTTTTATGCCAGACAGAAAATAATGGCGACTTTTGAAAAGCCGCACGCTTTTCGTCGCAAACGGTTGGCATTTTGTAAATCTACCGTTAACCTGATAGCGGATTTCACTTCTGTAATCACAATGGAACTTCGTCATGTTTGAGAACATTACCGCCGCTCCTGCCGACCCTATTCTGGGCCTGGCCGATCTGTTTCGTGCCGACGACCGCCCTGGCAAAATCAACCTGGGTATTGGTGTATATAAAGATGAAACCGGCAAAACTCCGGTACTGACCAGCGTTAAGAAAGCTGAGCAGTATCTGCTGGAAAACGAAACCACCAAAAACTACCTCGGTATTGATGGTATCCCTGAATTTGGTCGCTGCACCCAGGAGCTGCTGTTCGGTAAAGGCAGCGCAATTGTGAGTGACAAACGTGCCCGTACGGCACAGACCCCGGGCGGTACCGGTGCGCTGCGCGTGGCGGCGGATTTCCTTGCGAAAAACACCTCTGTTAAGCGCGTATGGGTGAGCAACCCAAGCTGGCCGAACCACAAGAGCGTGTTTAACTCTGCGGGTCTGGAAGTGCGTGAATATGCTTACTACGACGCGGCAAACCACTCTCTTGACTTTGACGGCCTGCTGGCGAGCCTGAGCGAAGCGCAGGCAGGTGACGTGGTGCTGTTCCACGGCTGCTGCCACAACCCAACCGGTATCGATCCGACGCTTGAGCAGTGGCAACACCTGGCGAAGCTGTCCGTTGAAAAAGGCTGGCTACCGCTGTTTGACTTTGCCTACCAGGGCTTCGCCCGTGGTCTGGAAGAAGATGCCGAAGGCCTGCGCGCGTTCGCAGCCGTGCATCAGGAGCTGATTGTCGCAAGCTCGTACTCCAAGAACTTCGGTCTGTACAATGAGCGTGTGGGTGCCTGTACGCTGGTTGCCGCTAACGAAGAGACCGTCGATCGCGCGTTCAGCCAGATGAAATCGGTTATCCGCGCTAACTACTCTAACCCACCGGCACACGGTGCGTCTGTTGTTGCCACTATCCTGAGCAACGATGCGCTGCGCGCTATCTGGGAACAAGAGCTGAACGATATGCGCCAGCGCATTCAGCGCATGCGCCTGCTGTTTGTGAATACCCTGGCTGAGAAAGGCGCGGACCGCGACTTCAGCTTTATCATCAAACAGAACGGCATGTTCTCGTTCAGCGGCCTGACCAAAGAGCAGGTTCTGCGTCTGCGTGAAGAGTTTGCCGTGTACGCCGTGGCCTCTGGCCGCGTGAACGTTGCTGGTATGACGCCTGACAACATGGCGCCACTGTGCGAAGCGATTGTCGCCGTACTGTAATTTGCGCCCATAAAAAAGCCTGCGTTATGCAGGCTTTTTTTATTCTGGTTACCAGACAGGCATCTCATCCTGAAGGAACGGATTATGGAGCCGTTCATAGCCCAGCGTCGACATCGGACCGTGTCCTGGAATAAACGTAACGTCATCACCCAGCTGCAATAACTTTTGTTTAATCGACTGGATCAGCTGCCCATGATCGCCGCGGGGAAAATCGCTGCGTCCTACGCCACCTTTGAAGATCACATCGCCGGAAATCAGCAGACGAGACTGGTCATCAAAGAAGACGATATGGCCTGGCGTATGCCCAGGACAATGCAACACCTGTAAAGTCACATTCCCTACGTTAACGCGCTCTCCTTCGTTCAGCCAGCGATCGGGCGTCAGGGGCTGACACTCATCAAGGCCAAACATGCGGCTTTGGGCGGGTAACCCCTGCAGCCAGAACTCATCTTCTTTTTCCGGGCCGATCACCGGCACACCATAGTGTTCAGCCAGTTCAGCCGCAGCACCTACATGGTCAAGATGACCATGAGTGAGCAAAATCTGCATCAGCGTGACGCCGCTTGCTGCGACTTCCTGCTTGATTTTCTCAGCGTCACCGCCGGGATCGACAAGCGCGGCCAGTTTAGTCTGTTCGCACCAGATCAATGAACAATTCTGGGAGAACGCGGTAACCGGAATAATACGATAGTTCATACTGCTCCTGTGTTTCGTTATTACCAGTGCCGAACCGGACCGGTATCAATATGCACAAAGTTGCTGCTGGGGTAATATCCTACACCACCTGCGCGCATAGATAACGCGGCTTTGCGAATATTGGCTAACGAAACGCCTTCAATATGGAAATCCATTGCCTGTCCCTTCGTGTGATAGCTTTTTTTGGCTACCCCGCGACTGTGGGCGCGCAGTTCATTATTGGTATCAATCGAGCGATAGCCAGAAATGAGCTGCACCGGCCTGCTGGTGCCCAGCAGGCCCTGAAGGCGGAAAAGCTGATCAAACAGTCCTGGATCGATGGCTTTTATTTTATTCGCGCGGAAATCACGGAAAAAATGGTTAAGTCTTGCTAATTCATCCTGAATATAGCCTCTGCCATCGAAGAATTCCGCTTTTAGCGACTCACCGGTATGGAGATTGTTGAGCGTTAAAACTCGCGGACGAGGTGTCGAGAGGGTGGCAAATGCTGGCGTCGGCAAGATGGCCGCTGCGCCAAGCGCAACACCACCTAACGCCAGCAGTTTGCGGCGATTAGCGTCAAATTTGTCCATGATAATCAGGTCTACAGGTAAAAGAAATCGTAATATGCTTAGCGCACGAAGGGCACCTTAACTGGCAAAACCGGGTACGTCAAGGCGCCCAACCCCAGTGAATACGCGGCTTGCAGCGATATAGCCCCCTATTCACCCTAACTTACGACAATCATTTTTCCCGAACTGCTTCATTTACCTGATTAATTGTTCCGCTTTTGGCAAAATTTGTGCGCCGGATCGCGCGGTGAGATCATAATTGTAAATATCTGTACGGTACTGAGTACGCCCGTCTTCGCCCACAAACGCAGTCAGATAGTAAAGATTGACCGGAATATTGTGCCGAATATTCACGTAACGCGTATCCCCCTGCTTCAGGGCATCCGAAATGCGCGTATCGTTCCAGCCCGCATCCTGCAGCAGCATATTGGCCAGCTCCGAGGCTTTGTTCACGCGCACGCAGCCAGAACTCAGCGCGCGCGTATCTTTCTGGAACAGATTGTGGTTCGGCGTATCGTGCAGATAGATAGCGTCAGAACTCGGCATGTTGAATTTGTAACGCCCTAAAGAGTTATGCGCCCCCGGTGCCTGCTGGAAACGGAACGGCAGGTTTGACGCCGTGATTGTCGACCAGTCGACCATATAAGGATCGATAGCCTCTTTACTGTTCCATCCACGCATCACCGTATAGCCATGACGTTCCAGATAACCCGGATCGTTCCAGACCTTCGGCAGAATGTCTTTTCGCGCCAGGGTCGGCGGCACGTTCCACGGCGGGTTAACCACCACGTTATTCAGCGCGCTGCTCATCATCGGTGTTTTACGATCCGGACGCCCGACAATCACGCGCGACGCCAGTTTTTCGCTACCATCCTGATAATAGACCAGGGAATACGCCGGGATGTTTACCATAATCCCGGTAGAGAGCGTTCCCGGCAGCAGGCGCAAACGCTGGATATTGAGCGCCAGCACCCCTGCCCGCTGCGCAGGCGATACGTTCAGCCAGTCGCGCGTCGTCTGGCCAATGACGCCATCGGCCCCCAGCCCCTGAGCCGCCTGGAATTGTTTAACGGCCGCTACCAGCTCGCGATCGTAAGCCGCGGGTTTGTTGCTCAGAACAACGGCTTTCTTCTCTTTTACTGGCGCTGATGGGCTGACGGCGACGTTTTGTGGATCGTCACCCGGAAGTGCAATCTTTGGCCCGCCGTCAAGAAGACCGGAACGCGTCAGGATCTCGCGCAGGGCAGGAACATCGCTGCTCCACTGCCCTGGACGCAGCGTCGCGGTACCGCGCATTTGCGGCCATGGACGCGTGTCCCCCACCAGCGCGAGGAGCGACTGGTGCAGAGTGGCATAGTGTGGATGCGCCGGTGCCAGGCTGGCAATAAAGCGCGGCAGTTCGCCATTGTCCAGCGCGAGCTGCCACTGGTTAATCACCGACAGCGCCGGCGTCGCCAGCTTGTACGGCTTATCGCTGTATAGCCAGCGGTTGCCGTTGACCGGAATACCCGCCACGAACTGCAGGTAGCCCATCATGGCATCGGAAAGCACCACGTCACGCGCCTGCCCGGTGACGGCAGGATCGGTTAACAGCTCAACCCACTTTGTAAACTGCGGCTGAAACCCTGCAATCGCGACTTCCGCCAGCTGCTGCTGGAAGGCGCGCACGGCATCGCGGTTTTCCCACATCGGTTTCATATCGCGGGCGGCATAGAGGAGCGTGAGCTGATTGATATAGACAGGCGTGTAGCCTGATGGCAGCCCCGACTGCAGCTGCTGACTGAGCGATTCCGCGTCGATGCCTTCCGGCAGCGGTTTAATTCCGGCCATGATAGCCGTCGCCGGAGACTGCTCCAGCGGCTGGGACAACGACGTTGGCTGAGCGCCTGTCGTTGCCGAGCTGTCAGTCGGCACAATTTCAGGCTCGTCGGCCTGGGCGGTTAACAGCGGAGCAAACATCACTGCCAGGCATAAACTCAGCGCAGACAGCTGACGACCACATTCTTTCTTTAGCAACATCCCTTGCCCCCTGTTTTCACGACATGCCCATCACGCTGGGGCTTTCTTTCATTATAGGTAGACGGCTAAGCTGTTGCCTTACCTTATGTAAAGAAGTTTAAAGATAACGCAGCCCCAAGCACAAGTTAAGTTTAAAAAAAAAGCGGCGCCAGTGCGCCGCTTCGGGACAGAACATGCTTCAGGAAGCGTCCGCCGTGGTTTCCGGCAATGACTCCGGCGGCTGCGGCGCAAAGCCACGCAGACCGACAACGTGAACGTGTTCGCTGTTCTGGAACACCTTACGCACCAGTTTGTAGGTGGTGCCCTTCTCGGGGCTGATGTTCTCCGGCGCCGCGATAATGAGCTGCATATCGAGACGTTCGCAAAGCTCGAACAGCGTGGCAATTGAGCGGGCATCAAGTCGCGCCGCCTCATCCAGGAACAGCAGTCGGCATGGCGAGATATCTTTGCCGCGCAGGCGGCGCGCTTCATCTTCCCAGCTCTGTACCACCATCACCAGAATTGACATCCCGGTACCGATCGCTTCACCGGTAGAGAGCGCCCCGGATTCCGCACGCAGCCAGCCGTCTGAGCCACGGTTTACCTCAACTTCCATTTCCAGGTAGTTACGGTAGTCCAGCAGCTCTTCACCGATGGTTTGCGGCGTACGTTGCCCCATATCAATCTGCGGGTTCAGGCGCTGATACAGCTTCGCCAGCGCTTCGGAGAAGGTCAGACGGTTGCTGTTGAACAGATCCTGATGCTGCTCGTGCTGCTCTGAGAGCACTTCCAGCAGCATCGCGTGGGCCTCACGCACGTTGACGTTGAGGCGCACGCTGTTCACCTGGCCAAACGACACGCTCTGCAGACCCTGGTTCAGCTGGCGGATACGGTTCTGCTCGCGCTGAATAGTTTTACGAATGATGTTCGCCACGCTGCGGGAGCTGATCGCCAGCTTCTGCTCGCGGGAGGTCAACTCCTCCGTCAGGCGGCCCAGCTCGATTTCCATCTGTTCGATGGCTTCGACCGGATCGTCGGTACGGATAATGTCCTGACGAATACGCTCGCGCAGGTGCTGGTAAACCGCCACGAAGAACTGAATTTTACGTTCCGGACGTTTCGGATCCTCCGACATACGCAGCACGTCGCGCAGGTGTTCGTTATCCGCCACCGCCAGACGCAGCGCACCCAACGCCTTATCCGACATGGAACGCAGCTCATCGGCAGAGAGATACGCCAGCTCGCGACGGTGCAGGCGACGCTCAACGTTATTGTCTTTCACCATGCGCATCACCGCGCACCAGCCCGCCTTGGCGGTCACGACCTGCTCGCGCATTTCGTGATAGTCGCGTTCCAGCTTGCGCAGGCGACGGGTCAGGTTATCCATTTCGGCTTCGCAGAAGGTCAGCGCTTTTTCCAGCTGATTGCGACGCGCGCGGTTATTGCTGAGCTGAGAATGCAGCTCGTCACGACGAATACGCGCACGCTCTTCCGCCCCGCTGTCGGCACGAACGCCAATGTCCTGAAGCTCTTTCTGCAGATCGTTTAACAGCTCTTTCTTGGTATCGAAGGAGCTTTTCAGCGAGGCCAGCACCTGATTGTACTGGTTCAGCTGAGCGGAGTGGCTGCGCATCGCTTCGCGGGCGCGAGTACGTTCCGCCTCCGCCTGCTCAAGGCGCTGACGCAGTTTTTCGTTCAGATCGCTGTTACCGCTCAGCATTTCAGCCGAATCGGAGTAGCCAAAGTGCGCGCGACGCTGCACCACTTCCGTCAGAGCAAACGCCTGCTGACGCGCTTCGCGCTGCACCTGCTGCGACCAGGCATAATCTTCTTTTAACTGCTCGAACTGTTCCGGGTCGCTCTGCAGGACAGACACGACGGGCTCCAGCTTCGCCAGCTGATTGCCGTGCTGCTGAACGAAACGCGCGGCTTCCTGCGCTTCATCCAGACGCTCCTGGATCTCATCCACGCGGTCAGCCAGCGTGTCATCCGCCAGCAGATTCAGGCGCGGCAGAATGCGGTTAAGGGCAGCGACGCCCTCTTTCGCCTGTTCAAACTGAACGCGACTTTGCTGGTTATCACTTTCATGGCTTGCAATCGCACGTTCCAGCTCGCTACGGCGGGTGTTCAGCTTGCGGATTTCGGCTTCCGGATCTGCGTCAAACGCTACGGCGAGATGGCTGCCGATAAAGCGGCTGAACGACTGATGCAGACGCTGGGTTTTCTGCACGTCAAACGACAGGGTCGCAAAACGTTCAGACAGTGTTTCACGCTCGGCGTGCAGGCTCTCGATGCGGCTTTCGCGCGCGGCGCGGCCAAACAGCGGCAGCTCAGGGAAGCGGGAGTAACGCCACTGACGGTCGGCAATTTTCACCACCACCGCTTTTTCCAGCTCGTCGACGCTGAACACGCTGTCATCGAACGACTGCGGATCCCCTTCGATCAGGTAGAGATCTTCCGGGCAATCTTCCAGGCCGGCAAGCTGCTCAGAAATCAGCGACAGATCCGGGACCACAATCGCGTTGCGGGATGGACCGTACAGCGCGGAGAAGTACGGAGCATCGTCCAGGCCAACGTCGTCATAAATTTCGGACAGCAGCACGCCGCCAAAACGCTCGGCTAATGCATTCAGGCGCGGATCTTCTGACCCGCCCGGCTGGCTTAAGCGCTCAATTTCTTCATCGACGTCGCGCTTGCGGGCGCCCACTTCGTCACGCTCAACGATGGCTTCGCGCTCGCGCTCCAGCAGCTGCTGCAGGTATTCGGTCACTTCCTGGCTGGATTCGAACTGTTCGCCGCACTGCTCGCTGAGCTGGTTCAGGCTGCTCTGGGCCGCCAGCCAGACCGGCGCACGCTCCAGGAGCGTCTTCGAACGGGACTGAATCTGCTCCAGCTCCTGACGCAGGGTCATACGCTGTTCGCTGGCGTTTGATACGGTATCGGACAGGGCCGCAATACGCGCTTCCAGCTCCTGATGCAGGGCCTCAAGCTCGTCGAAATCGTAATTTTTTCCCTGACGCTTGCAGAATTCCGCCAGCAGACGCTCGGCTTCCTGCTGCTCGCGCAGGCGCTGCTCCAGCTCGTTCAGACGCATACGCAGCGGCTGAACCTGCTCGGCCAGATGGCGCTGGTTCACACCGTCGCGCAGCAGTTCACGGGCAACGTCCCAGGCTTCGTTACGCGCCAGCGGGCCGTTAATCGCGACTACCAGCTGATAAGCCTGTTCAAACTGGCTGTGCGCCGTTTGCGCGACGCTCATTTTCTGTTCGAGGGAGAGCAGTTTCTCGGTGGCTTCCTGCTCTTTGGCCTGGAAGGTATCCAGCCACTCGTCGGCGCTGTCCGGCGTCAGGTCAGGCAGATGGCACAGCTCTTTTGCACGCTGTAATGCCTGCAATGCCTGGGTGTACTGAATCGCTCGCGTCTGCTGCACGTCAAGCGCCTGCTGGTAATCGGCAAGCTGGCTTTTCAGCTCATCCACTTCCAGCTCGGCCGCTTCGGCGCGGGCTTCGTTCTCTTCCTGCATGTCGGCGGCTTCAGCCACCACTTCATTCTGCTCTTCGAGACGAATCTGCAGCTCATCGAGGTCCGCTTCATAGCGCTCGATTTTTTCCTGCTGACGCAGCGCGGTCTGCACCAGGTTCAGGTGATCGCTGGCAGCCTGATAATCGGCTTCCAGGTCGCCTTCAGCACCGTTGTGCTCGCCCAGTTCGCGCGCCATCTCGACGTGCTTATACTGTTCGGCCACCAGCTGTTTACGGGAGGTAAACAGCTCGCGGCGGTATTCTAATGCCTGATCGAGATGCACGCGGCGCTCGTTGGCGTGGCGCATGTAGTCCGCCGCCACGTAGTTGGTGGCTTCGCTGATCAGGTGTTTAAACAGGTCGCGGTCAGACTGGGTAACGCGAATAGCTTCCAGCGTCATGCGGTTTTCGCGCAGCGCCGCTTCCATATCCTGGAAGGCCTTACGCACGCCGCTGTTTTCCGGCAGCAGGTAGTCGCGCAGGGAGCGGGTAATCGCGCTGGAGATACCGCCGTACAGCGACGCTTCAATCAGGCGGTAGTATTTGCTACGGTCTGATGCCGTGCGCAGACGACGCGCCACCACGCCCAGATCGAACATCAGCGAGTGGTAGTCGGTAATCGAGTTGAACTGCTTGAACTGCACGCCTTCGATGGCCTCAAGCTTGTCTTTCAGCTCCTGCAGCGTCAACACGCGCGCCTGGCGTTCGTTCAGGGTTTCCGTGAGCAGCGCCGTCGGCTGCACGGAGGTTGGCAGCCCCTGGATTGCAAACGGTTTGATATCCACTTTACGGTCGCGACCGGCGACCTGCTGCAGGCGCACGCCCACCACCACACGCTGATGACGGGAGTTAATAACGTCCAGAACCGAATAACAGACGCCGGCCTTCAGCTTACCGTGCAGACCTTTATCACGTGAGCCGCTTGTGGCCCCCGCTTCGGTGGTGTTACGGAAGTGAAGCAGCGTCAGGTCAGGGATCAGCGCCGTAACAAAGGCCGCCATGGTGGTGGATTTACCCGCACCGTTACCGCCGGAGAGCGTCGTGACCAGCTCATCCAGATCGAACGTTCGGGCAAAGAAGCCGTTCCAGTTAATCAGCGTCAGTGAGCGAAATTTACCGCGTTCAATCATTACTCTTCCTCCCCGCTATCCGGCAGATTCTCTTCATGCTCGTCATTGAGCTGCAAATGGTTTTCAACCGGCATCGCTTCACCGTCGCGGATCATGCGAAGCTGCGCTTCACGCGCGTCATCGCCCGCACGCACGTCTGCGCCGAAACGGAAGACAGATTCCGTAATGCGGAATTTGCTGCTGTCGTGGCCCATAAACCAGACCATCCCCAGACGACGCAGACGGTTCAGGGAAGAGCGAACCTTTTCCTGTAATTTCTGACGGTCAAGATCCGACCCCGTGGAGCGGTTGTTCACCAGCTTGAGCAGCTTGCTCTCATCCGCCAGCGTCAACAGCTCGTCGTAAAGTTCCTGCTGGGTGAAGATCCCTTCATTCGCCAGACGTTCCGGGCTGAGGTAGAGGTAGCAGAGAATTTTACCGACCATCATATCCAGCTCGGAGAGCACGGAACGCGGGATCAGCGTCGTGGAGCGCGGGCGCAGGTAGAAAAACCCTTCCGGCGCGCGGATAAGCTCCACGTTGTAGCGCGCGTAAAACTCTTCCAGGTACTCCTGGAAGTCCATCAAAAAGGCGTGATTATCCAGCTCGTCTAAGCCAATGTGACGACCGGCACGCAGCTGGCTGTCCAGCGCCGGAAATAACGGATTCGCCAGCGCCTGTGCCAGCTTAACGGGCATCACTTGTTCAATATTTGTCAATGACATGCGCCTGTACCTTGGCTCCGTAATCGTTAATTGGCTGCCACTTCGGCGGCAGTCCGGTGAAATCTGCTTGCGCGACGCCCAGGCGCACCGCCTGGTCTACCACAATGCGGGCAATGTCGAAGTGGCGCGCGCGAGGATATTGCGCCAGATAGTCGCGCACTACGAGACCAAGATCCAGCGGCACTTGTCTGGTTTTGTAGACAGCGAGCTGTTCTTCGATCATCGCCGCAAGCTGCTCGCGAATTTCGTTAAATTCTTCGTATTCCAGATCCGGCGGCAGTTCACCGGTCACCTCTTCATCGCGCAGCGCCATCTCTTCGTCGCGCATATCCAGCAGACGATCGGCATTGGCGTAGGTCAGCGCCCACGGCGCATCGAAATAGGTCTGCACCGACTGACGCAGACGCTGAGCAAAGACGCGGTTTTTATCCATATCAATCGCGGTACGGATAAATTTATGCACGTGTCGGTCGTAGCCGATCCACAGATCGATTGACTGCTGGCCCCAGCTGATAATGCGGTCGAGTTTGCTCTGCAGATCGAAGACCAGACGATCGATAAAGTGCAGATCGTCGTGCGCCAGCGTCGCGTCCTGGATGCGCAGCAGATTCGCCTGCAGCTTGTCCCCTGCGGCTTCCAGCGTATCCTGGAGTTCGCGCAGCGTGCCGGAGGTTTCTGACAGCAGAAGTTCACAGCTGTAGATGGCCGCTCGCCAGTCTTTATTCAGCAGCTGGGCAATATCGTCTTTCACCTGCTGCTGCTGTTCGTCCATCAGACGCTGGGTCAGATCGATACTGTCGAAAATCTCGGCCACCGAATATTTCAGCGGCGCGTAGACGTTACGGTGCCAGTGGAATTCGTCACCGTTTTCATCCGCGGCATCGGCGGCACGCTTAAGCTCACCCGCCACGATCGAGAGCTGCATGGAAAGACGCAGCGTGGAAAATTCACGCTGGCGAATATAGTAATCGGTGATGCCGATGCCCAGCGGCGTCAGGCGATAGATGGCGTTTCCTTCCGCCTGTTCGCTGGTAAAGCGGTTCAGCAGACGTTGACGCACCATATCGTTGATCGCGTTGTTGGCACGCACGCTAATGGTTTCGCTGGTTTGCTCAAACGCATCACTGACATGGCGGAACGCATCCACCAGTTCACCCTCGCTCATTTCACCGTCCAGCCGTTCGCCGTTCAGCGTGGCAACCGCCAGCAGGAAAGAGAGTCTGTCTACCGGCAGCGAGATGGAGAAATCGTTTTTCCTGGCCCAGGCAACCAGTTCGGGGACTGTCTGGGAAAATTCACTCATAGGTTATCCTTGCATCTGCGGCTTGTGCGCGGTGACGTGAATATAGCGGCCAAGGCTGATAAAAGGCTCCTGACGGCAATACCGCGTTTCTAATTCTGTTAAGGTGTCAAAACAGTCACGCTGTTTGTGTTTTTCACGCAGATAATCATGAAACACCCTGACGCCCGTCTTCCCGACGATCTGCCAGCCAATCGCTTCCAGCCAGCCATAAACCTGCTGTGGATCGCGCGGATAGTCCGGGGAAAGCGTGCGCTTTTTCTTTTTGGGCATCCCGACCTGCACATAGTCGAAGTTGCCTGCAACCATGTTGTGCATCAGGAAGCCGTTAGCATTGTAGAACATCAGCGACAGCGTGCCGCCCGGGCGCAACATCGACCACAGGGTTTGTAACACGCTTTGCGGATCGGCAACCCACTCCAGCACCGCATGAAACAATATCAGATCAACCTGGGTTTCCAAATGCTGCGCGATGTCCTGAGCGGCGCATTGTATAAAATGCATGTTGTCGCTCACACCTTTCTCTTCTGCAGCACGCGTCGCGCGGGCGACCATTTCAGCAGAAAGATCGCAAAGCGTGACGTGATGACCGCGCTCGGCCATTTTTATCGCCGTCTGCCCTTCACCGCCACCGGCGTCCAGCACGCGCAACGTTTGCCCACCAAAGGTAGCCAGAATGGTGTCCAGATCCTGCCAGAGGATCGTCTGACGGAGCTGCCCTTTCGTGGTGCCATAAATGTTGCGCGAAAACTTTTCCGCGATGTCATCAAAATTGCGATCCCGCATTGGGAGAGTTCCACTCGCTAACTGCAAAACCGCTATTTTGTCACACCCGCGCGGAGAATGAACCTCTCTGGTGTAATATCACGGGTAATCACCTGCTATATGGTCAAAAAAGGAACCAAAAAGGATGCTTTTTACCCTTAAGAAATACATTGGAGGGATGATGCTTCCCCTTCCGCTGCTGCTCATCATCATCGCGCTGGGGCTGGCGCTGGTGTGGTTCAGTCGCTTTCAGAAGAGTGGCAAAACGCTTATTACGCTCGGCTGGTTTGTCCTGCTGCTGTTGAGCCTGCAGCCGGTCGCGGATGGTCTGTTACGCCCCATCGAAAATAAGTACCCAACATGGCAGGGAAATCAGAAAGTGGCGTATATCGTGGTGCTGGGCGGCGGATATACCTGGGATCCTGACTGGGCCCCCAGTTCAAACCTGATCAACAACAGCCTGCCACGGCTAAACGAAGGCATTCGCCTCTGGCTGGCAAATCCGGGATCAAAAATGATCTTCACCGGCGCGGCAGCCAAAACGAACCCGGTGAGTACGGCTGAGGCAGGTGCCAGAGTAGCGGAATCACTCGGCGTGCCGCGTTCCTCAATTATCACTCTCGACAGCCCAAAAGATACCGAAGAAGAGGCTGCCGCAGTGAAGCAGGCAATAGGCGATGTCCCGTTCTTACTGGTGACCTCCGCCTCACACCTGCCGCGCGCGATGATTTTCTTTGAGAAGCAAGGCCTGCACCCGCTTCCCGCACCGGCAAACCAGATGGCCATCGACGCGCCGCTCAACCCGTGGGAACGGGCGATCCCCTCCCCGGCCTGGCTGATGCATAGCGATCGCGTCGGTTATGAGACGCTCGGACGCCTCTGGCAGTGGCTGAAAGGATCGTCAGGCGAGCCAGGGCAAGAGTGATTTTGTTGCCAGATCGAAATTTGCGCGATTAAAACGTCCGGTATTCACCAGCTGCGCGACTTCGTCCCAGAGCAGGTAAAGCCAGCGCCGCCAGAGAAACGCCTCTGCAACGGGCGCGCGTTGAAGGTAGTGCCACAGTAAACCTTCCGCCGCCCCGCTGTCGCTGAGCCTGAACAGCTCGTATTCGCGCGGAGCCCAGAGCATGATACCCGGCCCCAACATCGCCAGAAGCTGATCGCTACGGGAGTCTTTGAGCATGCTGCGCAGGGTGAAATTACCGTGGATCAGCACGCAGTTGTCATTAAAACCGTCGAACAGCGCCGGTAAGCACTCGCGGGTGCGAAACAGAATACGTTTGTCCTGCATGGTTAAACCGGTATTGTTGAACTGGTTAAGCGTTCCCCACAGCACTTCCACCCGCTGGCGATACCACAGCGGCCACAGGTTTTCCTGAGTGCTGTCGACCGGACCGACAAGCCCGCGGCTATCCTGACGATGCCAGGCCAGCAGCGCCTCGACAATCTGGTCTTTTAACTGCTCCCAGCGTTCCGGCGTGCGCGCGGGCGCTTCAACGGGCACGCCGCGTAAACGCTCAATCAGCAGCACGTCCGGGCCGGGGTGTTCCTCGTGGGTCATCACGCCGTACACCGTCGGCATACGAACGGTTCCCTCACGCGCCAGCATCGACATTTTCCATGCCAGCTGCCTGGCAACGCCCGGCGAGGTGAAACTTCTGGCCATCAGCGGCATTGGGTTGCCCTGACTGTCATACAACGACCAAAGCGCGGTATCGGCCTTTTCACTCACGCATTCGACCCGGCTTAATTTCTCACCCAGCAGATGGCTAAGTTCGGCACGCAGCTGTTCCATATGAGATTACCCCCATTAAGACTACTGCTTTTATAATGAGCGTCCAGAAGGAAGATGTCACCCGGAAGAGAACAATTAGGGAAAAGAAAGGGGAATTAGCGAGGGAGAGGGCATCCCCCCGTCAGGAGGGATGCAGGCTATATCAGCGCAACTCGGCGCGAACGCGCTCAAGATCTTCCGGCGTATCAACGCCCGTTCCAGGCACTTCGCTGGCAACGGCAACGTGAATTTTTTCGCCATACCAGAGCACGCGAAGCTGCTCCAGCATTTCGATATGCTCCAGCGGACTCGGCGCCCAGGTAACATATCGACGAATAAAACCGGCCCGATAGCCGTAAATCCCAATATGACGCAGGAAAGTATCGCCGATGGTCTCTTTAGAGAGCGCAAAGCGATCGCGATCCCACGGAATGGTGGCGCGCGAGAAATAGAGCGCATAGCCTTCGGCATCCATGACCACCTTCACGGCATTCTGATTGAATGCCTCTTCGGCGTGGTGAATAGGCACCGCGAGCGTCGCCATACCAACCTGACGCTGAGCCAGGTTTTCTGCAACCTGACGGATAATCACCGCCGGGATCATTGGCTCGTCACCCTGCACGTTAACGATGACCGTATCATCACTGAAACCACATTTCTCAACCACTTCCGCCAGACGCTCGGTTCCGGACTGGTGATCGGCGCGGGTCATGCATACCTCACCGCCTGCTGCCTCAACCGCTCGGGCGACGTCAGGATGATCGGTAGCAACAATCACGCGATCGGCACCGGATTCACGCGCACGCTCAAGAACATGCACAATCATCGGCTTGCCGTTGATATCCACCAGCGGTTTACCAGGCAGACGCGTTGAGGCATAACGCGCAGGAATAATGACAACAAAACTCATGGTTTGCTCTCTTCTGCCACCAGGGAACGAGCTTCATTTTCCAGCAGTACCGGAATGCCGTCACGCAGCGGGAAAGCCAGGCTGTCCAGCTTGCAAATCAGCTCCTGTTTGTCCTGGCTGTAGTAGAGTTTGCCGTTGCATACCGGGCAGGCAATAATTTCAAGTAAACGGTGATCCATAGTTCCTCCGTATGGGTAATCGCTAAAGCTTAACACATTCCCTTTTCAGGGAGTGCCTGTTTCCCAGCCACTTCGACAGGATGTAAACAGCCCGTCGGGTAACCGGCCCAGCGTCACGTCGCGGGCGCCCTGCCAGCGCGCGAATTCGCTAATAGCGGACGTTAACCCTTTTTCCAGGTTCGCCGTCACCCTGACGCCCTCTTCCAGATAAAGCGCAATGATTTCAAGCGTGCCGGTCTTGCGGTACATTTTGGCGTCCATGCGCCCGACCAGTTGCCCCTTATGCAGCAGCGGGAGTACAAAGTAACCATACTGGCGCTTTGGCGCCGGGGTATAACATTCCAGCCGGTAGCTAAAGTCGAACAGCTGCTCGGCGCGTTTTCTGTCCCAGACGACCGGGTCGAATGGCGACAACACCGCACTGTGGGTTGCCTGAAGTTTCCCCTCCTGGGCCAGAGGCAGTAGCGGGAGGAGATCCGCATGCAGCCACATTTCGCCCAGCGTGTCCACCGTGACCGGGATGACGCGCTGTTCGCGTTGCCAGATGTCCAGCAGCTGTTTCAACGCGGGCTGGCGAAGGCGATAGTAATCTGCCAGCCATTGCGTGCGGAAAATCCCCAGGCTGCGGGCGCTGTTTTCAAGCATGATGGCCTCGGCCACCTCCTGGGTAAGCAGGTCACGCTCGTCGTCCCAGTGCGGCATCACGCGATGCGTCAGGTCGTACACGCGCTGAAAATTACGCCGCTCAATCACCATGACTTTGCCTGAGGTAAACAGCCCTTCGAGATGACGCTTATGCGGTTTCCACTCCCACCAGCCGCTGGTGCCTTTGCGCGGGTGTTCAAAATCGGCGGAGCGTACGGGACCGTTATCCTGAATATGCGCGATTAGCTGCTCAATTTCGGCCGCATGTTCCAGCATCCACGCCTGACGGTATTTCCAGCCCATCTTTTCCGGAGCAAGCATACGGTGGCGAACCAGGGCAAAATCGCTGCGGGGCAGGAAGCAGGCTTCGTGCGCCCAGTACTCCATTAACTCCCCCTTGCTGAGCGCCTCATCCAGCCACTGCGAAGGATAATTCCCCAGGCGGCTAAACAGCACCAGGTAAGGGCTTCGCGCCACGATGTTAATGGTGTCGATTTGAAGCAGCGACATGCGCTGGACGGTAGAGAGAATATCGGCAGGCTGCGCGCGGCGGCGGGGCTTTTTAAGCAGCCCCTGCGCGGCAAGGTGTAAATGACGTGCGGCTGAAAGCGAGAGTTGCGGTAAAGACATGCGTTATCCTGTCAGTCAAAGCGCCACCAGAACCGCGTAAGCGTTTATTTCACCAACGCAATCAGTTCCTTGAGCAAACGTTCCGGCTGCTCGCCGCTGAGTTCAGCGTCAACCGGCAGATACCACCAGTTTTCTTTCGCGAAGGCACGGCATTTCACCGCATCTTTTTCGGTCATGATCAGCGACTGCCCGGGTACGGTCAGGGCGTCTACCTGCCCTTCCACCAGCGCCTGGTGGTCGGCCAGCGGAACGCGTTTTTCCAGCCGGGCACCACACTGTTCCAGCGTCGCAAAGAAGCGCGGCGGATGGCCAATCCCCGCCATCGCCACCAGTGAAGGCAGCTCAGCAACCGACCGGCGCTCACCCGTCACCAGGTTGATCGCCAGGCCTGGCTGCAGGTACATCGGGATTTCACCCGCTTTTGCCTCACCACCGTTCACAATCAACGCATCAACGGACTTAAGGCGCGAAGCGCGTTCGCGCATGGGTCCGGCCGGCAGCCACCAGCCGTTACCGAAACGGCGAACCCCGTCGATCACCACAATTTCTTTATCACGCGCCAGGGCGTAGTGTTGCAGGCCATCGTCAGTGATAATGATTTGTACCGCATGTTCGGCAAGCAGTGCCTGAACGGCGTCGCTGCGCACCGGGGAGACCGCAACCGGCGCGCCGGTACGCTGGAAAATCAATACCGGCTCATCACCCGCTTCGGCAGTCGTGGTTTCCGCCGTCAGCAGCAGCGGATAACGCCCCGCTTTACCACCATATCCGCGCGATACCACCCCCGGGCGGATACCGCGTTTTTGCAATTGCTCCACCAGCCAGATCACCACCGGCGTTTTACCGTTGCCGCCCGCCGTAAGATTACCGACCACCACCACCGGAACCGGCGCGCGCCAGGCACGCTTCAGCCCCAGACGGTAAAGCAGACGGATAATGCCGCTCACCAGGCCGTATAGCCAGGAGAGCGGCAAAAGCAGCAGCCACAGCGGGGATTCACCGGACCAGATGCGTGCAATCATTCGCCAAACTGCATCTTATGAAGCTGGGCGTAAACGCCGCGGTGTTCCAGCAAATCAGCATGGCTTCCGCGTTCAACAATGATGCCGTCTTCAACCACGACGATTTCGTCAGCCTGCTCGATAGTCGACAGACGGTGCGCAATCACCAGCGAGGTACGGTTCTTTTGCAGCTCATCCAGCGCAGACTGAATAGCGCGTTCAGATTCCGTATCCAGTGCGGAGGTCGCTTCGTCCAGAATCAGAATTGGGCTATCGCGCAGCAGCGCACGCGCAATGGCGATACGCTGACGCTGACCGCCGGAGAGCAGCACCCCGTTCTCACCGATTATCGTATCCAGACCGTTATCCATCTTGTTGATAAAGTCCATTGCGTAGGCCATACGCGCAGCATTCTCAATCTGCTCGCGGCTGTATTCATCCGTGCGCGCATACGCAATGTTGTTTGCCACAGTATCGTTGAACAGGTGCACGTTCTGGGAGACCAGCGCCACCTGGTTACGCAGCGACTGCAGGGTATACTCCCGCAGATCATGACCGTCCAGGAGGATCTCACCTTCGTTAATATCGTAGAAACGGGTGATCAGGCTGGCAATAGTTGATTTACCCGAGCCGGAACGGCCCACCAGCGCCACGGTTTTACCCGCCGGAATGGACAGGTTGATATTACGCAGCGCCGGCGTTTCACGTCCAGGATAGGCGAAAGTGACATTGCGGAATTCAACGTCGCCACGGGCGCGCTCAATCTCGCGTGTACCTTCATCTTTTTCCTGTTCGGAATCCAGAATGCTGAACAGCGTCTGACAGGCGGCCATCCCGCGCTGGAACTGGGCGTTCACGTTCGTAAGGGATTTCAGCGGACGCATCAGGGCGATCATCGAGGAGAAGACCACGGTAATGGTACCCGCCGTCAGCGTCTCCATCACGCTTGGGAAGCTTGCTGCATACAGGACGAATGCCAGCGCCAGGGAGGCAATCAGCTGAATAATCGGGTCAGAAATGGAAGAGGCCGAGACCATTTTCATCCCCTGCAGACGCATTTTGTTGCTGACTTTATCAAAGCGTTTGGTTTCGACGTCCTGACCGCCAAAAATCAGAACTTCTTTATGCCCTTTCAGCATCTGTTCCGCGCTGGTCGTCACCTGCCCCATCGTGTTCTGCATATTCTTACTGATATTGCGGAAGCGCTTTGAGACGACGCGGATAGCAATAGAAACTATCGGCGCCAGAACGATAAGGATGATCGACAGCTGCCAGCTGTAATAGAACATCATCGCGAACAGGCCGATGATTGACGCGCCCTCACGCACAACGGTGATCAGCGCGCTTGAGGAAGAGGAGGCAACCTGCTCAGAATCGTAGGTAATACGGGACAGCAGCGTCCCGGTAGACTGCTTGTCAAAGAACGAAACCGGCATGCCCATCATGTGGCTGAACAGGCGACGGCGCATGGTCATCACCACTTTCCCTGATACCCAGGAAATACAGTAGCTTGAGATATAGCTGGTGATGCCGCGTAAGATCATCAGTCCGATAACCACCAGAGGCATCCATAGCAACACTGAGCGATCCGTTTTACCAAAACCGTCGTCCAGTAACGGTTTGAGGAGCGATAGCATAAAAGTATCGCTGGCTGCGTTGAGGATTAACGCTACACCCGCCACGATCAGGCCTGCTTTAAAGGGTGCAATCATCGGCCAGAGTCGGCGGAAGGTTTGCCACGTGGAGAGATCTTTGTCGTTATGCATTCAAAAAACCAGCATTCGTTGAAATAGCCGCATATTCTACCTGTTATCGACGGGCTCGCCAAACCACTGATGATACCAAACGGGTAAAAATTGCTCTCGCAAGCGCCGGATTTGCCAGTGATGTTGCGAGAATGTCACCGATATTTGTCCAGAATGAGGGGTATCGTGCCAGATGTACCCCTCTTTTCGATAGCGTCGGACAACTTTTGCCGACGGGAATCGCCATGCGTTATAGCGGGCCGCGGAATCCAGTGCGATCTGACCTTCCACCCGCTGTACCAGCGGCAATGACGACGAAGTATTGCTGCCATGATGGGGCACCTGTATAAGCGTGGACGTCAGATAACGCCAGTAATGGCTAAGCATAGCCTGTTCCGCTTGCGCTTCAATGTCCCCCGTTAGCAGAACGCTCTGCTCACCGTCGTCCACCTTTACCACGCAGGAATGGTTATTTCCCTGAGCCGGGTAATTTTCGGGGGGCCAGTGGACAGTGAAGGAGATTCCCTGCCATTTCCATCTCTGCCCGCGAAAACAGGGCCGATGTCCCGCCTGGCGCAACGGGCTTCTTACCCACGCGTCCGGCCACGCTTTTTGCAACGATGCGAGTCCTCCCGCATGGTCGAGGTGTTCATGACTGAGAATAACGCCTTCAGGACGCAGGTGATGCCAGCGAAGCCACGGGATAATCAACCGCTGCGCGCTATCCCCGCCCGGCCAGGCGAGCCCGGTATCATAGAGAATGGCTTTTCCCTGCCGTTCAATGACCATCGCCAGCCCCTGCCCTACATCCAGCATATGCAGCGTCCAGCTCTCGTTTTTTTCCGTTCTCCAGAGAGGAAATGTGAGTAAAACACTTCCTGCAAGACAAACGGCAGGAAGGGTTTTCCAGGCACGAAAGCGCCATCCGGTGATGATAAGCCAGGGCAGTAATGTCATGTACTGCCAGCGTTGGTCGACATTTTGCCAGCCGTCAGGCAGGCGCATGAGGAGCCAGAACAGCCCCGCAAGTGACTTATTGGCTGCGAACCAGACGACGCTTTCCGGTGCCGCCAGCGGCAGCAGATGAAGCAGCATGCCGAGCAGGATCAGCGGCACGGAGACAAACGTCACCAGGGGAATGGCAAAGAGATTCGCGACCAGGGAGGAGATGCTGAATCCATGGAAAATCAGAACCTGTAGCGGCATCAGCAGCATCAGCATACCGACCTGCAGATAGATCAGGTTCAGCAGCGGCCGTATACGTCGTACCCGGTGCCAGCCAGGAAGAGGCAGCCACTGAAACCAGAAAATCAGCGCGGCGACAGCAAATGCAGACAAAAGCAGACTCTGCGAGAGTATGGCTAAGGGATCGCTTATCAGGATCGCTGCGATACAGCCCCCCCATACCTGCCATGGAGACCATTGCCTGGCAGCGATCCGCAACATTGCAAGCACAGCAAGCGCGATGACCGTGCGTAGCGCAGGAGGTTGCAGACCGGTAAGCCAGGCGTAGAAAGCGGCAAAGCATAACCCGGCCAGGAGAGGCATTTGCCAGTGGATACGGTGGCTGGGTAATAAAAACTGTAGCCCACGTGCGAGTAACCAGGCGAGGGATGCCGCCAGCGCGATATGCAGTCCCGAAATCGCCATCAGATGCAGCGTCCCGGTTTCACGCATCAGGTCTTGTATTTCCCGGGGCACATCCAGACGTTCACCCATTCCCAGTCCGAGGATAACCGCCCCCCAGCGGTAAGCAGAAAGGCGGTTTTGCAGTGACATGAGATATTGCGATCGAAGGCTGCAGCGTCCATCGACGAGTTCCGCACGGATGAAGCGCCCGCTCAGCGTTTGGTGCCGGGCAAAAGCGCTGCGCTGGGAATCATAGCCGCCGTCGTTCAGTTCGCCATGAGCAGGCCTGAGCCTGAGCGTCATACTCCAGCGCTGGCCGGCACACGCTTTCTTTGGCAGATAATTTCCATACAGCGTTACACCTGTAGAGGCCCACCAGCGCTTGCCATCAACGCGGAGAATGTTTCCCTGATGCTGCGTTGCGCCATCTGTGGCGGTAATTGCTACCTCAGCCTGCACGGCCCCCGTCGTTAAATGCTGCATCGGCCAGACGCTCTCCTTCGCAGCCAGAATACCCCACACGCAAAATAACAGCGTGAGACCCGCATACTTCAGTCGTACGTTTCGCCGTGCGGCCAGCACGACCCCGCCAACAATCATTATCCACACGGTGTGGCGTGATGGCAGTTCAGGTAACCAGAGTAACGGGGCTATTGCCAGAATGACGCAGACGCTAAGCGCGGGAATTCCCATTGCTACCTCCCTGTTTCAGAGGGGCAGTATCTAATCAGGCAGAGCGAATTGTCAGATGGGAAAAGTACGTTTTACAGCGCGCGCTGTTCTGTTTTTATCGGTTTGCAGAAAACGAAACGGAAAAATGCGGGGCACCTTCAGAAGGAAAGCGACAGAGACAAAAAAAGCACCCGCAGGTGCTTTCTTTCGAACCCAGTTTAACCGGCTGGCTAAACTCAGTTGCCGTAAATATTGGCGCGATCGCGCAGTTCTTTACCCGGCTTAAAGTGTGGAACGTACTTGCCTTCCAGCTCGACTTTATCGCCAGTTTTCGGGTTACGCCCGGTACGTGGAGCACGATAGTGCAGAGAAAAACTACCGAAACCGCGGATTTCAATGCGCTCGCCCTGGGCAAGAGTGGAGGCCATATGCTCCAGCATCTCTTTTACGGCATCTTCCACTGCCTTGGCAGGGATATGCGGTTGCTGACTGGCAAGTCTTTCAATCAATTCTGACTTGGTCATGATTCCTCCGGTTCCTTTCAAACCAATTAGCTGAACAGCTCATTAAACAAGGGCGGCCGTAGCCGCCCTTTGTTATTGATTACAGGACGAATCCTGCAATCTGTCAAGTTTGCTCCTCATCCTTCACGCTGTAAATGCGTTACAGCGCAAATGATGCTGAGAACCTGATATTACTCGCCTTTAGCTGCTTTGAAAGCTTCAGCCATTGCGTTGTTAGAGAAGTTTGCATCTTCCTGTTTGTTAACAGTTGCGATTGCATCTTTCTCATCAGCTTCGTCTTTAGCACGAACAGACAGGCTGATTGCACGGTTCTTACGGTCAACACCGGTGAACTTAGCTTCAACGTCGTCGCCTACGTTCAGAACCAGAGTGGCATCTTCAACGCGGTCACGTGAAGCTTCAGAAGCGCGCAGGTAACCTTCAACGCCGTCAGCCAGCTCTACGGTTGCGCCTTTAGCGTCAACTGCAGTCACTTTACCGTTTACGATTGCGCCTTTCTTGTTCAGTGCAACCCAGTTGTTGAACGGATCTTCTGCGAGCTGTTTAACACCCAGGGAGATACGCTCACGCTCTGCGTCAACCTGCAGAACAACTGCAGCGATTTCGTCGCCTTTTTTGTATTCACGAACTGCTTCTTCGCCTGCAACGTTCCAGGAGATGTCAGACAGGTGAACCAGGCCATCGATGCCGCCGTCCAGGCCGATGAAGATACCGAAGTCAGTGATAGACTTGATTTTACCTTCAACACGGTCGCCCTTGTTGTGGGTTTCCGCGAATTGCTGCCATGGGTTGTTTTTGCACTGTTTCAGGCCTAGGGAGATACGACGACGTTCTTCGTCGATATCCAGAACCATCACTTCCACTACATCACCAACGTTAACAACTTTGGATGGGTGGATGTTTTTGTTGGTCCAGTCCATTTCGGAAACGTGCACCAGACCTTCAACGCCTTCTTCGATTTCAACGAAGCAGCCGTAGTCAGTCAGGTTGGTTACGCGACCAGTCAGTTTAGTACCTTCTGGGTAACGCTTAGCGATAGCTACCCATGGATCTTCGCCCAGCTGTTTCAGGCCGAGGGATACACGAGTACGCTCGCGGTCAAACTTCAGCACTTTAACAGTGATTTCGTCGCCCACGTTCACGATTTCGCTTGGGTGCTTAACGCGTTTCCACGCCATGTCGGTGATGTGCAGCAGGCCATCAACGCCGCCCAGGTCAACGAATGCGCCGTAGTCAGTGAGGTTCTTAACGATACCTTTGACTTCCATGCCTTCCTGCAGGTTTTCCAGCAGCTGATCGCGTTCTGCGCTGTTTTCGGATTCGATAACGGCACGACGGGAAACAACAACGTTGTTACGCTTCTGGTCCAGCTTGATTACTTTGAACTCAAGCTCTTTGCCTTCCAGGTGCAGAGTGTCACGAACTGGACGAACGTCTACCAGAGAACCTGGCAGGAACGCACGAATACCATTCAGCTCAACAGTGAAGCCACCTTTAACTTTGCCGTTGATAACACCGACCACAGTTTCAGCTTCTTCGTAAGCTTTTTCCAGCGTGATCCATGCTTCGTGACGTTTAGCTTTCTCACGAGAAAGCAGGGTTTCACCGAAGCCGTCTTCTACTGCGTCCAGAGCAACGTCAACTTCGTCACCAACCTGGATTTCCAGCTCGCCCTGGGCGTTTTTGAACTGCTCTGCCGGAATGGCGGACTCAGATTTCAGACCGGCGTCAACCAGTACTACGTCTTTGTCGATAGCAACAACAACACCGCGAACGATGGAACCCGGGCGGGTTTCGATTTCTTTTAAGGATTCTTCAAACAGTTGAGCAAAAGATTCAGTCATGTTTAATCTTCAGGTTAATATTAACGTCCACCTGGCTCCGTGCCGGATGGGGTTGTTTCACATACCCGCCGTCAATCCATTGCAGCGGGGGTACTGCTAAATCGGTCGCGATTACGCGAGTGCCAGTTTTTGGCGCGCATATTGTAGCGCTTTTTCAATCACTTGCTCAATAGTTAAACTGGTTGAATCCAGAACTAATGCATCTTCTGCAGGAACAAGTGGGGCGACGGCGCGGTTACGATCGCGGTCATCGCGCTCTTTTATCTCGGATAAAAGGCGATCAAAGTTAACACTAAACCCCTTTTCCTGCAACTGAAGCATGCGGCGTTGAGCACGTTCTTCCGAAGAGGCGTCAAGGAAAATTTTCACTGGCGCATCAGGGAATACCACCGTTCCCATATCGCGTCCGTCAGCGATCAGCCCCGGGGCTTCACGGAAAGCGCGCTGACGACGTAACAGCGCCTCACGAACGCGCGGGAACGCAGCGACCTGAGAGGCCGCATTAGCCACTTCCTGCGTACGGATTTCGCCGCTCACGTCTTCCCCTTCAAGGATGACTTCCAGGTTGCCATCGGTCGATACGAAACGCACATCCAGATGCGCAGCCAGCGGAACCAGCGCTTCTTCAGACGCGACATCCACATGGTGATGCAGCGCGGCCAGCGCCAGCACGCGATAGATTGCTCCCGAATCTAAAAGATGCCATTGCAATGCTTCCGCCATCGCTTTGCACAGAGTACCTTTCCCTGCGCCACTCGGCCCATCAATGGTGATTACCGGGGCAACTGCCGTCATCTTTTTCTCCTTAAATAAGGCATACCGTTTATATGAACGCCGCGCATTATACGCGCCAACGTGCGCAACTGTTACCTTTGCGTGCAAATTACGGAATGATTGAAGCAGAGTGTAGAAGAAATGAGCGGAGGTGTTCGTAATGAAGCGTAAGGAAATGCCGCATCGGGCGATGCGGCAATACGTTATCAGGCCAGCGTGCTAATGCGTGCCAGCTGTTCGAAGTAGTCCGGGAAGGTTTTCGCCGTACATTTCGGATCAAGAATAGTAACCGGCGTGTCTGACAACGCCACCAGCGAGAAGCACATCGCCATGCGGTGATCGTTGTAGGTGCCGATTTCCGCAAACTGCAGTTTTGCCGGAGGGGTCACGCGAATGTAGTCTTCGCCCTCTTCCACCTCGGCACCGACTTTTCGCAGCTCGGTCGCCATCGCGAACAGGCGGTCCGTCTCTTTTACGCGCCAGTTGTAGATGTTACGCAGCGTGGTAGTGCCTTTGGCAAACAGCGCCGCCGTGGCAATGGTCATCGCCGCATCCGGGATATGGTTCATGTCCATGTCGATGGCGTTCAGCTCACCGTGGGTACAGGAGATGAAGTCATCGCCCCAGGTGACAATGGCGCCCATTTTTTCCAGCACGTCCGCAATACGGATGTCGCCCTGCACGCTGTTACGGCCAATACCGGTCACTTTTACCGTGCCGCCTTTAATCGCACCCGCGGCAAGGAAGTAGGACGCGGATGACGCATCCCCTTCAACCAGGTAGTTGCCCGGAGACTGGTACTGCTGCGCCCCGCGCAACACGAAGCGCTGATAGGACTGGTTTTCCACCTCAACGCCGAAGGTTTTCATCAGGTGCAGCGTGATATCAATGTACGGTTTGGAGACCAGCTCACCTTTAATTGTGATAACCGTATCCAGCGGTGCCAGCGGCGCGGTCATCAGCAGTGCCGTCAGGAACTGGCTGGAGACGCTGCCGTCCACCTCGACGTGACCGCCGGTAAAACCGCCGCGCAGACGCAGTGGCGGATAGTTTTCCTGCTCAAGATACTCAACCTGCGCGCCGCCCTGACGCAAAGCATCCACAAGGTGACCAATCGGACGCTCTTTCATGCGCGGCTCGCCGGTCAGCACAATGTTGTTGCTACCCAGGCACAGGGCCGCCGCCAGCGGACGCATCGCGGTACCCGCGTTGCCCAAAAACAGCTCAAGCTCTTCGCCCGAGCGCAGCGCGTCGCCGTTGCCGGTCACTTCGCAGCGGGTACGATCGTCGGAGAGAGTGTAATGAACGCCCAACGCTTTCAGCGCATTGAGCATATGGCGCACGTCATCGCTGTCCAGCAGGTTTGTGAGGACGGTGGTGCCGTTTGCCAGAGCTGCCAGCAGCAGAGCGCGGTTCGAGACACTTTTTGAACCAGGCAGATTAATGGTGCCATCTACCCGCGCGATAGGTTGTAACGTCAGGGATTCCATGAAAACTAAACTCTCAACTCAACATAATAAAAACCCCGCAGGGACGCTGCGGGGGTGAAAAACAGCAAATTAACCGTGACGACGTTCGAAGTCGATCATGAAATCCGTCAGGGCTTTAACGCCTTCCAGCGGCATCGCGTTATAGATGGAGGCACGCATGCCGCCAACGACACGGTGACCTTTGAGCGCATGCAGGCCTGCCGCGAAGGACTCTTCCAGGAACACTTTGTCCAGGCTGCTGTCCGCCAGCTGGAACGGCACGTTCATGCGGGAACGGTTAGCTTTCGCCACATCGTTGCGGTAGAAATCGCTCTTGTCGATCACGCCATACAGGAGTTCAGCTTTCTGCTGATTGACCTTGTCCATCTGCGCCACGCCGCCGTTTTGCTTCAGCCATTTGAAGACCAGGCCGGAGAGATACCAGGCAAACGTTGGTGGGGTATTGAACATCGAATCGTTATCGTTCAGCACGGTGTAATCGAGAATCGACGGACAGGATTTATGCGCTTTACCCAGCAGGTCCTCACGCACGACGACGATAGTCAAACCGGCCGGGCCGATATTTTTCTGCGCGCCCGCATAGATAACACCGTAGCGGCTGACATCAATTGGCGCAGACAGAATGGTGGAGGAGAAGTCGGCGGCAACCACGACATCGCTGCCGAAGTTTGGCGTCTCGTCGATGGCAATCCCGTCAATGGTTTCGTTCGGGCAGTAGTGCAGATACGCTGCGTTATCGGAAAGCTGCCACTCGCTCATTGGCTTCACGGCGCGCAGACCGTCAACGGTTACTTTGGCGTCGATAACATTCGGCGTGCAGTATTTATGCGCTTCTTTAACAGCGCTTGCTGCCCAGTAACCCGCGTCAACGTAGTCAGCCGTCGTTTTGTCACCGAGGATATTCAGCGGAACGCCTGCAAACTGGCCGCGTCCACCGCCGTGACAGAACAATACTTTGTAGTTCGAGGGAATATTCAGCAGATCGCGAAAATCCTTTTCTGCCTCTTCCGCCACCTGAATAAACTCTTTACCACGGTGGCTGATTTCCATCACCGACGTACCGAGACCGTTCCAGTCACAGAGTTCCTGTTGAGCCTGTTTAAGTACGTCTGCCGGTAACATTGCCGGACCTGAACTGAAATTAAAGACTTGAGCCATTTCCCCTCACCACGCTAAAAGCCATAAGTTATAACTGTGGATATCGGTTTTATCATTCAGTGACACGCGCCGCAATGTCTAAAACTTATGACCCGTTAAATGTGCCCCGCGTCACACAAAACAATCTGCCGCCTCGCTAAGACAAAACCGACAAAATGGCTGTCAGGTGATGCGTTTGGCCCGGCTAACCTTCGTCCATTCCGGATTTGCACAGCGGGGGCATAATTGACGATCCCCCGGCTGCATCGCGACAACATGGCTACATTGTACGCAAGCATACTCGCCTGATTCCGGTACGGTTCTGAAACGCTCGATCAGCATATCCGGCAGGATACACAGCCCCGGCTTCACCTCGTCGTCAGAATAGTAATAGACGCTGATCTGCCCGTTGGTTTCCATGATCGCCAGACGCACCTGTCCGAGCTGTTCAACGCTGTTCAGGCGAAGCTCCATAAAGAACTCAAACTCGGTCATATTGGCGCTTTGTAAATTTTCCCAGGCCAGCTGTCCGTCCTCGACGATAACGACAGGCTTCCCTTCAAGCAGATCTTCCAGCTTTTCGCTTTTCGACATCAGCCACATGACAAGACGGTAAAGTAGCGCTAGTGAGACAAAAACGATAAACACCGGCACCATCGGCACATCGTCATAAAAGGCGACGTCCCCCGCCGCCGAGCCCAGCGTCAGGATGATCAACACCTCAAAGAGCGACATCTGCCGCACGCCGCGGCGGCCGGTGATTTTAAGAAACAGGAAGACGAGGACGAAGGTATACAGGCTGCGCAGCGCCACTTCGCCCAGAAATTCAGGAGGAACTTTATCAAACGCCATCCGCTGGAGATCAAATGCTTTCATTTTTCTATGCCTTAACAGTCAGTTACTGCCACTAAGCATAGCCCAGCCTTTTATTTTCGCCGAAGATAGCACCCGTCACGCAAAACCCGTATCATTGCGCGCTTTACGTACGATAAAAGTGAACGCCATGACTCAAACGTTTATCCCCGGCAAAGACGCCGCTCTGGAAGACTCCATCGCTCGCTTCCAGCAGAAACTGACCAACCTGGGTTTTAACATCGAAGAAGCCTCCTGGCTCAATCCGGTGCCTCATGTCTGGTCCGTGCATATTCGCGATAAAGACTGTGCCCTGTGCTTTACCAACGGTAAAGGCGCGACAAAAAAAGCGGCACTGGCCTCTGCGCTGGGTGAGTATTTTGAGCGTCTGTCCACCAACTATTTCTTCGCTGACTTCTGGCTGGGCGAAACCATCGCTAACGGCCCGTTCGTTCACTATCCAAATGAAAAATGGTTCCCGCTGACCGAAGATGACGAGCTGCCGGAAGGTATTCTCGACGCGCGCCTGCGTGCTTTCTACGATCCGGAAAACGAACTGACCGCCAGCATGCTGATCGATCTGCAGTCTGGCAATGAAGACCGTGGGATCTGCGCCCTGCCGTTCACCCGTCAGTCTGACGAGCAGACCGTGTATATTCCGATGAACATCGTCGGCAACCTGTATGTGTCCAACGGTATGTCCGCCGGTAACACCCGCAATGAAGCGCGCGTGCAGGGTCTGTCTGAAGTCTTTGAACGCCACATTAAAAACCGCATCATCGCTGAATCCATCAGCCTGCCTGAAATTCCGGCAGAGGTGCTGGCGCGCTATCCGGGCGTAGTGGAGTCCATCGCTAAGCTCGAAGCAGAAGGTTTCCCAATCTTTGCCTATGACGGCTCGCTGGGCGGCAAGTATCCGGTTATCTGCGTGGTGCTGTTTAACCCGGCCAACGGCACCTGCTTCGCCTCATTCGGGGCGCACCCTGACTTCGGCGTGGCGCTGGAGCGTACCGTTACCGAGCTGCTGCAGGGCCGTAGCCTGAAAGATCTCGACGTCTTCACTCCGCCAACGTTTGACGATGAAGAAGTGGCCGAGCACACCAACCTTGAAACCCACTTCATTGACTCCAGCGGTTTAATTTCCTGGGATATGTTCAAGCAGGACGCCGACTATCCGTTCGTGGACTGGAGCTTTGCCGGTACCACGGAAGAAGAGTTCGCCACGCTGATGGCTATCTTCGACGCGGAAGATCAGGAAGTCTACATTGCCGACTACGAACATCTTGGCGTCTACGCGTGCCGCATTATCGTTCCGGGCATGTCCGACATCTACCCGGCTGAAGATCTGTGGCTGGCGAACAACAGCATGGGTGCCCATCTGCGCGAAACGCTGCTGGCTCTGCCGGGCAGCGAGTGGGAGAAAGAAGATTATCTGAACCTGATCGCCCAACTGGACGAAGAAGGCCACGATGACTTCACCCGCGTACGCGAACTGCTGGGCCTGGCGACCGGTAAAGACAACGGCTGGTATACCCTGCGCATCGGTGAGCTGAAAGCGATGCTGGCCCTGGCGGGTGGCGATTTGGATCAGGCCCTGGCCTGGACCGAGTGGACCATGGAATTCAACCAGTCTGTCTTCTCTGCCGAACGCACCAATTATTACCGCTGCCTGCAAACCCTGCTGCTGCTGGCCCAGGAAGAAGATCGCGAGCCGCTGCAATACCTCAACGCTTTCGTGCGTATGTACGGTGCTGAAGCCGTTGAAGCAGCCAGCGCGGCCCTGAGCGGCGAAGGGCCGTTCTATGGCCTGCAGGCTGTTGATAGCGATCTGAAAGCCTTCCCGGCGCATCAGTCGCTGCTGAAGGCCTACGAAAAGCTGCAGAAAGCAAAAGCCGCTTACTGGTTAAAATAAGCGCACATAACATTACCAGCAGTAGGCGTATTCAATCGTCTGGGCTATATTACGGGGCAATTTCATTGCCCCGTTTTTTATTTTCTTCGGCAATGACTGTTGATTGTAATAATAAAGTTAAACATGGGTAAATATAATAATATTTACCTGGGCTTTACTGTTACTTTTTATGGTAAATACTCCATATTAATTAACTGCGTCAGGGGTGGCCGAACGAAAAAATTCAACTCTTTTCATAACTTTTAAAATTTATTTTTATACGGATAATCAATTACTTACTCCGCATTTGTTGTAAAACCATACATACTGCGGGCCTATAAGCCAGGCGAGATATGATCTATATCAATTTCTCTTCTATAATGCTTTGTTAGTATCTCGTCGCCGACTTAATAAAGAGAGAGTTAGTGTGAAAGCTGACAACCCTTTTGATCTTTTACTCCCTGCTGCGATGGCCAAAGTTGCCGAAGAAGCGGGTGTCTATAAAGCAACGAAACACCCGATGAAGACGTTCTATCTGGCGATCACGGCTGGTGTGTTCATCTCTATCGCTTTCGTCTTCTACATCACCGCCACCACCGGTACTGCCGGAATGCCTTTCGGCATGGCCAAACTGATTGGCGGTATTTGCTTCTCACTGGGTCTGATTCTCTGCGTCATCTGCGGCGCCGACCTCTTCACCTCAACGGTGCTGATTGTCGTGGCAAGGGCCAGCGGAAGAATTACCTGGGGTCAGCTGGCACGTAACTGGCTTAACGTCTACGTGGGTAACCTGGTTGGCTGTCTGCTCTTTGTTTTGTTGATGTGGCTTTCTGGCGAGTACATGACCGCCAACGGTGGCTGGGGCCTTAACGTCCTGCAAACCGCCGACCACAAAATGCACCACACATTTATCGAAGCCGTTGCTCTCGGCATCCTCGCTAACCTGATGGTCTGCCTGGCTGTATGGATGAGCTACTCGGGTCGTAGCCTGATGGACAAAGCCTTAATTATGGTTCTGCCGGTTGCGATGTTTGTTGCCAGCGGCTTTGAGCACAGTATCGCGAATATGTTCATGATCCCAATGGGCATTGTCATCCGCGACTTTGCGAGCCCGGAGTTCTGGACCGCAGTTGGTTCATCCCCGGAAAGTTTCTCTCACCTGACTATTATGAATTTCATTACTGATAACCTGATCCCTGTCACTATCGGGAACATTATCGGTGGGGGTCTGTTAGTTGGGTTGACATACTGGGTCATTTACCTGCGTGGCGACGATCATCATTGATGGTTTTCTCAGGCAGTAAATAAAAAATCCACTTAAGAAGGTAGGTGTTACATGTCCGAGCTTAATGAAAAGTTAGCCACAGCCTGGGAAGGTTTTGCGAAAGGTGACTGGCAGAATGAAGTAAACGTACGTGACTTCATTCAGAAAAACTATACCCCGTATGAAGGTGACGAATCCTTCCTGGCTGGCGCAACTGACGCGACCACCAAGCTGTGGGACAGCGTAATGGAAGGCGTTAAACTGGAAAACCGCACTCACGCGCCAGTTGATTTTGACACCTCCGTTGCTTCCACCATCACTTCTCACGATGCTGGCTACATCAACAAAGCCCTTGAGAAAATCGTTGGTCTGCAGACTGAAGCACCACTGAAACGCGCAATCATCCCGTTCGGTGGTATCAAAATGGTTGAAGGTTCCTGCAAAGCGTATAACCGCGAGCTGGATCCAATGCTGAAAAAAATCTTCACCGAATACCGCAAAACCCACAACCAGGGTGTATTCGATGTTTACACCAAAGACATTCTGAACTGCCGTAAATCTGGCGTTCTGACTGGTCTGCCAGATGCGTATGGCCGTGGCCGTATCATCGGTGACTACCGTCGCGTTGCGCTGTACGGTATCGACTTCCTGATGAAAGACAAGTACGCGCAGTTTGTTTCCCTGCAGTCCGATCTGGAAAACGGCGTAAACCTGGAAGCGACTATCCGTCTGCGTGAAGAAATCGCTGAACAGCATCGCGCGCTGGGTCAGATCAAAGAGATGGCGGCGAAATATGGCTGCGATATCTCTGGTCCGGCTACCAACGCTCAGGAAGCTATCCAGTGGACCTACTTCGGCTACCTGGCCGCAGTTAAGTCTCAGAACGGTGCAGCAATGTCCTTCGGTCGCGTATCCACCTTCCTGGATGCCTACATCGAACGTGACCTGAAAGCAGGCAAAATCACCGAGCAAGACGCTCAGGAAATGATTGACCACCTGGTCATGAAACTGCGTATGGTTCGCTTCCTGCGTACCCCTGAATACGATGAGCTGTTCTCCGGTGACCCAATCTGGGCAACTGAATCCATCGGCGGTATGGGCGTTGACGGCCGTACTCTGGTAACCAAAAACAGCTTCCGCTTCCTGAACACCCTGTACACCATGGGTCCTTCTCCGGAGCCGAACATCACCGTTCTGTGGTCTGAAAAACTGCCTCTGAACTTCAAGAAATTCGCCGCTAAAGTGTCCATCGACACCTCTTCTCTGCAGTACGAGAACGATGACCTGATGCGTCCGGACTTCAACAACGACGATTACGCTATCGCTTGCTGCGTAAGCCCAATGGTTGTTGGTAAGCAAATGCAGTTCTTCGGTGCGCGTGCAAACCTGGCGAAAACCATGCTGTACGCAATCAACGGCGGCGTTGATGAAAAACTGAAAATGCAGGTTGGTCCTAAGTCTGAACCGATCAAAGGCGACGTTCTGAACTTCGACGAAGTGATGGACCGCATGGATCACTTCATGGACTGGCTGGCGAAACAGTACGTCACTGCGCTGAACGTTATCCACTACATGCACGACAAGTACAGCTACGAAGCTTCTCTGATGGCGCTGCATGACCGTGACGTTATCCGCACCATGGCGTGTGGTATCGCTGGTCTGTCCGTTGCAGCTGACTCCCTGTCTGCAATCAAATATGCGAAAGTTAAGCCAATTCGTGACGAAGACGGTCTGGCTATCGACTTCGAAATCGAAGGTGAATATCCGCAGTTTGGTAACAACGACTCTCGCGTTGATGACATGGCGGTTGACCTGGTAGAACGTTTCATGAAGAAAATTCAGAAACTGACTACTTACCGTAACGCTATCCCGACTCAGTCTGTTCTGACCATCACCTCTAACGTTGTGTATGGTAAGAAAACCGGTAACACCCCAGACGGTCGTCGTGCTGGCGCGCCATTCGGCCCAGGTGCTAACCCAATGCACGGTCGTGACCAGAAAGGTGCGGTTGCCTCTCTGACTTCCGTTGCTAAACTGCCGTTTGCTTACGCGAAAGATGGTATCTCTTACACCTTCTCTATCGTGCCAAACGCGCTGGGTAAAGACGACGAAGTGCGTAAAACTAACCTCGCGGGTCTGATGGATGGTTACTTCCACCACGAAGCGTCCATCGAAGGTGGTCAGCACCTGAACGTGAACGTCATGAACCGTGAAATGCTGCTCGACGCGATGGAACACCCTGAGAAATATCCTCAGCTGACCATCCGCGTATCTGGCTACGCAGTACGTTTTAACTCCCTGACTAAAGAACAGCAGCAGGACGTTATCACCCGTACTTTCACTCAGTCCATGTAAGTGGAATTGACTGAAATCACGCGTTAACAAGCGTACAATAAAGGCTCCACGTCAGTGGGGCCTTTTTAGCACCCTCTCCACCTCAGTCTCTTTTGTCCGCTATCTATACTGAATGGATAACAGCCAAAACAGACTTAACACAGCCGGCTTTGAGCTGTGCATACACAGGCCCGGGACGGGCCGATGATGGAGATATCACCGCAATGTCAATTATTGGTCGCATTCACTCCTTTGAATCCTGTGGCACCGTCGATGGCCCGGGTATCCGCTTTATCACCTTTTTCCAGGGCTGCCTGATGCGCTGCCTGTACTGCCATAACCGTGACACCTGGGATACGCACGGCGGTAAAGAAGTTACCGTTGAAGACTTGATGAAAGAGGTGGTGACCTACCGCCACTTTATGAACGCGTCCGGCGGCGGCGTCACCGCATCCGGCGGTGAAGCCATTCTGCAGGCTGAATTTGTCCGCGACTGGTTCCGCGCCTGCCATAAAGAAGGCATTCATACCTGCCTCGACACTAACGGCTTTGTACGCCGCTACGATCCGGTTATCGACGAGCTGCTTGAAGTGACCGATCTGGTCATGCTCGATCTCAAACAGATGAACGATGAGATCCACCAGAACCTCGTTGGCGTCTCAAACCACCGCACGCTGGAATTCGCCAAATACATTGCCGATAAAGGCATCAAAACCTGGATCCGCTACGTGGTGGTTCCCGGCTGGTCAGATGATGACGACTCCGCGCACCGCCTGGGGGAATTTACCCGCGACATGGGCAACGTCGAGAAAATTGAGCTTCTGCCCTATCACGAGCTGGGTAAACATAAATGGGTGGCAATGGGCGAAGAGTACAAACTCGATGGCGTGAAGCCGCCGAAGAAAGAGACGATGGAACGCGTCAAAGGTATTCTTGAACAGTACGGCCACAAGGTGATGTATTAAAGAAAAGGCCCGGTGAGAACCGGGCCTTTTTATATTCTATTTAAAGACGCCGTTAATAACGGAGGTCACAATGGCTGTACTCAGCGCAATTAAGACCAGGTCATCTCCGACCACGCGCCATTCATAGCCCGGGTAGGAAGGAAGCTGGCCCAGCATTGAGGCCGGCACGGTTTTCTTCGCAATGCCCGGAGGCAACGGCTTACCGCGCGCCAGGTTTTTCGCGATACCCGGAGGCAGAGAGTCATAGCCCGTTAAGCCATAATTCAGCGCCAGATGGCGGGCATGATCGAAGCTCACGCGAGCGTCGACATCGTTACCGACATCTTTACTGCTTTTAAAACTTTTATCCGATTTCCCAGGGTTATCCTGGCCGTTATTTTGCTTATTGCCATGGTTACCAGAATTCCCGTTACCATGATTACCGCCATTACCTTGCCCGCCACCGTTCCCGTGACCACCGCCATTCCCGTTACCAGGATTAGCCATGACCGGAGCCGTTGCAAACGTTAAAGACAACACTACGGCAAGTGCGGTAGCGGAAAAACGACGAATAGACATGATTGCTGCCTTATAGTGGTAGGACTCACATGAATTATCGCCTGGCGTAATAAACAAACAATAAGTAAAACTCTTAGTTGTGACAGGGACAAAAAAGCCTGTCATCGACAGGCTTTTAATTAATCAGGCATGAGCCACAGGCGTTGGGTGCTCTCCCGCTTTGCGCAGCAGCATTAAAAGATAAATAAACGATACGCTGGCGATCATGATAAACAATAAATTATCAGAGTAATTCTGCATCAGCATCGCGGTAAACGTCGGCCCTAATAAACTGCCGATGGTATAGCTCAGTAACAGCGCCTGGTTCATTGCCACCAGCTGGTGATGTTCTACTTTCTCACAGGCCCAGGCCATCGCAACCGGATAGAGCGTAAAGCCGGCGGCCCCGAGAATAAACAGCGCAGGCGCCATCGCGGCGTTGCTGAGCATCGCAAGGCATCCCATAATCACCACAAAGACCTGGACGCGCAGCACCAGAAGACGACCGAAACGATCCGCCAGACGGCCTATCGGCCACTGCCCGACAATACCCGCGCTCACCATGACCGCCATCCAGAAGCCAATTCCGGAATCGCTGACGCCCTGATGATTAAGATAGAGCGGCATCAGGCCGTAGAGCGAGCCCAGTACAATCCCCGAGATAATGCAGCCGTTAACGCCCAGACGCGCATGACGAAGTCTCAGCATCGGCCAGACGTGGGTCGCTTCCTGATGCTCGCTGTTCTGGTTCACAATGCGCGTGAAGAGCAGCGGCAGGATCGCGGCCAGCACCATGCCCGTTACCCACGGCAGAACGCTCATCAGATCGGTTGGCAGCTTGCTGACCATCAGTTGCCCCAGCACGGTGCCGACGTAATAAACCATCATATAGGCCGCCAGCAGGCGTCCACGGTTGCGGGAGGTGCCGCTGCACATCAGCGCACTTTCAACCACCACCCAAATCATCGCGCAGCCTACGCCAGCGATAAAGCGCCACGCCATCCAGCTCCAGAAGCCGACCATCAGGCCCAGCCCGGCACACCCGGCGGCGAAAATCAGCGAAGCCAGATAATAGCTGCGATTAAAGCCAAAGCGCTTAATCAGGCTCCCGGTCATTAGCGTACCCAGCAGGTTCCCGGTAAAAAAGGACGAGCTGACCATACCCACCTGCCAGGTCGGTAAGTTTTCATGGGCGAGCCATAGCGGGACGAGCGTATTTAACACTGCGATCGCCAGGGTCAACAGAAGCAGGCCACAGAGCAACAGAAGCACTGGCCGGGTATAGGTGGTCATGGATTAAAAACCGTGAGGAAGTTCAGATTTCGTGCGCATCATGCCACTGGCAAAAACAAAGTCAATCCACTGATTTAGCCGCCTCGCACAATATGTTCCCTGTCGATTTAAAAAACTTATCCTGCTAATGCCACGCCTGCTATAGATATTAATTATGTGTCTGTTTTTATTTATTAATGGGCGAAATTAAAACAAAACGACAGTCGAAAAATTTCATGATCGAAAAAAGAAAAACCGGGCACTCAGGCCCGGCTTGATATAACTCAATGCAACGTTAGCTGGCGATAGCCATACCAACGGTCATATGCAACCCGTAGAACACGCCGCGGCCAATCAGTTCACCCGCCAGTACCAGCACAAAAGCCAGTGACAGCAGCGGCAGCGCCGGCTGATAGCCTTTGAGCTGAGGGGCAATCCAGAATACCAGCGCGGCGACCAGAAGAACGATACGCCAGGCCATCAGCGCACCGTAGTCCGGCACCAGGGCAGAAGCCTGCTGGATAGAGCTGTGAATGGTTGCCAGTTCAGCCCCCTGCATCAGGGCGACCATCGCACTCACCACCAGCGCCAGCAGAGAAACAGCGGGCAGCAAACGCATTGCCCACCCGTCTACGCCCGCCACGCGCAGCAGCAGGTAGCCCAGCAGCGGCCCGCCGATAAACATCGTCAGGAAGAAGCTCATCGGCGTCCAGACGCTGTACCAGGTTGGAACGGTATCTATGGTGTTATAGACGCGCACCATCATCCACACGAACACCACGCCCAGTACCATGGTCACGATCAGCCACAGGCTGCGCAGACCCGCAGGCAATTTCTTCAAAGCGGCCAGCAGCCAGCCCAGCCCACCGACGGCAAAGAAAATCGCCCCGCTGGCAATCTCGTTACTGAGGGATGAGGCGCCCACGCGGTTCAGAGAGTTAAACGCGCGCATCGGCGAACCCAGGTGCAGCGTAGAGGCGATAAAGCCAATCCCCATCAGCACCCACAGGCCAAACATACTCAACACTAAACGCTGCTGCTGTTCAGCGTTGAGATTCCCCTTCAACAGCGCCAGCGCGAGCACAATGAAACCGCCCGCCACGCACTGACCAAAGACCGTGAAGATCATCAGCGGCCATTCATGCCATCCACTTCCCATCTCACACCTCCTTCGGATTTGCCAGGTAGCCGGTAGTGTCACCTGTAGGACGGCTGTTGGCGTTAGGTTTAATCACAATGCTCGGCTTCGTGAAGTGCGCAGACGGCAGCGGTGCCACTGCGGCAAGCTGACCGTGTTTTTGACGCAGCTCTTCAACAGGACCGAAGTCCAGCGCGCGCAGCGGGCAGGACTCAACGCAAATCGGCTTTTTGCCATCCGCCACGCGGGTGTGGCAACCGTCGCATTTGGTCATATGACCTTTGGCGGCGTTGTACTGCGGCGCGCCATACGGGCACGCCATGTGGCAGTACCGGCAGCCGATGCAGACATCTTCATCCACCACCACAAAACCGTCTTCACGCTTGTGCATCGCCCCGCTCGGGCAGACCTTGGTGCAGGCCGGATCTTCACAGTGGTTGCAGGCAATCGACAGGTAATAGGCAAAGACGTTCTGATGCCAGACGCCGTTATCTTCCTGCCAGTCGCCCCCGGCGTATTCGTAGATGCGGCGGAAGCTGACGTCCGGGGTCAGGTCTTTGTAATCTTTACAGGCCAGCTCGCAGGTTTTGCACCCGGTGCAACGGCTGGAATCGATAAAAAATCCATACTGGGTTGTCATCGGCTACTCCTTAAACCTTTTCAACCTGGACAAGGTTTGTGTGGGATGGGTTGCCCTTCGCCAGCGGCGACGGACGCTGCGTGGTCAGTACGTTAATACTGCCCGCCTGGTCGATACGGTTGGCATCAGGGCTGTACCAGGCCCCTTCTCCCAGCGCCACTACGCCTGGCATCATGCGCGGCGTCACCTTAGCTTCAATGTGCACCTCGCCGCGACCGTTGAAGATACGCACGCGATCGCCATTGCTGATGCCTCGCGCTTTGGCATCCATCGGGTTGATCCACATCTCCTGACGGCAGGCGGCCTTGAGTACGTCGACGTTACCGTAGGTGGAGTGCACGCGCGCTTTGTAGTGGAAACCGGTCAGCTGCAGCGGGAATTTCGCCGTCAGCGGATCGTTGTAGTTTTCGAAACCTGGCGTGTAGATCGGCAGCGGATCGATAACGTCCCCTTCCGGCAGCTCCCAGGTCGACGCGATTTTTGCCAGCTCTTCGGAGTAGATTTCGATTTTGCCCGACGGCGTGGTCAGCGGATTCGCCTGCGGATCTTCACGGAACGCTTTGTAAGCCACGTGGTGCCCTTCCGGATCGCGCTGTTTGTACATACCCTGCTTGCGGAAGGTATCGAAATCCGGCAGGTCAGGGACCGCCTTACGGGAGAGTTCATGCAGATGACGCATCCACCCTTCCTGTGTACGTCCCTCGGTAAACTGCTGCTCAACGCCAAGACGTTTCGCCAGCTCAGAGGTCATCTCATAAATGGTTTTGCACTCGAAGCGCGGTTTGATCGCCTGATCGGTGAAGATCACGTAGGACATGTTGCCGCAGGAGGCGTCCAGCGCGAAATCCATCTGCTCAGAGGCGGTGCAGTCCGGCAGCAGGATATCGGCATATTTCGCCGAGGAGGTCATGTGGCAGTCGATCACCACAATCATCTCGCACTTCTTATCATCCTGCAGGATTTCATGGGTGCGGTTGATTTCGGAGTGCTGGTTGATGAGACAGTTACCGGCATAGTTCCAGATCATCTTGATCGGCACGTCCAGCTTGTCCTTGCCGCGCACGCCGTCGCGCAGGGCGGTCATTTCAGGACCACGTTCGATCGCATCGGTCCACATAAACATGGAGATGCTGGTCTGAACAGGGTTATCCAGCGTCGGCATACGTTCAAACGGCACTTCATACGAGCCTTCACGCGCGCCGGTGTTACCGCCGTGAATACCGACGTTGCCGGTCAGAATGGAGAGCATGGAGATCGCACGGGTCGCGATTTCGCCGTTCGCATGGCGCTGCGGTCCCCAGCCCTGGCTAATGTAGGCCGGTTTGGCCGAGCCAATCTCACGCGCCAGCTGAACGATACGCTCGGCCGGAATACCGGTGATGGTGGACGCCCACTCGGGCGTTTTCGCCACGCCGTCGCTGCCCTGCCCGAGAATATAGGCTTTGTAATGACCGTTAGCAGGCGCGCTGGCTGGCAGGGTTTTCTCGTCATAGCCGACGCAGTATTTATCCAGGAAAGGCTGATCGACGAGGTTTTCGGTGATCATCACCCACGCCAGCGCGGAGACCAGCGCTGCATCGGTACCCGGACGGATTGGGATCCACTCGTCTTCACGTCCGGCGCCGGTATCGGTATAGCGTGGGTCGATGATGATCATGCGGGCATTGGATTTGGCGCGGGCCTGTTCAAGGTAATAGGTTACCCCGCCGCCGCTCATGCGGGTTTCGCCCGGGTTATTACCGAACAACACCACCAGCTTACTGTTTTCGATATCAGACGGGCTGTTGCCGTCCGCCCAGCCGCCGTAGGTGTAGTTGAGTCCCGCAGCAATCTGCGCCGATGAGTAGTCACCATAGTGATTGAGATAACCGCCGCAGCAGTTCATCAGGCGTGCCACCAGCGTTTTACCCGGTGGCCAGGAGCGGGTCAGCGTACCGCCGAGCGTCCCGGTGCCGTAGTTCAGGTAGATGGATTCGTTGCCGTACTCTTTGATAAGGCGCTGCATATTGGTGGCGATAATGTCGTAGGCTTCATCCCAGCTAATCCGCTCGAACTTCCCTTCCCCACGCTTACCGACGCGCTTCATCGGATATTTCAGGCGGTCCGGATTATACACGCGACGACGCATGGAGCGGCCGCGCAAGCAGGCGCGAACCTGATGTAACCCTTCATAGTTATCGTCCCCGGTATTGTCGGTTTCGACATATTTAATTTCGCCATCCACCACGTGCATACGCAGCGGACAACGGCTACCGCAGTTAACGGTACAGGCACTCCACACCACTTTTTCCGGAGCTGAAGCTGGGGATAATGCATCCGCCGCTGAGGCCAGTCGGGTAAAAGGGAGCGTGAAAGCGCTGCTGGCTACGGCCAGGCCGCCTATTGCCGTGGTTTTCATCAACCCACGGCGAGTGACCTCGGCAGCCATTAATGCTTCAGGCGCGTTGATTTTCATAGAGACTCACTTTGGTTGCTCACAAAGAAAAGAGTGGCGGCGCAAAACCGCTATTTAGTTTTATATACAACGAATTTCTACGTAATCAGCTTTTTATGCTGACTTTCATTCGGAGGAGTATTACTACTTTAGAGGGAGGGGGTATTGCGTCGTATCAATTCCGCGGCATAAAAAAAGCGCCTAAAGGCGCTTTTTTGTTGTGAGGCAAAGAATTAGCCAATGTACTGCTGGCCTTTCATGTATGGACGCAACACTTCAGGGATCTCAATACGACCATCTGCCTGCTGATAGTTTTCCAGCACGGCAACCAGCGTACGGCCCACAGCCAGACCAGAACCGTTCAGGGTATGCACCAGACGGGTTTTCTTGTCAGATTTGCTGCGGCAGCGTGCCTGCATACGACGCGCCTGGAAATCCCAGACGTTAGAGCAGGAGGAGATTTCACGGTAGGTGTTTTGCGCAGGCACCCACACTTCCAGATCGAAGGTTTTGCAGGCGCCAAAGCCCATATCACCGGTGCACAGGGCCATACGACGGTACGGCAGACCCAGCAGCTCCAGCACTTTCTCAGCGTGACCGGTCATCTCTTCCAGCGCGTCCATGGACTCTTCAGGACGGACGATCTGCACCATCTCAACTTTGTCGAACTGGTGCATACGGATCAGACCGCGCGTATCGCGACCGTAAGAACCTGCTTCAGAACGGAAGCACGGAGAGTGTGCCGTCAGCTTAATTGGCAGGTCGTCTTCATCGATTATCTCATCACGCACGAGGTTAGTCAGCGGCACTTCAGCGGTTGGGATCAGCGCGTAGTTGCTGCTGTCTGCTTCCTCGTCCAGCGGACGGGTATGGAACAGATCGCCGGCAAATTTCGGCAGCTGACCCGTACCGTACAGCGTATCGTGGTTGACCAGATACGGCACGTAGGTTTCGCTGTAGCCATGCTGCTCGGTGTGCAGATCCAGCATGAACTGCGCCAGCGCGCGGTGCAGATGGGCAATCTGGCCTTTCATCACCACAAAACGGGAGCCGGTCAGCTTAACCGCTGCCGCAAAGTCCAGCCCCGCGTGCATTTCGCCCAGCGTCACGTGATCGCGCACTTCGAAGTCAAACTCACGAGGCGTACCCCAGCGTTTCACTTCAACGTTGTCGTTTTCATCTTTGCCGACAGGCACGCTGTCGTCAGGAATATTCGGGATAGCCAGGGCAATATCACGAATCTCGGCCTGAAGAACGTCCAGCTCAGCTTTTGCCTGATCCAGTTCTTCACCCAGTTTGTTCACTTCCAGGCGTAATGGCTCAATATCTTCCCCGCGCGCTTTCGCCTGGCCGATGGATTTCGATCGAGAGTTACGCTCTGCCTGCAGATTTTCAGTTTGTACCTGCAGAACTTTACGACGCTCTTCGAGAGCGCGCAGCTTATCTACATCCAGCTTAAAGCCCCGGCGTGCCAGTTTTTCAGCGACTGCGTCTGGCTCATTACGCAGCAGATTGGAATCGAGCATGCTTATCCTGTGCTTATCGAATTAAAATAGGAAAATGTGACCACAGCCTGCGGCCACAAGGATACATTGCCAACATTACCGCAACGATTGAACTAACGGTAGCGTTTTATAGGGCTATTTTGATCCTGTCCGGCGAGCCAGGTGAGCTTTTCACCAATCTTGCCTTCAAGACCTCTGTTTGTGGGGTGATAATAGCGCGTTTGTGCCATCTCCTGCGGGAAATATTCCTCCCCGGCAGCGTAGGCATTGGGTTCATCATGAGCGTAACGATACTCCTGCCCATATCCCATCTCTTTCATCAGTTTGGTCGGCGCGTTACGCAGGTGAACCGGCACATCGTAGTCCGGACGTTCACGCGCATCGGACATCGCCGCTTTAAACGCGGTATAAACCGCATTACTTTTCGGCGCACAGGCCAGATAGACAATTGCCTGCGCAATGGCTCGTTCGCCTTCCGCGGGCCCAACGCGGGTGAAGCAATCCCAGGCCGACAGTGCAACCTGCATGGCGCGAGGATCGGCATTGCCGACATCTTCTGACGCAATCGCCAGACAGCGACGCGCGACATATAACGGATCGCCGCCCGCAGTGATAATACGCGCGTACCAGTAAAGCGCCGCATCCGGCGCGCTGCCGCGCACGGACTTATGCAGCGCCGAGATCAGGTCGTAAAAACGGTCGCCTTTGTTATCGAAACGCGCGCTGCGCTCCCCCGCAATTTCGGTGAGCAGTTCCGATTTCAGCACCCGCTTCCCTGCATCGTCGATTTCGGCCATATCGGCCATCATTTCCAGCGTATTCAGCGCACGACGCGCATCGCCGTTGACCAGCTCGGCAATTGCACGACGCGTGTCGTCAGGCAGAACGATATCCTGTCCGCCGTAGCCGCGCGCTTTGTCGTCCATCGCCTGGGTGAGAACCTTTTCGATATCATCGGTGGTGAGCGATTTGAGCAGGTAAACGCGCGCGCGGGAAAGTAGCGCCGAGTTCAGTTCAAACGACGGGTTTTCGGTGGTCGCACCGATGAAGAAGATCGTGCCATCTTCAATATGCGGCAGGAAGGCATCCTGCTGGCTCTTGTTGAAGCGGTGGACTTCGTCCACGAAGAGGATGGTGCGCCGCCCGGCATTGCGGTTCTGCCGCGCACGCTCGATCGCCTCACGGATCTCTTTCACGCCGGAGGTGACCGCCGAGATACGTTCGACGTCCGCGTTGGCATAGCGGGCGATCACTTCTGCAAGCGTAGTCTTGCCGGTGCCAGGGGGTCCCCAGAGGATCATGGAGTGAAGATGCCCCGCCTCAATGGCGCGCGGCAATGGCTTACCGGCAGCCAGCAGATGCTGCTGGCCGATGTACTGCGCTAAATTTTCTGGCCGCATACGGGCGGCCAGAGGTTGAAACGCGTTATCTGAAAAATCGAGCGACAGATTGCCCACTCATGCCTCTTACTTATTGCGTTGGTCGTCCACCGTTACGCCCTGCGGCGGGGTAAAGGTGAATTTCGAAGCATCAACGGCGCCGTTCTGCTGAGACTTGAGCTGGTAGCTGCTGCGCTGATCGTCCTGCTCAACCGCGCCGAACTGATTAATCGTACCGTTGGTGCTTACGTTAATGGTGAACTGCTTCAGGTTGCCGTTGCTGCCTTTCGGCGTCAGGACAAACTCGTCACCCGTCTGTTTAATATTGTACTGCTGCCAGTCGCTGGACTGGTTACGAGCAATCAGCATAAACGGCGTATTGCTGGTGGCATCTTTCAGCCAGGTCGCCGTTGCCTGCTCAACGAACGGGTTGAAGAACCATAAGGTTTTACCGTCAGAGACCAGGATGCTTTCATCCGGCTGGGTCATGTGCCAGTTGAACAGATTCGGGCGTTTTACCCACAAATCTCCCTGACCTTCCTGCACCGCGTTGCCGCTGCCGTCCGTCACTTTTTGCGTGAAGCTGGCGTGGAAGCTGCTTACTTTATCCAGTCGGCTTTTAAGGTCGCTGGCCGCATCAGCCCAGACGCTGCTGGCGACAAAACTGGTGAGTAATGCACAGGCGATGGCGATTTTTTTCATTGTTATTCCTTAAAATACGTCTTCCCGATATGGGGTTTCCGTCTTCTATTCTGGACCTGCCCGAAGGCAGGCGACAGAAGAAAATGCTTAATTTTGGCTGATTTACCCTTCTTTGCAATCGCTGAAGGCTAATCAAACGGCGGCGGTGCCAGCACCTCGCGGTTACCGTTATGCCCCTGCTCGCTCACAATGCCCTGCGCTTCCATCTGCTCGATGATACGCGCTGCGCGGTTATAGCCAATTCGGAACTGGCGCTGCACGCCAGAGATTGACGCTTTGCGTTTTTCGGTAACGAAGTTAACCGCCTGATCGAATAACGGATCCAGCTCTTCGCCGCCGTCGAAGCCACCGCCGCCGCCTTCGCTTTCCGTATCGCTGGTGATGCCGTCAACATATTGCGGACGACCGCGCGCTTTCCAGTCCTGCACGACGGCGTGTACTTCCTCATCGCGGACGAACGCACCGTGAACGCGCACCGGAGAGGTGGAGTTCGGGCCTGAATAGAGCATGTCACCCATACCCAGCAGCGACTCTGCGCCGCCCTGGTCAAGAATGGTACGGGAGTCAATTTTACTGGATACGGTAAAGGCGATACGCGTCGGAATGTTCGCTTTGATAAGACCGGTGATAACGTCCACGGAAGGACGCTGGGTCGCCAGCACAAGGTGAATACCGGCCGCACGCGCTTTCTGCGCCAGACGGGCAATCAACTCTTCTACTTTCTTACCGACGGTCATCATAAGGTCAGCGAATTCATCAACCAGCACGACGATATAAGGCAGCTTTTCCAGCACCGGATGCTGAGCATCCATGCTGTCACCCGGCTTCCAGTAAGGATCCGGGATCGGACGCCCCATGCGCACAGCCTGGGCGATTTTCTCGTTATAACCGGCCAGGTTACGCACGCCTAACGCAGACATCAGCTTGTAGCGGCGTTCCATCTCATTGACGCTCCAGCGCAGGGCGTTGGCGGCGTCTTTCATGTCGGTGACCACTTCGGTCAGCAGATGCGGGATGCCTTCGTAGACCGAAAGTTCGAGCATTTTCGGGTCGATCATGATGAAACGCACATCTTCCGGCTGCGCTTTATAGAGCATGCTGAGGATCATGGCGTTCACACCGACAGACTTACCGGAACCGGTAGTACCCGCTACCAGCAGGTGAGGCATTTTGGCAAGATCCGCAACGACCGGATCGCCAGCGATATCTTTACCCAGCACCACCGTCAGCGGAGAGGGGTTATCGCGGAATTTGGTGTTATCCAGCACTTCGCGCAGGTAGACGGTCTGACGTTTCTTGTTCGGCAGCTCAAGACCAACGTAAGGTTTACCCGGTATCACTTCCACCACACGCACCGCCACGGTCGACAGAGAACGCGCCAGGTCGCGGGACAGGTTGGAAATACGCGCGGCTTTAACGCCGGGTGCCAGGTTCAGTTCAAACCGGGTGATCACCGGACCCGGCGAGTAGTTCACCACGTCCGCCTTGATGCGGAAGTCAGCCAGACGAGCTTCCACCAGACGCGCCATCTGCTCAAGCGCGAAGGTATCGACCGGCTCAACTTCTGACGGCGGCGGCGTTAACAGATCCAGAGACGGCAGCGGCGTGCTTGGACGCTGCAGCGGACGGCTGTCACCGTTACGCATCAGCAGCGGGTGAATCAGACTTTCCTGCGGCTGAGGCGCAGGCTGCTGGAACTGCGGTGGCTGCTGCGATTGCTGCGGTTGCTGAACAGGTTGATGCTGCTGCGCATACGGCTGCTGAACAGGCTGGTGCGGCTGCGCGTAGGCCTGTGGTGCTGGCTGCTGGCGCACAGGCTCCGCTTCCGGCATCACGCTCGGGGTAAATAACGGCTCGCTCGGGCCATCATCCACCAGATCCTTCATCGGCGAGAATTCAAAATCCGACAGCGAGAACGGATTTGCACCAGCCGGTTGCTCACCGGAATAGCGCTGCTGTTGAGTGGCAGCAAACTGGCGCGCCAGTTCTGCTTCAGCCGCGTCCTCTTCGTCTTCCAGCACCGGTTCATCGTGCTGATATTCTTCACCGTAGCGTTGATTCTGCTGCGCGGCGAACTGGCGGGCCAGCTCGTCCTGCTGCATTTCATCGGCGTCATCTTCATACTCTGGCTCGCGCGCTTTCTCTACGGCCATACGCTGGGAAGGCAGCTTGATGCCATAAGAGGCAAGCTCACGGCAGGTGGGTACACGAACGCGGTTAGGGCGAGGCAGTTGCGGACCAATCCCCTCCTTCACCTGAGGACGTGGCGTGCCCCCTGTTGCCAGGCTAAATACAGGTGCAGCTACGGCAGCGGCCGCGGTAGCCTGCTTCACGCTTTCCGCTACGGGTGCGACTGCAGGCGTCGGGTCGATCGGTGGAACGGAAACAGAAGGCGCTTTCGTCACCGGCTCCTGCACCGGTTCAGGCACAGGCTGGTACCAGGCCGCCAGCTGCTCGCGTTCACGCGCGCGACGCTCTTCAACTTCTTCAAAATAGTACATCGGTGGACGAGAGGGTTTTACCTCTTCCACTATTTCAGCTTCAGGCTGCGGCTCTACATAAGGCTGCACAGGTTCAACCTTATCAGGCACATACTCCTGATAAGGTTGGGCCACAGGCTGTTCATAGTGCGGGTAATCTTGCGGTTCATACGCAGGCTGCGGCGGCTGATAAGGCTGCTGCCACTGCTCCTGCTGCACAGGAATGTAGCTTTCAGGTTCAGGCGCGATAACCGGCTCCGGCGTGTGAACGCCTGGCGCAGTCTGCCAGTCAACCTGAGGCTGCTGAATAACGGATTCCGGCGGCGAAACCGGCGCGGATGGCATCACGGCGTCGACAGGCGCGGCATACGCCTGCGCAGCGGTCGTCGCGGCTGCGGCGGCCGCAACCGGCTCGGTAACCGAATGGCCATTTAACAGCGGATCGTATTCGTCGAAGGCACCCGGAGTGGCCCGGCTCCCGGAGAAGAGCACATCGTCAGGATCGACGGCGACACCTGCAGCGCGATACGCCACCTGCTCGTCTTCATCCATGCGCTTACCGGAGAAGAGCGCCGCATCGGTTTTACGACCCAGCGGGTTGGCAAATTTCTCAGCAACACGCTGACGACGGGCCAGCGCGCCGCGCAGAATACGCGCACGACGAGACTCGCGACGCTGCACAGGCGCGTCATCTTCCTCTTCATCTTCGTATTCGTCTTCATCAACCCACGTATCGTCACGACGGGTACGGTTGCTGGCGAAGGTCAGAATGGTGAGGATAAAACTGCCGATTTTCTCGGCAATGCTCACCCAGGACCAGCCGGTGAACAACGTCAGCCCGGCCGCCCAGATACACAGCAGCGCCAGCGTGCCGCCGCTGCTGTGCAGCATCGGCTGCAGCGCAGAACTGAGTAAACTGCCGATCACCCCGCCAGAGGCGAAGTACCAGATATCATCCGCATTGATTGCCGCCAGCCCGCACGAGGTGAGGATCAGCGCCAGCGCGCCAATCAGGCGCAGCGACACGGCAAAATAGTCGATGTAATCATCGTTCTGACGATGACGCCACGCAAACCAGCATCCGCCAATGATAATAACGGGAAGGGTGTAGGCCATCACACCGAAAATGAAAAACAGCGTGTCCGCAAGCCAGGCACCGGGGACACCGCCTAAATTATGGATAGGCTCATGCCATGCAGTTTGTGACCAGCTGGGATCTGAGGGGTTGAAACTGAGTAAGGCTGCCATCAGCCAGACGGCAAAAAGGGCAATAACAATCAGCAAAGCCTCGAGGAGACGACGTCCGCTGCTTAGCTTCGATAGTGTGACTTCTTTGTCTTCAGTGTATTCCTGGCTCAAAAAAGGCTCTCCAGGTATCAGGCATATCCTGCCTTTTTGCTAAAACGGACAACAGCGCCGGGACTCCCCGGCACTGTTGCTGTATGGATTAACAGGAGTGTAATCAAACTACGCTGATTTTGCACCTGTTCCGTGTTAGCGCGTCTTAATAACCAGACGATTGCTCTGTTTGACCTCTTCCATCACCACATACGTACGGGTGTCGTTCACGCCTGGCAGACGCAGCAGGGTTTCCCCCAGCAGCTTACGGTAGGCGGACATATCAGGTACACGGGTTTTCAACAGGTAGTCGAAATCACCGGATACCAGATGACACTCTTGAATTTCTTCAAGTTTTTGTACAGCGGCGTTAAATTGCTCAAACACATCCGGCGCACCACGATTCAGAGTAATCTCAACAAATACCAGAAGTGAGGCATCCAGATAATGCGGGTTCAGCAGAGCAGTATAGCCCTGAATGAAACCCTGTCTTTCCAGTCGGCGCACACGCTCAAGGCACGGCGTCGGGGAAAGTCCCACACGTTTTGAAAGCTCGACGTTGGAAATACGCCCATCCTTTTGCAATTCATTAAGAATGTTACGATCGATACGGTCGAGATCTTTGCCAGGGCGCTTCTTGCTATCTACCATTATTATTGTCTCTCTGTATTCCTTCCCTACTCCTGCCTGGACCCTGTGCACATCACTGTTCAGAGCCTGTACCCGTTAGTCATCACATCGCCTGGTTTTGTATTAGACGCGATGCGGATTCGGGTTCTGTTGGTAAGAAGACCGTTGCCCGAAGGCAGTCACCGACATCACGTATGGCGTCTGTCCACGCCATGCGTAGATTTCACTGACCCGGTAAAAATGGCATTTACGTGCATGCCTATGCGGCATACGGTTAACGCGGTTTTTTTTCTTCCTTGAATGTTTTCGCAAAAGCGCAGGGGATTGTCAAAGCAAAACATCGTTTTTTAGTACAACATGCCGGATATTCATTACGGCAGGGTATTAATCCTCATTTTATTGCCTTACAAACGACCGGTTTTCAGGCGAAAGCGTGATGTTATAGCGCGCCACTCATCGTCCGTGGCTATTACACAGATTGATATCAAAATTGCTGCGCTCTTTTTTTACGACAACAAATTCCCTACAATCCAGCCAAATGTCTGCCAACAACAATGGGGATCTCATGGGCACGGCCAAACACAGTAAGCTGCTAATCCTTGGTTCTGGACCTGCGGGATATACCGCAGCGGTCTATGCTGCACGCGCTAACCTGCACCCGGTACTCATCACCGGAATGGAAAAAGGCGGTCAGCTGACCACCACCACCGAAGTGGAAAACTGGCCAGGGGACCCGAACGACCTGACCGGGCCGCTGCTGATGGAACGTATGCACGAGCATGCCGCTAAATTCGAAACTGAAATTCTGTTCGACCACATCAATAAGGTCGATCTGCAGAACCGTCCGTTCCGCCTGACGGGCGACAGCGGCGAATACACCTGTGACGCGCTGATCGTTGCCACCGGCGCCTCTGCCCGTTATCTCGGTCTGCCATCCGAAGAAGCGTTCAAAGGTCGCGGCGTCTCTGCCTGCGCAACCTGTGACGGTTTCTTCTACCGCAATCAGAAAGTCGCGGTCATCGGCGGCGGCAACACCGCCGTAGAAGAAGCGCTCTACCTGGCGAACATTGCCTCTGAAGTGCACCTGATCCACCGTCGCGAAACCTTCCGCGCGGAGAAGATCCTGATCAAACGCCTGATGGATAAAGTGGCCAGCGGCAACATCGTGCTGCATACCAACCGTACCCTGGAAGAGGTGACGGGCGACCAGATGGGCGTTGCCGGTCTGCGTATCCGTGATACCCAGAACACTGACAACGTCGAAACGCTTGAAGTGGCGGGTCTGTTTGTGGCGATCGGTCACAGCCCGAACACCGCGATCTTCGACGGTCAGCTGGAGCTGGAAAATGGCTACATCAAAGTGCAGTCCGGCATTCACGGTAACGCGACCCAGACCAGCATCCCGGGCGTGTTCGCGGCTGGCGACGTGATGGACCATATTTATCGTCAGGCGATTACCTCTGCTGGCACCGGCTGTATGGCCGCGCTGGACGCTGAGCGCTACCTCGATGGACTGGCTGAACAAGGTAAATAATCTTTACAAGTCAGTAACAAACGTAAATAAAGGCGGCGATAAGTCGCCTTTATTGTCTCCCCGTTGTAACATTGCGCTGCCCAATTTCTAATAACGTCACCTGCAAAGTACGCAATGGAAAAAACCCGTCAACAAGAGTTAACACGCTGGCTGAAACAGCAAAGCGTTATTTCCCGCCGCTGGCTTACGATTTCCCGTCTCCTGGGGTTCGTTAGCGGTCTGTTGATTGTTGCCCAGGCATGGCTGCTGGCCCGCATTCTTAATCACATGATCATGGAGAACATCCCGCGCGAAGCGCTGTTGCTGCCTTTTATTGTCCTGATCCTGATTTTTATCCTGCGCGCCTGGGTGGTGTGGCTGCGTGAGCGCGTCGGTTTTCACGCCGGACAGCACATCCGCTACGAGATCCGCCGTCAGGTGCTCGATCGTCTTCAGGAAGCGGGGCCCGCGTGGATCCAGGGTAAACCGGCCGGTAGCTGGGCGACGCTGATCCTTGAGCAGATTGACGATATGCACGACTACTATGCGCGCTATCTGCCGCAAATGGCCCTTGCCGTCTTCGTTCCGCTGCTGATTGTGATCGCCATCTTCCCGGTGAACTGGATGGCTGCGCTGATTCTGATGGGCACCGCCCCGCTGATCCCACTGTTTATGGCGCTGGTCGGTATGGGGGCAGCGGATGCCAACCGCCGTAACTTCCTGGCACTGGGTCGCCTGAGCGGCCATTTCCTCGATCGTCTGCGCGGCATGGAGACGTTACGCATTTTTGGCCGCGGTGAAGCGGAAACCGAAAATATTCGCCGGGCATCGCAGGACTTTCGTCAGCGCACCATGGAAGTGTTACGCCTTGCCTTCTTATCCTCCGGCGTACTGGAATTCTTTACCTCGCTGTCGATTGCCCTCGTGGCGGTCTACTTTGGCTTCTCCTACCTTGGCGCGCTGGATTTCGGCCATTACGGCACGGCGGTGACCCTTTCTGCCGGCTTCCTGGCGCTGATCCTGGCCCCGGAATTTTTCCAGCCGCTCCGCGATCTGGGGACCTTCTATCACGCCAAAGCGCAGGCGGTTGGCGCAGCCGATAGCCTGAAAACGTTCCTGGAAACGCCGCTGGCACACCCGGAGCGGGGTGACGTGACGCTGAATGCTAAAGATCCCGTGACCATTGAAGCGCAGGACTTTTCCATTCTGTCACCGGAAGGCAAAGTGCTCGCGGGTCCGCTGAACTTTACCTTACCTGCCGGACAACGGGTGGTGCTCGTCGGCACCAGCGGTTCCGGTAAAAGTTCTCTGCTGAATGCGCTATCCGGCTTTATGGCCTACACGGGTTCACTGCGGATCAACAAAACCGAACTGCGCAACCTCGATCCAGACGCCTGGCGTAAACAGCTCAGCTGGGTAGGACAAAACCCCCAGCTTCCCGCCTCTACGCTGCGTGAAAACGTCCTGCTGGCGCGCCCGGACGCGCGTGAAGATGAACTGCAATCGGTGCTCGATCGCGCCTGGGTCAGCGAGTTTCTGCCGCTGCTTCCGCAGGGGGTAGATACCGTTGTCGGCGATCAGTCCGCCGGGCTGTCGGTCGGACAGGCGCAGCGTGTGGCGGTTGCCCGCGCGTTGTTGAATCCTTGCCAACTGATGCTGCTGGATGAGCCCGCCGCCAGCCTGGACGCCCACAGCGAACAGCGCGTAATGGAGGCCCTGAACGCCGCCTCCCGGCAGCAAACCACCCTGATGGTCACCCATCAGCTGGAGGGGATTGCCGACTGGGACCAGATCTGGGTCATGGAGAACGGCCGTATTGTTGAGCAAGGCGATTACGCCTCTCTCGTTGCCGCGCAGGGACCGTTTGCCGCCCTGCTGGCGAACCGTCAGGAGGACATCTGATGCGTGCTCTGCTGCCTTATCTTGCGCTCTATAAACGCCACAAATGGATGCTGACGCTGGGGATTGTGCTGGCGATTGTCACACTGCTCGCCAGCATTGGCCTGCTCACGCTTTCCGGCTGGTTCCTGTCGGCCTCGGCCGTTGCGGGCTTTGCCGGTTTATACAGCTTCAACTATATGCTCCCGGCTGCCGGTGTTCGCGGTACCGCCATCACGCGGACTGCCGGACGCTATTTCGAACGGCTGGTCAGCCACGACGCCACTTTCCGCGTGCTGCAGCACCTGCGCATCTACACCTTCAGCAAACTGCTGCCCCTCTCCCCTGCCGGGCTGGCGCGTTTTCGTCAGGGTGAGCTACTTAACCGTGTCGTTGCGGATGTCGACACGCTGGATCACCTTTACCTGCGCGTGATTTCCCCGATCGTGGGCGCGTTTGTGGTGATTGTGGTGGTCACGCTGGGGCTGTCTGTTCTGGATGTTTCCGTTGCGCTGACGCTGGGCGGGATCATGCTGCTGACGCTCATCATTCTGCCGCCGCTGTTTTACCGCGCCGGGAAATCGACCGGGGAAAACCTGACGCGCCTGCGCGGAGACTACCGCCAGCAGCTCACCTCCTGGCTTCAGGGGCAGGCAGAGCTGACGATTTTTGGCGCCAGCAAGCGCTATCGCGCCCGGATGGAAAGTACGGAGCTTAACTGGCATGAGGCACAGCGCCGCCAGTCGGAGCTGACGGCCTTCTCTCAGGCGCTGATGATGTTAATCGGCGGCGTGGCGGTGATTGCCATGCTGTGGCTGGCTTCCGGCGATGTCGGGGGGAATCCACAGCCGGGTCCACTTATTGCCCTTTTCGTCTTCTGCGCGCTGGCGGCGTTTGAGGCGCTAGCCCCGGTAACGGGCGCCTTCCAGCATCTGGGCCAGGTGATCGCCTCTGCCCTGCGCATCACGCAGATTGCCGAGCAGGAGCCTGAAGTCACGTTCAGTGCCGGGCAGACCGCGGTACCAGAGCAGGTTGCGCTGACGCTTGAAGATGTCACCTTCGCCTATGACAAACAGGCGCAGAACGCGCTGGACGGTATCAACCTTTCTGTTAACGCAGGTCAGCGGATGGCGATCCTCGGCCGTACCGGCTGCGGTAAATCGACGCTGCTGCAGTTGCTGACCCGCGCCTGGGATCCGCAGCGCGGCCATATTCGTTTTAATAACACGTTGCTGACCGATTTCAGCGAGCAGGCCCTGCGCAAGACGGTGAGCGTCGTTCCGCAGCGCGTGCATCTGTTTAGCGCCACCCTGCGCGATAACCTGCTGCTGGCCGCGCCAGAGGCCTCTGATGATGCGCTTCGCGCCGTGCTGGAGCAGGTCGGGCTGCAAAAACTGCTTGAGGACGACGGGCTGAACAGCTGGCTGGGCGAAGGCGGCCGTCAGCTCTCGGGCGGTGAACTGCGCCGTCTGGCTATTGCGCGCGCGCTGCTGCACGATGCGCCGCTGATGCTGCTCGACGAACCCACCGAAGGGCTGGATGCCACAACCGAAAGCCAAATCCTTGATTTACTGGCGAATGTCATGACAGGCAAAACCGTGCTGATGGTCACACACCGCCTGCGCGGACTGGCGAGTTTTGATCGGATAATTGTGATGGACAACGGACACATTATTGAGCAAGGTAGTCACGCAGAGCTGTTGGCGAAACAAGGTCGCTACTACCAGTTTAAACAGCGTCTGTAGACTATATTTGTAGCGTCCTCACTCGCGTACTGGAGTTTTGCTGTCATGCGCCTGGTCCAGCTTTCTCGTCATAACATCGCGTTCCCTTCTCCGGAAGGGGCGCTGCGTGAGCCCAACGGGCTGCTGGCCCTCGGCGGTGACCTCAGTCCCGCTCGACTATTAATGGCGTACCAGCGCGGTATATTCCCCTGGTTTTCCCCCGGCGATCCGATTTTATGGTGGTCCCCCGATCCGCGTGCCGTGCTGTGGCCAGCGCAGTTTCACGCGAGCCGCAGCATGAAGCGTTTCCATGCGAAATCACCCTACCGCGTCACCCTCAATCACGCCTTTGGTCAGGTCATTGAAGGCTGTGCCGAAGACCGCTATGAAGGGACATGGATAACCCGCGATATCATTACCGCCTACCTCCAGCTCCATGAGCTTGGCTACGCCCACTCCATCGAGGTGTGGGAAGGCGGAGCACTCGTCGGCGGCATGTACGGCGTGGCGCAGGGGACGCTGTTTTGCGGCGAGTCGATGTTCTCTCGTGCGGTTAACGCCTCGAAAACCGCGCTGCTGGTCTTCTGCGAGGCGTTTGCCCAGCGCGGCGGACGCCTGATCGATTGTCAGGTGCTCAACGAGCACACGGCCTCCCTGGGTGCTGTTGAAATCCCGCGACGCCAGTACATCGAACAGTTGGATGCCAGCCGTCAGGAGAAGCTCCCGCGCGACTTCTGGATACCGAGAACGCTCTTTATGCCCAATGCCTAAATGTTTTCCGCATATTTTTTGTGAGGGTGTTATAATTATGCCGCAGAGTAGCTTCTGCCTGTTGCCCCGCCGCCGTTTGGGACCCTCGCTTCAGATAACGTCCTGACGTTTATCCTGTTGTCTCCCCTTTACGAATGCGCTTCCTGTTCGGTTGTACCGTGACGCTTGGGCAATGCGCCGAAACTGTTTTGCTGCGTTTTAATCGCGCAATTCTTTACTTAATTGATGAATTTCGGCATTATCTTGCCGGTTCAAAACTTGGTAGTGATACCCCAGAGGATTAGATGGCCAAAGAAGACAATATTGAAATGCAGGGTACCGTACTTGATACGTTGCCTAATACCATGTTTCGCGTAGAGCTGGAAAACGGTCACGTGGTAACTGCGCACATCTCCGGTAAAATGCGCAAAAACTACATCCGCATTTTGACGGGCGACAAAGTGACTGTTGAACTGACCCCGTACGACCTGAGCAAAGGCCGCATTGTCTTCCGTAGTCGCTAATTGTTTTCGCCTGTAATGGCAGATGAATATTAAATAAGGCCGGGATTTTCCCGGCCTTACTTTTTTTGTGCTGCAGGTGATTATTTGAACAATTATTTAGCCGTTCGTTTCAGCGTCAGGCTGTCTGGTCGACAGCAAGGCCAGCCACTGTAAGTGACCGACATTAGCAGCCGCAATGCCCTTTTAATGGCTGTGTCTGGCTATGCTATCAGCCGTTTGCCACCTGATAACCTATATTTATCAAAGCATCAAGCTCGTCTTTTGCAAACAACCTTGCCCGATAGCATTCGCCAGGGAACTCTGGATAGCCATCCAGCGAGCAAATCAAATCGTAGATTGTGGCAATAATATGGCCTGTCACATCGCTGATAAAGAAAGAGCGCGCATGGTTGGTGTAGATGCCATAGTAGTCACCATAATCTATTGCTGCCCCCATAAAATCAGTGAGTTGAGGAACACGATCGGAAGGTAACTCGAAACTTTCGTGAGCCTGGGTTGCTGTATTGGCGACGAGATCAACAGCATAGAAAACGACTCTCGCAGGATCGGTTTTGTAAAAAACAGCCGTTGAATCAAGCGTAATATCTCGAGTAACTGCATTGCCTTCATTATCGACGCAGGAGCGATTATCAAATAGCGAAAGAACAAATTTCCCTTCAGTCTCATTGCTTAACCCAGCAAAAGCGCTATTTTTAGTGACAAATACGGTATGAGCACCATTTTCAAAATCCGCTATACCGGAAGTATCTATCTGCGTAACGCCCTGTCCTGCAGCGAAATTACTGTTAAACCCCCCTGTATTAATACTCCACAGCATCTTACCATCGGCAGGAGAAATACCAAACGTCAGGCCTGCAGAGCGAGTATGAACAACAATCGCTTCAGCATTTGCCTCACCCGCGGGGATCCAGGAAAGCGAGTTAAGGTGAGCATCGTTTGTGGGACTATTATTCAGGATCTTCGTATTATCAAAAGCACGAGTGTAATTTTTTGCCCACAGCAACACGCCTGTCTTTTCATCAAATTTTAATATTGATGCATCCTGTCGCATAGTATTGGTAGAACGGTCCGGGTTATCATTACCAATCATGAAGAGATTACCAGCTGAATCCCAGATCAGATCGTGGGTGTTAGCATAGCGGTTGCCATCGCGGTCACGTAAATCAAATTCCAGAATCTCGTTGCCCAAAATATCGATTTTGAAAAAGCGTCGCCCATACCAATGTTCATCTTCATCACTGCCGATATAGAAATAACCTTTATGCGTTTTTAGCATCTGGTTACGGTAGGGCTGAGCATAATAGCAGCGAAGATCGCCGTTCCGGTCGTAGCCATCACAATTGGTTGTCATTAACCAACTGTTTCCCCATACGGTCGTGAAGTTAGCGGGATCCGTTTGCTCAATATCGATATGGAAAATTGTCCCATCGCGGTAGAGTTGTTCCTGTGTGCTTACTTGGATGATTTGATTAAAAATTTCCACTCCGCTAAGGTTTTTAAAGATAACCTGCACTTGGTTAAGGTAGTTTGCGTACAGCCCAATAACTGGAACTTTTATCTCAGGTAAAGTGATAATGTCACTTGAAGAATACGTAAAATCTAAACTTGTCGTGCTAGTCGATCTTCCCAGAACCGTATAGGAATATGTTGCCTCTTCATCAATTATAAACTTCAGATAGACCGCAAGCTGGTTGTTAGCAGGAGCGAGATCCATTCCAAGATAGGTAATTGCCATATTATTCACCTGTTGTTAATTATTACTGTGTAACTTCTTTTACTCGCATCTCATTCACCTGTTGGGGAATGATCTTATTTCCTTTCACCAGATAATCAATAACCGCATTGGAAAGGTTATATCCACCTTTTACCTGTTTGTTCTGACCATCAATGAATGCAGTAAAGCCATCACCACCAGGGGCAAGGAAACTATTTGTCGCTACGCGATAGGTATCAGAGTCTACAATTGGCTTGCCATTAAGCGTAAGTAGCACAACGCGTTGCCCGACAGGTTTATGTTGGTCGTAGCGCATCTCCAGTCCTTTCGACATCTGCAAAACACCGTTAGTGAGTGATGCACTGTGCTCCATAAGATTTCGTAAGGATTTCCCTTTCAAATCCATTATGGTTAGCTCATTTGGAAACGGGAACGCGCTAATAACATCGCCGAGGGTTATCGGACCGGCATTCAAATCAGCACGCAGACCACCTGAATTAGTGAGCGCCAGTTGCGCATCAGGCGCAGCAGCAAGCATTGCATCGGTAAATAAATTGCCCAGCGAAGATGATTCCCCGTAGGCGCGCGTAAGCGTAACAGGCGTCTCTCCAACTTTTTGGCGAACCGTTTCGGAGAGCTTTTTATTCCAGCTATCAATAACACTCTGAGTTGCCGGATCGGGTTTCCATTCATCAGCGTAAAGGGTTTTAAGTTCGAAGCTTTTTATTTTGTTGTGATGTTTTTTTAGATCCACATCCAGGACCAGTTTACCAATATCAATCCCACCACTATCAGTCGAAAGCACCAGCGTGTTATCTACTTTAAGCGGCTCCGGCGTCCCAACATGCGCATGTCCGGTAATCAGAATATCCAGTCCTTTCACCTGTTTCGCCGTCTGGATATCCTTATCAAGGGCGCGTTTGACATCAGTATTGCCGATACTGGACTGGCGTGCAGGGAAACCTTCATGAATGAGTGCAACGGTTATATCTACTTTTCCACTTAGTTCATCCAAATAACGCTGGAGATATTTCACCTCGTCACGCGCTTCAATACCCTGACGCATTGACGATGAAACGGTATCATCGAAAGCGAATACGCCATGCAACCCAATGACCCCAATTTTAACGCCACCCTTTTCAAGGATTGTATACGGCTTATTCCAGAAAAGGACATTGCTATTTTTATAAAACACGTTACCTAACAGTATCGGGAATTTAGCCTGACTGAGCTGTATCAGCGTATTATCCCAACCATGGTCGAACTCATGATTGCCGACAGACGCAGCATCAAATGACATTGTATTCATAATATCTATGATTGCCCGCCCTTTTGTCAGGCTGCTAATGTATGGACCGGTAAAGTAATCTCCAGCATCGAAATAAAAAGTAGCCTTATTTTTTTGCTTTTCTTGCTTAACGTAAGTCGCAATATTTGCGAAGCCACCGACAGCTCTTTTACCTTCTGCAACATAAGGGAGTTTATAGGGCTCAACATGTGCATGCAGGTCATTGGTATAAATGACGGTAACGTCCTGCGCTGGACTTAGCGAAGCATATCCCGATAGTAATAAAACCGCGATTACTGTTTTTTTCATTTTTAACTCTCGAATTAAAGAAAGAATTTCATTATCGATTAGCAAAAAACAGATTTTGTGAACCTTCTCACGACATATGGAAAAGGGAGACGCGAAAATTTACGACTAACAGAATCAGTTGGTGAAGCACATGGAATCCGCTCAAAAAATAGATCTCAATGTTTGCAAAAGCTGGTCATGTCCAAATCTCGGAATACCAGATGCGAGTGATTATGTTTTTCCTGTTTATCGTCTGGGCTACGCAGCACTTGAATGTCAAAAATGTGGCAGTCTTCCTCCACTGTTTAATACAAAAGAATGTGACGAGTGGTTCAGTCAATTCATGCAACGAAAATTAGGAAATACAGGACAAGGTTGTCCCCGCTGTTTTACAGCGCACATCATTCGCTATGGATACACAAAAGCCAGAACACCCCGCTTTCAATGTTGTACCTGTCGTTATGTATTTACTCCACACTATGACAATGCTGTAGGCCTGAATAAAAATATCACCCTTCTTTCCCAGCTCGAACAAGGGGTGCACTCTGGTGAAACGACAAACCAAAGGGTGCTTGCGCAAGCGGTTAACGGGTTCGAGCGCGATCTGCATGTTTCACTCCCTGCGCTAACAAGGGTGTCAACGACCACAATGGTTATACCGTTTCAGGGTCATTCAACCAGGCAGAAACTGTATGTTGTGATCAGTGCCGATGCTGACTCCGGCAAAATTATTCAAATAACAACCAACTATTGCGACTGGAAGGCAGGTGATTCATTGCTCTATCAGGGTTCTAAGTCTTTCTCTTCTTCGATACTACCGTCGAGCGATACCGATCTTATTCGGGAGCAAGAAATGCAATTTCTTAAACGGAGTCAATTTGATGAAATTCAGTACGGTAGTGCCGAGCTTAAGCGAAACGACCGGGGAAGCATAGTCCGTCCTGTCATTACCATACACAGTCATTTCCAGCGATTAAAACGACGCTTCCCGGGTGTAACCGATCATTATCTCGCCCATGAGTGCGTTTTGCGCGGCGGGGCTATAACTGCCTGGTCAACAGAAGTCCGACTTGGAAAAACCGATCTTTGGTTTGTATCTGAAAAGAATGAAAAGGCCAACCTCTCTGACAAAGCATTTTGCCTTACAGGTAGCTGGAAAATGGGATGGTGGAAAAATGTGTGGCAGCGTTGGGATAATGGCGAGGTATGCAAGATGATTGGCCTACTGACCGGACAGCAAAGTACAGCGGAGCCCGCGTTGATTTCACTTGCATACTGCACTGCGTTTGCTGTCTGGCTGAAATCCCATCCATGGTCATTACAGTGTCATAACTATGGGGCACGGGTAGTGAGCCAGCATTTAGTGGGTCTTGGCTGTATTTATAACCAACAGATGAAGGAAAATTCAGGCAGTTAAGGGCCACATAACGCGAGCTGTACGGCGGCGAACTGCACTTTTTTTTAGTGTCATCAAAAGTTATTAACGTCTTCCTGTAACACCCACTTTTCCGAGAATTAATCCATTTGGCGTCAGAGCAACTCCCCCGACGCCTCGGATCGACGTCAGGAAATAATGTGAATTACCGTTTCTGCACTTTGAGGTGCAACGACATCTGCGGCCATCGAATGCGTAATGTTATGGAGTAGCCCAGTCAGGTGCGGCAACATATCGCGGTCAAAATGCGATACCAGCAGTATGTGGTTTAACGCCCGACAGTAATCACACTGTGCTTCGGTGTCTTCAGGCAGCCACTTTTTTTGTCTCGGTTGTTCCGCTTCGTCCTCAAATTCCACCACCTGAAAATCATGCATTGACTCTGTGAGGCCGGATTTCATTTCTTCCAGATACGCCCCAAGGCAGCGACAGATGGGCTGCGTTTGTGGGAGTGATGTGCAATCGAGGAGGATTTCGGTGAGCAATTTGCAGCGCTCTGCAAGGGTTGGGAGATCGGGGTTGAGGGAGAGTTCGCTATAAAGCGGTGAAAGATTGTTATGTTCCATTTGATTATGACTCCGTGTGAAATGATGAGATCTCCACCCGAACGCCAACTCAGGCGGCAGACTGAACCGGTTTGGCGTACCGACCCACACGGGAAAATCGGCGCTTCAAAAGAAGCCCCGGTTCAGCCCACCATAATTGAGTCTGCGGATTATATCGCTAGCTTTCAAAAGTGTGAACGAACCTGATGATAGTTGACGTATCAACATCATTTCTCGTGTGTAATCAGGACGCCAATCCTGACACCTGATTTTGCAGGTGCGCCGCCATTTTATTACTGTGGATTTATCCAGCAACTGACTTCGAAAGAAACTGGAAAGCGCCTCGCAAAATTCCTCTGCGGTCTGTTGCCCTCACCCCAGCCCTCTCCCACAGGGAGAGGGAGAAAACACTAAAAACGACAACACTGTTGTCGTTTTGTTTTACCTTGGCAGGCATAAAAAAACCGGGCAAATGCCCGGTTTTTAACATTAACGTTCAACTCACTCAGTGAGCCGCTTCCGGCTTGTGCTTCGCCGCGCTCTGGAAATCGTACGTCAGTTCGTTTTTCGCCTGATCCAGCGCCACGGTCACCTGACCGCCGTCCACCAGCGAGCCAAACAGCAGCTCGTTCGCCAGCGGTTTCTTCAGGTTGTCCTGAATCACGCGCGCCATCGGACGGGCACCCATCGCTCGGTCGTAGCCTTTCTCGGCCAGCCAGTTGCGGGCCTCCTGGCTCACTTCCAGCGACACGCCTTTCTGATCCAGCTGAACCTGCAGTTCGACGATGAACTTGTCCACCACCTGATGGATCACCTCGGTAGACAGGTGATCGAACCAGATAATGTTGTCCAGACGGTTACGGAACTCCGGCGTGAAGATCTTCTTGATCTCCTCCATCGCATCGGTGCTGTTATCCTGGTGGATCAGGCCGATGGATTTACGCTCGGTTTCACGCACGCCGGCGTTGGTGGTCATCACCAGCACCACGTTGCGGAAGTCCGCCTTGCGCCCGTTGTTGTCGGTCAGCGTCCCGTTGTCCATCACCTGCAGCAGGATGTTGAACACGTCCGGGTGCGCTTTCTCGATTTCATCGAGCAGCAGTACCGCGTGCGGATGCTTGATCACCGCGTCGGTGAGCAGGCCGCCCTGGTCAAAGCCCACGTAGCCCGGAGGCGCACCAATCAAACGGCTGACGGTGTGACGCTCCATATACTCGGACATATCAAAGCGAAGCAGCTCAATGCCCAGCGCTTTGGAGAGCTGAACCGTCACCTCGGTTTTCCCCACACCGGTTGGGCCAGCGAACAGGAAGGAACCGACAGGCTTGTGGTCATGCCCCAGCCCGGCGCGGGCCATCTTGATCGCTTCGGTTAAGGCCTCAATGGCTTTATCCTGACCAAAGACCAGCATTTTCAGGCGATTGCCGAGGGTGCGCAGCGTGTCGCGGTCGCTCTGAGAAACGCTCTTCTCAGGGATACGCGCGATGCGGGCCACCACGGACTCGATATCCGCCACGTTAACGGTTTTCTTACGCTTGCTGGCCGGCATCAGGCGCGCACGCGCCCCCGCCTCATCAATCACGTCAATCGCCTTGTCCGGCAGATGACGGTCATTGATGTATTTCACCGCCAGCTCCACCGCCGCACGGACCGCTTTCGCGGTGTAACGCACGTCGTGGTGCGCTTCGTACTTCGGCTTCAGGCCGTTGATGATCTGCACCGTTTCCTCGACGGACGGTTCGGTCACGTCGATTTTCTGGAAGCGGCGCGCCAGCGCACGGTCTTTCTCAAAGATGTTGCTGAACTCCTGGTAGGTCGTGGAGCCAATCACGCGGATCTTGCCGCTGGAGAGCAGCGGTTTGATCAGGTTCGCGGCATCCACCTGGCCACCGGAGGCCGCACCTGCGCCGATGATGGTGTGGATCTCATCGATAAACAGGATGCTGTTGGTGTCCTGCTCCAGCTGTTTTAACAGCGCCTTGAAGCGTTTTTCAAAATCACCGCGGTATTTAGTGCCCGCCAGCAGCGAGCCGATATCCAGCGAGTAGATGGTGCAGTCGGCAATCACTTCCGGCACGTCACCCTGGACAATGCGCCAGGCAAGCCCTTCGGCAATCGCGGTTTTACCCACGCCTGACTCACCCACCAGCAGCGGGTTGTTCTTGCGGCGACGGCACAGCACCTGGATCGCGCGCTCCAGCTCTTTATCGCGACCAATCAGCGGGTCGATACCGCCAACGCGAGCAAGCTGGTTAAGGTTGGTGGTGAAGTTTTCCATACGATCCTCCCCGCCTGCTTGCTCTTCATTGTTATTGACCTGATTGCTGGAATCCGATGCCTGATTAGGCTCGTCTTTGCGCGTTCCGTGAGAAATAAAGTTAACCACGTCGAGGCGGCTGACTTCGTGTTTGCGCAGCAGGTAGGCAGCCTGTGACTCCTGCTCGCTGAAGATGGCGACTAAGACGTTTGCGCCAGTCACTTCGCTACGTCCGGAAGACTGGACGTGGAATACCGCGCGCTGCAGCACGCGCTGGAAGCTGAGCGTCGGCTGCGTGTCGCGCTCTTCTTCACTGGCTGGCAGCACCGGTGTGGTTTGTTCGATGAAGGCTTCGAGTTCCTGACGTAGCGCCACCAGATCCACGGAGCAGGCTTCCAGCGCTTCGCGGGCAGATGGGTTGCTAAGCAGTGCGAGCAGTAAATGCTCGACGGTCATAAACTCATGTCGGTGCTCACGCGCTCTGGCGAAAGCCATATTTAAACTGAGTTCCAGTTCTTGATTGAGCATAGGCACCTCCCCCAATTTTATGCCTTATCAGGCCTTTTCCAGCGTACACAGCAACGGATGCTCGTTCTCCCTCGCATAGTCGTTCACCATCGCCACTTTGGTTTCCGCCACTTCGGCTGTGAAGATGCCGCAGATAGCTTTGCCACGATAATGAACGGTAAGCATCAGTTGCGTTGCACGTTCTACATCATAAGAAAAGAACTTTTGTAGCACGTCAATAACAAATTCCATCGGCGTGTAATCATCGTTCATTAACATAACTTTATACATAGATGGCGGTTTTAGCGCGTCGCGCACTTTGTCTTCCGCCAGCTGGTCGAAATCCAGCCAATCGTTGGTCTTACCCATTATGCATAACCACTTTGAATCTACCTCAGATGTTAGATAACAATCATCTATTACTGTCATCCGCGATGTCTGTCACAAACTGTTGCAATAGCGTTAACTGCTTCAAACTTTGGTTGATTATTGTCCCATCTCCAGCGCCAAACGCTTGACGACTTCTTTCGTTTCTCTAAATTGTACAAGCGTGAGATGGCGAGGTTTTGAACAGCCCCCACTCCACCACCGGTTCATTCCATCTTAACTTATAAGATTTACGAAGGATGTCGAAGCATGGAAATGGGTACTGTTAAGTGGTTCAACAACGCCAAAGGGTTTGGCTTCATCTGCCCCGAAGGCGGCGGCGAGGATATCTTCGCTCACTATTCCACCATTCAGATGGATGGTTACAGAACGCTCAAAGCCGGGCAGTCCGTCCGGTTCGATGTACATCAGGGACCAAAAGGCAATCATGCAAGCCTAATCGTACCCGTTGAAGCAGAGACGGTTGCATAGCTCTCTGTTTTATTGTGTACATCCCGCAGTCAAAATGCCAGCCCGATCGGCTGGCATTTTTATTTTCGGGTTATTCCCGAGCCAGCGCGTCCACCGGATCCAGCCGCGCCGCGTTGCGGGCGGGCAACCAGCCAAACAAAATGCCGGTAAAGGTCGAACACAAAAACGCGGTGATAATGGCAACCGGCGAGAAGCCAATCTCCCAGCCGGGTAAAAAGAGCTGGAGCGCAAACGCGATCATCATCGAGAGCGCAATGCCCATCGCCCCGCCGACCAGACACACCAGAACCGCCTCAATCAAAAACTGCTGCAGCACATCGCTGGCCCGGGCGCCGACCGCCATGCGAATACCGATCTCTCGCGTGCGCTCGGTGACCGACACCAGCATGATATTCATCACCCCGATGCCGCCGACGACCAGCGAGATCACCGCCACCAGCGTGAGAAACAGCTGAAGAGTACGTGTGGTCTTTTCCGCCGTTTTCAAGAGGCCGTCCATATTCCAGGTGAAGAAATCTTTCTTCCCGTGGCGCAGGGTTAACAGCCGTTCAAGCTGCTGTTCGGCCAGCGCGCTGTCGTAGCCCTCCTTCACGCGCACGGTGATGGAGTTGAGCCATGACTGCCCCATAATCCGCCCGGAGATGGTGGTATAGGGTAGCCAGACACGCAGGATCTTGCTGCTGCCGAACATAGACTGCTTCTCTTCCGCCACGCCGATGACCGTGGCAGGCATGTTGCCGACCAGAATCACTTCGCCCACCACGCTGGCTTTATTGGGGAAGAGCTGCCTGCGCGAGTTCGCGTCCAGTACCACCACCTGCGCCCGGCCCGCCAGCTGCTCGGCGTTGAAGGTGGCGCCTTCGCTGAAGGTCATGCCGTAGACGTTGAAATAGTCTCCGCTGACGCCGTTAGCGCTGGCGGCCACGTCAACGTTGCCCACGCGCAGACGCAGGTTCTGCGAAACCGCAGGCGTGGCGGAGTTCACCCACGGCTGCTTCTGAATTGCCGCCAGATCGTCATACTTCAGCGCCTGTTGATACTGCGGCTCGTCGTCACCAAAATCTTTGCCCGGATAGACGTCAATGGTATTAGTGCCGATGGCGCGGATATCGGCCAGCACCAGCTGCTTGGCCGCGTCGCCCACCACCACGATCGATACCACCGAGGCGATACCAATAATGATGCCGAGCATCGTCAGCAGGGTACGCATTTTGTTAGCCGCCATCGCCAGCCAGGCCATGGTCAGCGCTTCGCGAAAGCCGCTGGAGAACTGTCCCCAGCCGGTTGATGCCGGTAGCGCTTCTTTCGGCGCCGCAGCCCTGGACTCACGCGGCGGCGGGTTGCTGACCAGCTCGCCGTCGTGGATCTCAATGATTCGCTCCGCCTGCGCCGCCACCTGCGGATCGTGGGTCACGATAATGACGGTGTGCCCCCGATCGCGAAGCTGGTGCAGGATCGCCATCACCTCTTCGCCGGAATGGCTGTCGAGCGCGCCGGTCGGTTCATCCGCGAGGATCACCTGCCCGCCGTTCATCAGTGCCCGGGCAATACTCACGCGCTGCTGCTGGCCGCCGGACAGCTGCGACGGCTGGTACTCCACCCGCTCCGCCAGCCCCAGACGCGTTAACAGCATCTGCGCGCGCTCAAGGCGCTTTTTCCGTTCGACGCCCGCATACACCGCAGGCACTTCCACGTTCTGGGCCGCGTTAAGGTGAGAAAGCAGATGGTAACGCTGGAAGATAAAGCCGAAGTGTTCCCGGCGCAGCTTCGCCAGCGCGTCGCCGTCCAGCGTGGAGACATCCGTCCCGGCCACGCGATAGGTCCCGCTGGTCGGTTTATCCAGACAGCCGAGAATGTTCATCAGCGTCGATTTACCGGAACCCGACGCGCCGACAATCGCCACCATCTCGCCCGCCTCCACGCGCAGGGAGATGCCCTTCAGCACCTCCACCGGGCCGTCGCCTGACGGATAGCTGCGACGAATGTTATTTAGCTCAAGCAGCGCCGTCATTTAGCGGCTCCGGGCAGGGTTTCGCTGACAACAACCTCCTCGCCCTCTTCCAGTCCTTTCACCACCACCACGTCGGTGTCGTTGCGCGCGCCGATCACGACCTCGCGCTCGCGCGTTTCGCCGTTGCGCAGCACTTTCACTTTATAACGACTATCACCGGCGGACTCGCCGAGCGCAGAGAGCGGAATGGTCAGCACGTTCTTCACGCCGGTCAGCTGGATATGCACCTGTGCGGTCATGTCCAGACGCAGCACGCCCTGCGGGTTTGGCACCTCAAAGCGGGCATAGTAGAAGATAGCGTCGTTAACTTTCTCCGGCGTCGGCAGAATGTCTTTAAGCACGCCTTCGTAGCGCGTCTGCGGGTCGCCAAGCACCGTAAACCAGGCGTTCTGCCCCGGCTTAAGATGGATCACATCCGCCTCTGAAACCTGGGCTTTGACCAGCATGGTGCTCATGTCCGCCAGGGTCAGAATGTTCGGCGCCTGCTGCGCGGCAATCACCGTCTGGCCCTGCAGCGTGGTGATCTGGGTCACTTCACCCGCCATCGGCGCGACGATTTTGGTGTAGTCGAGGTTGGTTTTTGCCGTATCCAGCGAGGCCTGATTGCGTTTGATCTGCGCGTCAATCGTGCCAATTTGCGCCTGTTTTACCGCCAGTTCAGTGGTGGCAGTATCTAAATCCTGTTTCGAAATAGCCTGGGTTTTGGCCAGCGCCTGCTGACGGGTCAACGTTACCTGAGCCAGGTTACGTTCTGCCAGCGCCTGCGCACGCTGCGCGCGCAGCTCCATCAGCGTGGCTTCCACCTCGCGGATCTGGTTCTCAGCCTGCTCAGGATCGATAACGCCGAGCAGCTGGCCTTTTTTCACCTTGTCGCCAATCTCAACCGACAGCGTTTTCAGCTGGCCGCTGACCTGCGCCCCGACGTCAACCTTGCGCAAAGCGTCAAGCTTGCCCGTCGCGAGGACGTTTTGCTGCAGTTCGCCCGGGCGAACAATCAGCGTCTGATACTGCGGCGCCGGCGCATTCAGCACCTGCCATAGCCAGTACCCACCGGCTAAAACCACGACCGCCAGCAGCAGAAACAGCGTTCTGCGTTTTCCCTTGAGGTTCATAAATATTCCAAATAAATGTTCTGGCAATGATAAGCGTTGATTCTAACTAAACGACTCTTCAACGAAAGCCCTGTTCTCCGAAATCGTCCTAATTTGTTTACGAGATGTTGACATTTCTCCTGCTGAAATAGCGATATTCCAAAAGGATCAGGATCTACCATGTCTTCTATCGTCGATACATCACTTTCAAACCTGCCGCAGCCAAAATCCGGCTGGCAGCTCTTCAAAAACCTGGCTTTCGGTGAGATCGCACCCGGGCTGGCATGGGAAAAACCCGCCTATCGACGCAAGTTCATGCTGCGCTCACTGGCGACACCGCTCAGCACCGCTCGACTGCTGTCTGATCTTGCGAAACATCCGTACCTGATGCAAATGCTCTAGGTTCAGCCTGGGCTGCCCTGCCGCCTTCATCGTCCGTGGTTAACGGTCAATATGGATCGACAGCGTGTGCTGGAAGCGCTGTCCTGGCACTATCAGATGATGTGCCGCCAGCTGCCGGCGACGCTGACAAAGGGTTACCTTTCAAAGCAGGGCGTGACTCTGCTGACCTTAACCGGAAAAGATGAACAGCAATTTACCGTCCGCCTGTGTGCCGACGCGTTTATGGATAAAGAGGGAGAAGCTACCCTCGTTTTCTGTGACAGTCAAAATACGGCGCTGGCGGAGATGACCTTTACGCTATGCCAGTTTGAGGGAAAATCGACGCTGTTCATTGGCGGCTTGCAGGGCGCAAAAGCGCATGTTCCCCATGAGCTGATCCAGGGAGCGACGAAAGCCTGCCACGGCCTGTTCCCGAAACGTCTGCTGGTCGAGGCCGCCATGACGCTCGGCGCCGCGTTCCCGGTAGAGCAGATTGTCGCCGTCAGTAACGATACCCATATTTATCGCAGCTGGCGCTACCGCAAGAAAAAAGAGGGCAAACTGTTGGCCGATTACGACAGTTTCTGGCTCTCCATCGGCGGTGAAAAGCAGGATAACGGTAATTTTATGCTGCCACTCGTCATGCCGCGTAAACCGATGGAAGAGATCGCCAGCAAAAAACGCTCCGAATATCGCCGCCGCTACGCGCTGCTGGATAGCCTGATTCAGCAGATGAAACAGGCGACCCAACGCTAATCCGCTTTCCCGCGTGCCAGCCACAGCACGCGGGAGAACATCTTCCGCAGCAGGGTCGGTACCGCCTCCACGCCCCGCCTGCCCGCTTCCGTCGCCACTTCAATGGCTAAATCCGGTTTTGACGAACGGTGAATGGCTTTGGCGATCACCCGCCGCATGTTCATCGGGACATCGACCGGCACCATGGCAATACGGTGGAAGACGTCGTCGAACCCCTGACGATACATAAAGTGTTCCATGTCCATCGCGGGGAGCATGGTTAAATGGTCGCGCTCTTCCTCGCGCTCGTTATTCAGCAGGCTCCGCACGGTCGAGGCATATTTTTTACCCGCCTCATCACCGTCTACCAGAACGTGCCACTCGATCCCCATCCGGCGGGCGAATTTTATCAGCGGCTTTAATCCCGACTGGGCGAATTCGATTACCTTAATGCCTTCCGCATCAAAATGGTGGCCGCACTGGCGCGCCAGCTCGTTGATGACCCAGGTTTCCGTTTCCCCCTCCACCAGCAGCCAGCAGCGGGCAAAGAGCGACGACGCCCGGTTAAAGCGAATATGAAACGCGATGCGCCGCCCGTCTTCCGCATTCAAACCGCCCGGCCCAAGCCGGAAAGCGGAGACGCGGGAGGATTCACGCACCAGGCGACAGACGTGTTCAACCGGCGTCAGCGATAATAACTCTCCGGAATTGGTGGTCGTAATGCGCTGGAGCGGCAGCAGGTTCAGCAGATGCCATGCCACGGAGAGCATGATGGGATGCAGGCGCGTTTCCGGGTCTTCCACCAGCAGCAGAGGCCGGGCGTCCCGGTCAAGACGAACGGTGCCTTTGGCCTGCAGAAGCGTTGAAAACAGACCCAGCAAAATCACCCGATGGGTACGGCCGCCGGGCCGGTCGATCATCCGGTTAATGATGTCGAGATAACGCCAGCTTCGCTGCTCATCATGAGAGCGGCGGCGCATCAGACGGTGGCGCGACTCCGAGGTTCCCTGCTCGGAAAAATAGTGCTCCAGGAGTTGCACCATTGCGGACAACCCCTGACGAATTTGACCATCGGTCAGATTCTGCGGACGCGACACCAGCTCTCTGGCCAGAAAATCCAGCTCGCGGGCGGTGACTTCAACTTCCGGCATATTGGGTACGGTTCCGTTACGAATACGCCGCATAAAGCGCGCATCGCGCAGGCGTAACACCGGCGTCAGGCGGATCAGGTGGCGGGCAAGATCGTCGATATTGTCGAGCGGGATCGGGTTGGCTTTCTCATCGAGAAAATCACGCAGGGTGAGTACCCCTTCGTTCTCCGCCATCTCACCTTCAAGCCGATAGAAAATCCGGTGGAAACCGTCGTCGCACGGCACCCAGCAGGGTGACAGCGGGCGGAAGCGACGCACGCGGTGACGTCCGGGCTCGGATTCGCGGAACGTCAGGATGATATGCAGGTGCTTCTCGCGCCCCGTTACGTCGCCGGGCGGAAACCAGAAATCGTCGCGAACGAAGTGATACAGATCGTCTTCGGGCGAAAGCAGTAGCGTCAATGCATCCAGCAGGCTGGACTTACCCCACGCGTTCTCGCCGATCAGGACGTTGTTCTGCTCCAGCTGCAGCGACAGGCGGTTAATACCGCGAAACCCGACAATTTCCACACGTTCGAGAAGCATAAATCCCCCGCGATATGATCACTTTTTCCTTCAAGTAATCAGCAGTATAGCGGGATGCACACGGGCTTGACACTGCAATCCGACTCCATAACCTAGCGGAAGCACGAAAAATTCAGAATTTATCCATCAGGTTTCATTTGAAATAACCCACATCTCACAAGATACTACCGCCCGCAAATTGGTCTATGCTCTATTTACCGCTGATTTGAACAAGGATTGACATCACATTGCCTTAAATCAAATTAATCGAATTTATTTAAGTGGCGAAGGGGTGTTGTTGGTTTTTAAAATACGGGCTCTTTGAGTCGTCATCCCTTTATGGCGATATATCCCGTGCGCGGGAAAGCGTGCGGAAAATTATTTGAGGTGGTTATGTTTAGAAAATTGGCAGCAGAATGCTTTGGTACATTCTGGCTGGTATTTGGTGGCTGCGGTAGCGCCGTTCTGGCAGCAGCATTCCCGGAATTAGGTATCGGTTTTGTCGGCGTCGCGCTGGCGTTTGGTTTAACCGTATTAACCATGGCATTTGCCGTGGGACATATTTCCGGCGGTCATTTTAACCCGGCAGTGACGTTAGGTTTATGGGCGGGCGGCCGTTTCCCGGCGAAAGACGTAATTGGCTACATTGTGGCGCAGGTAGTTGGCGGTATTATTGCGGCGGGCGTTCTGTACGTGATTGCCAGCGGTAAAGCCGGCTTCGACGCGGCGGCCAGCGGCTTTGCCTCTAACGGCTTCGGCGAACACTCTCCGGGCGGTTACTCCATGCTGTCTGCCATCGTGATTGAAATCGTGCTGACCGCCGGCTTCCTGCTGGTGATCCACGGCGCAACGGACAAACACGCGCCAGCCGGTTTTGCCCCGATTGCCATTGGTCTGGCGCTGACGCTTATCCACCTGATTTCTATTCCGGTCACCAACACCTCCGTTAACCCGGCACGCAGCACCGCCGTCGCCATCTTCCAGGGCGGCTGGGCGCTTGAGCAGCTGTGGCTGTTCTGGGTAATGCCAATTATCGGCGGTATCCTGGGTGGCGTGCTGTATCGCACCCTGCTGGAAAAACGCGATTAATCTTTCCCTCCCTCTCCCCGTGGGAGAGGGCCACGGGGAGGGCCACAGGCCGCACACCCCACATAGACACAAGCCGGGTAAGGCGTAGCCGCCACCCGGCTTTCTTTTGCCGCTTTACTGAACAGCCTTTATTGGGTAGTGTCACTGGCGCTTAACCGATACTCAAAAGGACCGGCTGTTCATGTTTTCAGGACTCCTCATCATTTTGCTGCCCTTGATCGTGGGCTATCTTATTCCGCTGCATCGTGAATCCGCATTAAGGCTCATTAATCGATTCCTGAGCTGGATTGTCTACGTTATTCTTTTCTTTATGGGGATTAGCCTGGCATTTCTGGACAACCTGTCGGCGAATTTACTCTCCATCCTCCATTATTCTGTCGTCACCGTGGTGGTTATTTTGCTGTGCAATATTGCCGCGCTGCTGTGGCTGGAACGCACTATTCCATGGAAAAATCACCATCATCAGGAAAAGCTCCCTTCTCGAATTGCAATGGCGCTTGAATCATTAAAATTATGCGGCGTCGTGGTGATCGGTTTTCTTCTTGGGCTGACAGGTTGGGCATTTTTACAGCACGCGACAGAGGCCAGTGAATATACGCTGATCTTCCTGCTGTTCCTGATTGGTATTCAGCTACGAAATAATGGCATGACGCTGAAACAAATTGTCCTGAACCGTCGGGGGATGATGGTTGCCGTTATGGTTGTCGCCAGTTCAATGGTGGCGGGCGTCATCAACGCCTTTATTCTCGATCTGCCGCTGAAAACCGGCCTGGCGATGGCATCCGGTTTTGGCTGGTACTCCCTCTCCGGTATTCTGCTGACCGAATCATTCGGCCCGGTGATCGGCAGCGCCGCCTTCTTTAACGATCTGGCGCGCGAGCTGATTGCCATCATGCTGATCCCGAGCCTGGTTCGCCGCAGTCGTTCTACCGCGCTGGGCCTGTGCGGCGCAACGTCGATGGACTTTACCCTGCCGGTACTACAACGCTCAGGAGGGCTGGAGATGGTTCCCGCGGCTATCGTGCACGGCTTTATTTTAAGCCTGCTGGTTCCGGTCCTGATGGCCTTCTTCTCTGCCTGATACTTCTTTGGCGGTAGGTTTCCTGCCGCCAAAATTGCGCTAAATCAATCTCCCTCTATTTTGTAGCAGAAAGCCCTTTTCTCCGTTCTGGCACAGGCATAACCTTAAACATGTATATTAAATATAACTTTAACAGGTGTGATTATGTTTTGTGTGCAATGTGAACAAACCATCCGTACCCCGGCAGGCAATGGCTGCTCTTACGCACAGGGTATGTGCGGCAAAACCGCAGAAACATCTGACCTGCAGGACCTGCTGATTGCCGCCCTGCAAGGCCTTTCCGCATGGGCGTTCAAAGCCCGCGAATACGGCATTGTCGACCACTACGTCGACAGCTTCGCCCCGCGCGCCTTCTTCTCCACGCTGACCAACGTTAACTTCGACTCTCCGCGCATTGTCGGCTATGCCCGCGAAGCGATTGCCCTGCGTGAAGCGCTGAAAGCCCAGTGCCTGAAGGCGGACGCCAGCGCCCGCGTGGAAAACCCGATGTCTGAACTGCAGCTGGTCAGCGACGATCTCGGCGACCTCCAGCGTCAGGCGGCAGAGTTCACCCCGAATAAAGACAAAGCGGCGATTGGCGAGAACATTCTCGGCCTGCGCCTGCTGTGCCTGTACGGCCTGAAAGGCGCTGCGGCCTATATGGAACACGCGCACGTTCTGGGTCAGTACGACAATGAGATTTACGCCCAGTACCACAAAATCATGGCGTGGCTGGGTACCTGGCCTGCCGATATGAATGCCCTGCTGGAATGCTCAATGGAAATCGGCCAGATGAACTTCCGCGTGATGAGCATTCTTGACGCCGGTGAAACCAGCACCTACGGCCACCCGACGCCGACGCAGGTCAACGTCAAGGCAACCGAAGGCAAGTGCATTCTGATTTCCGGTCACGACCTGAAAGATCTCTACAACCTGCTGAAGCAAACCGAAGGCACCGGCGTTAACGTTTATACCCACGGCGAAATGCTGCCGGCACACGGCTACCCGGAACTGCGTAAATTTAAGCATCTGATCGGTAACTACGGCAGCGGCTGGCAGAACCAGCAGGTGGAGTTCGCCCGCTTCCCTGGCCCTATCGTGATGACCTCTAACTGCATCATCGACCCGACCGTCGGCGCGTACGATGACCGCATCTGGACCCGCAGCATCGTCGGCTGGCCGGGCGTGAGCCATCTTGAAGGTGACGATTTCGGTCCGGTTATCGCCCAGGCGCAGCAGATGGCGGGCTTCCCGTACACCGAGATCCCACATCTCATCACCGTCGGATTTGGTCGTAAAACCCTGCTGGGTGCCGCTGATTCGCTGATCGATCTCGTCAGCCGTGAAAAGCTGCGCCACATCTTCCTCGTCGGCGGCTGCGACGGCGCGCGCGGCGAGCGTAACTATTTCACCGATTTCGCCACCCGCGTGCCGGAAGACTGCCTGATCCTGACCCTGGCGTGTGGCAAATACCGTTTCAACAAGCTGGATTTCGGCGACATCGAAGGTCTGCCGCGCCTGATCGATGCGGGCCAGTGTAACGATGCTTACTCGGCCATCATTCTGGCGGTCACCCTGGCGGAGAAACTGGGCTGCGGCGTGAACGACCTGCCGCTGTCGCTGGTGCTGTCATGGTTTGAGCAGAAGGCGATTGTCATTCTGCTGACCCTGCTCTCTCTCGGCGTCACCAACATCGTGACCGGACCGACCGCGCCGGGCTTCCTGACGCCGGACCTGCTGGCCGTGCTGAACGAGAAATTCGGCCTGCGTTCCGTGACCAACGTTGAAGATGATATGAAGCAGCTGCTGAGCGCGTAAGGAGTTATTCATGACCATGCCAACCTCACAATGTCCGTGGCGGATGCAGGTTCATCACATCCATCAGGAGACGCCGGATGTGTGGACGCTGTCGCTGCTGTGCCATGACTACTATCCGTACCGTGCAGGCCAGTATGCGCTGGTCAGCGTTCGCAATTCGGCGGACACGCTGCGCGCCTACACGATCTCCTCCACGCCGGGCGTGAGCGAGTACATTACGCTCACCGTCCGTCGTATTAACGACGGCGCGGGCTCGCAGTGGCTGACGCGGGACGTCAAGCGCGGGGATTATATCTGGCTGTCTGACGCGCAGGGCGATTTCACCTGTGACGACAAAGCAGACGATAAATTCCTGCTGCTGGCGGCGGGCTGTGGCGTAACGCCAATTATGTCGATGCGCCGCTGGCTGGCGAAGAACCGCCCGCAGGCCGACGTGCAGGCGATCTTCAGCGTCCGTTCCCCGGAAGATGTGATTTTTGCCGGGGAGTGGCGTAATTATCCGGTGACGCTGGTGGCGGAGCACAACGCGACCCACGGCTTTGTGCCCGGTCGCCTGAGCCGCGAGCTCCTGCAAAGCGTGCCGGATATCGCGAACCGCACCGTGATGACCTGCGGCCCGGCGCCGTACATGGATATCGTGGAAAAAGAGGTGAAAGCGCTTGGCGTGACCCGCTTCTTCAAAGAGCAGTTCTTCACGCCGGTGGCGGAAGCGGCCACCGGCGGCGTTAAGTTCACCAAGCTGCAGCCTGCGCGGACCTTCTTTGGCCGCGTAGGGACCACGCTGCTGGAGGCGCTGGAAAGCAACAAGGTGCCGGTAGCGGCGGCCTGCCGCGCGGGCGTGTGCGGCTGCTGTAAGACGAAGGTGGTTTCCGGAGAGTACACCGTCACCAGCACCATGACGCTGTCCGATGCGGAAATTGCCGAGGGTTACGTGCTGGCGTGCTCGTGCCATCCGCAGGGCGATCTCGTCCTCGCATAAACGGTAAACGTTCGATCGTAGGCCCGGTAAGCGTCAACGCCACCGGGCTTTTTGTCGGGTGGCACTGGGTTTACCCGACCGACAACAACCCTACCGCCACGCGGGTGCTTTACCCAGGGCAAACCGCCCCGCCCCTAAAAACGCGATCGCCAGCGAGCCGATAAAGAAGTACACCAGGCTTTCAATCGCCCATGCGCCTACCTTATCGAGGGCGAGCGTTTCACCCATTCCCACCATCAGCCACGCCACAATCATCGTAAAGGCCAGCACCAGCGCGGCCGGACGCGTAAAGAGCCCGACAATAATCAGAACCGGTGCCACCACTTCTCCAACCAACACGCCGTAGGCGATAAATCCCGGTAGCCCTTTTTCCACCAGCATGCCGCTGATAAAGCCCACGCCGCCAAAAAGCTTGTGCAAACCATGAAAAAGCATCAGCCCGCCGACGGCAAGTCGTAACAAGAGTTTGCCAAGATCGTCGCACGATAGCTTTTCATTAACAGCAATTAACAATGATTTAACCATTTGAAATAATTCCTGTTTTCACCGAGGTATAACCAGATTATGCCGAATAATTGCGCGTGAAAAGCACCTTTTAATTAGGGGGAGATGACGGGCAATACGGAGACTTTCTTCTAAGCTTGTAAGCGATATCACAAAAAGGAGACGGACAACCATGAAACAAACCGTGGCTGCATATATTGCGAAAACGCTCGAACAGGCTGGCGTGAAACGTATCTGGGGCGTAACCGGCGATTCCCTGAACGGACTTAGCGACAGCCTCAACAAGATGAAGACTATCGAATGGATGCCTACCCGCCATGAAGAGGTTGCCGCCTTCGCCGCAGGCGCTGAAGCACAGCTCACGGGCGAACTGGCCGTGTGTGCGGGCTCATGCGGTCCCGGCAACCTGCATCTGATTAACGGGCTGTTCGACTGTCACCGTAACCACGTGCCGGTGCTGGCGATTGCCGCCCATATCCCCTCTTCCGAAATCGGCAGCGGCTATTTTCAGGAGACGCATCCGCAGGAGCTGTTCCGTGAATGCAGCCACTATTGCGAGCTGGTTTCATCCCCGGAGCAGATCCCGCAGGTGCTGGCGATCGCCATGCGCAAGGCCGTGCTGAACCGCGGCGTTTCTGTGGTCGTTATCCCGGGCGATGTGGCCCTCAAGGCCGCGCCGGAAGGGGCCAGCACCCACTGGTATCACGCCCCGCAGCCCGTCGTAACCCCTGCGGAAGAAGAGCTGAAAAAGCTGGCACAGCTGCTGCGTTACTCCAGCAATATCGCCCTGATGTGCGGCAGCGGCTGCGCGGGCGCGCACAAGGAGCTGCTTGAATTTGCCGGGAAGCTGAAAGCGCCGATTGTCCACGCCCTGCGCGGCAAAGAGCACGTCGAGTACGACAACCCCTTTGATGTGGGGATGACCGGTCTGATCGGTTTCTCCAGCGGCTTCCACACCATGATGAACGCCGACACGCTGATCCTGCTGGGTACCCAGTTCCCGTATCGCGCGTTCTACCCGACGGATGCGAAAATCATTCAGATTGATATCAACCCGGCCAGCATCGGCGCGCACAGCAAGGTCGATATGGCGCTGGTGGGCGACATCAAATCCACCCTTGCCGCCCTGCTGCCGCTGCTGGAAGAAAAAACGGACCGCAAGTTCCTTGATAAAGCCCTGAGCGACTATCGCGACGCCCGCAAGGGGCTGGACGACCTCGCCAAACCGAGCGACAAAGCCATTCACCCGCAGTATCTGGCGCAGCAGATCAGCCATTTCGCTGACGACGATGCCATATTTACCTGCGACGTGGGCACGCCAACCGTCTGGGCGGCACGCTATCTGAAGATGAACGGCAAACGCCGCCTGCTCGGCTCGTTCAACCACGGTTCGATGGCCAACGCCATGCCGCAGGCGCTGGGCGCAAAAGCGACGGCGCCGGAGCGTCAGGTCGTGGCGATGTGCGGCGACGGCGGGTTCAGCATGCTGATGGGGGATTTCCTGTCGGTGGTGCAGATGAAGCTGCCGCTGAAAATTGTGGTTTTCAACAACAGCGTGCTGGGCTTCGTGGCGATGGAGATGAAGGCCGGAGGCTATCTCACGGACGGCACCGAGCTGCACGACACCAACTTCGCGCGCATCGCCGAAGCCTGCGGCATCACCGGTATTCGCGTGGAGAAAGCCTCAGAGGTGGACGAAGCCCTGCAGCGTGCGTTTTCCATTGACGGCCCTGTGCTGGTGGATGTTGTCGTCGCCAAAGAGGAGCTTGCGATCCCGCCGCAGATCAAGCTTGAGCAGGCTAAAGGCTTTAGCCTGTATATGCTGCGCGCCATCATCAGCGGGCGCGGCGACGAGGTGATCGAACTGGCAAAAACCAACTGGCTCAGGTAAAACATTTCGCACGACCTCTTAAAATAAAGGGATGTGAAATGATTGATTTACGCAGTGATACCGTAACCCGCCCGAGCCGCGCCATGCTCGAAGAGATGATGGTCGCCCCGGTCGGGGACGACGTCTACGGCGATGACCCGACGGTTAACGAACTGCAGCGCTACGCGGCTGAACTGAGCGGCAAGGAGGCCGCGCTGTTCCTGCCGACCGGAACGCAGGCTAACCTGGTCGCGCTGCTCAGCCACTGCGAGCGCGGTGAAGAGTACATCGTCGGTCAGGGCGCGCATAACTATCTGTATGAAGCAGGCGGTGCCGCCGTGCTCGGCAGCATTCAGCCGCAGCCGATTGACGCCGCGCCGGACGGCTCCCTGCCGCTCGATAAAGTTGCGGCGAAAATCAAAGCCGACGATATTCACTTCGCCCGCACCCGGCTGCTCAGCCTCGAAAACACCCACAACGGCAAAGTGCTGCCGCGCGAATACCTGAAAGCAGCGTGGGAATTCACCCGCGAGCGCCGGCTCGGCCTGCATGTGGACGGCGCGCGTATCTTCAACGCCGTGGTGGAGTACGGCTGCGAGCTGAAAGAGATTGCGCAATACTGCGACTCGTTCACCATCTGCCTCTCCAAAGGGCTGGGCACGCCGGTGGGCTCTCTGCTGGTGGGCAACGCGGACTACATCAAGCGCGCCAACCGCTGGCGCAAAATGACCGGCGGCGGCATGCGTCAGGCGGGTATTCTGGCGGCGGCCGGGCTGTATGCCCTGAAAAACAACGTGGCGCGCCTGAAGGACGATCACGACAACGCCGCGTGGATGGCGGCGCAGCTGCGCGAAATTGGCGCCGACGTGATGCGCCACGACACCAACATGCTGTTCGTCCGCGCGGGCGAGGATCGCGCCGCTGCGCTTGGCGAATTCATGAAATCACGTGGCGTGCTGATCAACGCCTCACCCGTCGTGCGTCTGGTCATGCATCTCGACGTGAGCCGCGAACAGCTGGCTGACGTGGTGAAACACTGGCAGGCGTTTTTACAGCGATAAGGAGCATCACGTGCCGCAACGCATTCTGGTGCTCGGCGCCAGCGGGTACATCGGTCAGCATCTCACCGCGGCGTTAAGCCAGCAGGGGCACCAGGTGCTGGCAGCGGCACGCAACACCGAACGCCTGCAAAAGCTTAGTTTGCCTGGCGTTACCTGCCACAGCGTTGACCTCAACTGGCCGAAGGAACTTCCCGCCCTGCTGGAAGGGGTCGATACGCTTTACTACCTTGTGCACAGCATGGGCGAAGGCGGGGATTTTATCGCCCACGAGCGGCAGGTGGCGATGAACGTCCGCGATGCCCTGCTGCAAACCCCGGTGAAGCAGGTCATTTTTTTAAGCTCGCTCCAGGCACCTGAACGCGAGCAGTCCGATCACCTGCGCGCCCGCCAGCTGACGGCTGAAACCCTGCGCGGGGCGAATATCCCCGTCACCGAACTGCGCGCCGGAATCATCGTCGGCGCAGGCTCCGCCGCCTTCGAAGTGATGCGCGATATGGTTTACAACCTGCCGGTGCTCACGCCGCCGCGCTGGGTGCGCTCGCGCACCACGCCGATTGCGCTTGAGAATTTACTGCATTATCTGGTGGCCCTGCTGGATCACCCGGCGGAGCAACACCGCGTGCTCGAGGCGGCAGGTCCTGAAGTGCTGAGCTATCAGGAGCAGTTCGAGCATTTCATGCGCGTCAGCGGCCGCCGCCGCTGGCTGATCCCCATCCCCTTTCCGACCCGCTGGATTTCGGTATGGTTTTTGAATGTCATCACCTCGGTGCCGCCGACGACCGCCAAAGCGCTGATCCAGGGGCTCAAACACGATTTACTGGCGGACGATCGCGAACTGCGGGCACTCATTCCCCAGGACCTGATCCGCTTTGACGATGCCGTGCGCAATACGCTGAAAGAAGAAGAGCAGCTGGTGAACTCCAGCGACTGGGGTTACGACGCCCAGGCGTTTGCCCGCTGGCGCCCGGAGTACGGCTATTACCCGAAACAGGCGGGCTGCACGGTGAGAACCCACACCAGCCTGGCCGCGCTGTGGGAGGTGGTGAACCAGATTGGTGGCAAAGACGGTTATTTCTTCGGCAATATCCTCTGGCAAACGCGCGGGGCAATGGATCTGCTGGTGGGGCACAGGCTGGCAAAAGGCCGCCCGGCACGCCCGTATCTTGAGTTGGGCGATGCGGTTGACAGCTGGAAGGTCATCATCGTCGAGCCGGAAAAACAGCTGGCACTGCTGTTCGGTATGAAAGCCCCGGGGCTGGGCCGGCTCTGCTTTACCCTGAAAGACAAAGGCGATTGTCGTGAACTGGACGTCCGCGCCTGGTGGCATCCCCACGGAATGCCGGGTCTGTTCTACTGGCTGTTGATGATCCCTGCCCACCTGTTTATCTTCCGGGGAATGGCGAAACGCATTGCGCAACGGGCAGAACAAAAGACGGAAAAGATCTAAATAAAACTCTCTTTCTTTCACCTTTCCCATTGCATAGCGCCGTAATTCACGAAAGAATGCGCACGAAATTCTTTTCAACACAGTGGATAGCTATGAAGGTACTGGTTACCGGGGCGACCAGCGGCTTAGGCCGAAATGCGGTCGAATTTCTGCGCAACAAGGGCATCAGCGTCAGGGCTACAGGTCGCAACGAAGCGATGGGAAAACTGCTGCAAAAAATGGGCGCGGAGTTCGTCCATGCTGACCTGACGGAGCTGGTCTCCTCGCAGGCGAAAGTGATGCTCGCCGGTATCGACACGCTGTGGCACTGTTCCAGTTTTACCTCCCCATGGGGGACCCAGGAAGCCTTCGATCTCGCCAACGTGCGGGCTACCCGCCGTCTGGGTGAATGGGCCGTTGCCTGGGGCGTGCGTAACTTTATTCATATCTCGTCACCGTCACTCTATTTCGACTATCACCACCATCGTGACGTGCAGGAAGATTTCCGCCCTGCTCGCTTTGCCTGCGAGTTTGCCCGCAGCAAGGCGGCCAGCGAAGAGGTGATTGACCTGCTGGCACAGTCGAACCCGCACACCCGTTTTACGGTCTTACGTCCGCAGAGCCTGTTCGGGCCGCACGACAAAGTGTTTATTCCGCGCCTGGCGCAGATGATGCACCACTACGGCAGCGTGCTGCTGCCGCGCGGCGGCGATGCGCTGGTGGATATGACCTATTACGAAAACGCCGTCCACGCCATGTGGCTGGCAAGCCAGCCGGACTGCGATAAGCTCATCTCCGGTCGCGCCTACAACATCACGAACGGCGAACCCTGCACGCTGCGCAGCATTGTGCAGCGCTTAATTGACGAGCTGCAGATCGACTGCCGCATCCGTTCAGTCCCTTACCCAATGCTGGATATGATTGCCCGCAGCATGGAGCGTTTTGGTAGTAAATCGGCCAAAGAGCCTGCGCTGACGCATTACGGCGTATCAAAGCTTAACTTTGATTTCACGCTGGATATTTCGCGAGCGGAGAACGAGCTTGGGTACAAACCGATCGTGACGCTGGATGAAGGGATTACGCGTACGGCGGCGTGGCTGCGGGATCACGGGAAGCTTCATCGGTAGATCGGGTCCTGCATTTTTACGACGAGAAAAAAACGGCAACCCGAAGGTTGCCGTTTGTCATTTTGCTGATTACAGCGCAGTCCACGCGTCCTGCCATGCAATCCCTTTACCTGGCTCGTAGTAGGATGGCGCGTTATTGCACCAGCCGCTGTACGGATAAGGTTTGCACTGGAACAGCTGGCCGCGGTTGTTCACGATATCGCCCGCTTTCCATTTGGTTTTGGAGGTCCAGGTCGGGTAAGTCCCGGTTTGGCCGCCGTTGGTCTGCTTAGCCTGTACGTTCAGCGTATAGGTTGTGGTGCTGCTCAGCTCGCCGTCACTGACGGTAAGGTTGATCGGGTACTGCGTCGCCGCAGCCACTTCCGGCGCATTGAAGGTAATAATCGCTTTATCTTCGCCGCTTACGGTCTGACCGTTCGGAGCCGTCCAGGTATAAGTCAGGTGGTCACCGTCTTCGTCAGTCGAGCCAGACGCGTTCAGAGAAACAGATTTACCCGCTTCAACCGCACCCACCGGACCGGCGATTTTTGCTACCGGCGCATGGTTTACCGGCGCTGGCGTATTATCGTCCGGAGCCGGGGTGTTATCGTCTGGCACCGGCGTGGTATTGCCTTCGTCCGTTGGGTCGACAGGGGTCGGCGTTGGCGTGACGCTACCGCCGTCGGAAGTCCCGTCTTCACCCACCACGTTGACATTGAAGTAATGCTTCACGCATTTGGTGTAGTCACCCTCTTTAAAGGCGCTGAATGGCGTCTGGTAACCCACCAGCTGGCAAGAGTAGGTCTGGCCTGACGGAGTATCCGCGCTCCATCCCCAGTCCTGTTCCCAGTAGATCTTCAGCGCGCCGGCACCGCCTTCGTCGAATTGTTTCATGTTGGCGCAGCCCAGCACTTCGTTAGAAGGAACTGGTACTTTCAGGTAGTTGGCGAACTCTTTGTAATATTTGATACGGTTTTGAGACTGGGCGATCTCAGTCGGACCACCGCACTCCACGCCGCCGTTGATGATCTGCGTGGTCACGCCGAAGCCCGGTACCAGACCATTCGCCTTATCGTGATCGTTCGGCTGCCAGGTGCCGTCGATAACCTGCAGCATGCTCGGTTTTGGCGGCTGCGGGTAGGCGAAGAAGAAGATCGCGGAAGCAAGGTTCAGCCAGGTGTCCGCCACCAGCTCAGGTTTGTCCAGCAGTACACGGACGTCGCCGTACATCGCTTCAGAGAACGGGCCGTAGTTGTAGTTATAGGAGAGCTGTTTCGCACCGCGACCAAAGTAGCTAACGAAATCGCCATCTTTGTCTTTACCGCACGGCCATGTCTGACCCTGCCAGACATCCGGGTTACATTCACCGTTGTAGCCGCCCTTCTGACCTTCGCTCCAGCCCATCTCACGCACGTAGACCAGCGCCTGTCGCCACTCGGCTTCCGGACGCCACGACTCGTGGCCGCCGGTTTCCTGCGCGAAGTGCGCAAACATGGTTGCCAGAGACTTACGGCAGATGGCATCGCTGTTACGACCATCGGTATAGGTCTGGCACAGTGCCGGGAATTTACCGACCGCTTTCAGGAAGTTGCTGTAAGTATATTCCGGCGCACGCAGTGGGAAGAGGTAATCCCAGTCGCTGGCCTTGATAATCCCTTCCACGCGCTTGACGTTTTCCGGGTTTGTCGATTTCCCCGGCTCAATTTGTTCCACCAGGCTGTTGTCCAGCGTGCGGATGGTTGACTTCACTGAAGCCATAAGCGGGAAGTTGGTCAACTCCTGCTCTTTCTTCTGCAGATCGCTGGCCTTAACGGTGTAAGGTTCGCTGCTGGCCTGCAGCAGGGTTGCCTGAGCCATAAACGGTGCAACGCATGCGCCCGCGATAAGAACACTGAGTAATGTCCTTTTGTTCATGTCAATAGTCCTCTTAATTATATTAAGGGTCAATAAAAGTTAATTTTTTCGCGGTTTATTTATTAATCATTTAATAAATAAACCCGGGAGCAGTTTCGTTTTATGAAGAACACCAGTCGGTACTCTTCAAAAAACAAAAATCAATAATAATAACGGTTGCTGGTGCTACGTTTTAACTTCTGATATTTATTCCAGACCTTGCGGGCATAGACCATGCGCTGCGCGAAATTCTCTTTTTTCAGACCCGCGTTATAGGCGCCGACCGCCTCCCAGTTATAGCCATAAATTTTAATCATTCCGGATAATATCGATGCGCCAACCATAATCGAGGTGCAGGGCTCGGTAATTAACCGGTATTCATTAATGCCTTTGCGCTCCAGCTCGGAAAAATGTGAGCTGTTAATCTGCATCAGTCCGACATCACGCGTGCCATCATGATTCAGTCCAATCGCATTGGGATTCATTCCTGATTCAACGTTAGCAATCGCATATAACAGATAAGGATCCACATGATAATAACTGGCGGCTTTATCCCAGCAGTTGGCAAAGACGCTATGGCTTATTACCAGCAACAATAAAAATAACGTTTTCATTTTCAGTCCGGCTCTTTTTCATTGTCTCCTTACGCGGTTATTACTCTTTTCCTGATTTACGGCCCACGTCCGTCTCGGGACGTGGACCGTAATAGCGGGCAAATTTCTTACCCGCATCGTTATAGCAGTGGCTTACTGGCAGTCAGTCGCCGGGCCTTTTTTCACCCATACATCGCTGCTACCTGGTTTATCACCCTTCGTCCACCATTTCGCGGTGTAGGTGTAACCGTTGTAGGTAGTGGTGTCGCCGCCGTTATAAACCACGTCGGAGCGCCAGTTGAATTTCACCTGACTTACCAGCTCCCATGCATCCACACCGAAGCCCGGCTGGTTGCCCTGAGTCCAGTATTTTGCTTTCCAGACCAGGTTGTCGAAGCTGACGGTATTCCCCGCGTTGTAAACCTTGCTTGCGCTCCAGGCCGCATATTTGCTGGCGTTAGCGTCAACTGGCTTATCGCAGCTATTGATGGCAGAACCTTCGTCAGACGGCGTGTTACCTTCATCGGATGGGGTGTTACCTTCGTCAGACGGCGTATTCCCTTCATCGGAAGGGGTGTTGCCTTCGTCAGACGGCGTGTTGCCTTCATCGGATGGGGTGTTGCCTTCGTCAGACGGCGCTTCCGCCGCTTTAGGCGTTACCGTCACCTGTACGTTAGTCTGTACGCTGGACTTGCCATCGCTTACCACCACGGTCAGCGTGTAAGTTGATTCCGTGTCCACGTCCGGTGCGGTGATGTTCAGGTTCGCGGTGTCTGCGCCTGTCGCCTGCATATTCGCAGGAACGCTCCAGGAGTAGGTCAGCGCGTCGCCATCTGGATCGCTCGCCTGAGCGTGCAGAGAGTAGCTCTGGCCAGCTTCCAGCGTCACGGCTTCCATCTGGTTCACAACCGGCGCCTGGTTTGCTTTCGGCGCTTTGTTCACGACCTGGACGTCAGCAGTGCTGCTCAACCCTTTCGCGTCAGTAACCGTCAGGCGGAACGCCAGAGTCTGGTTACTGGCGACAGCGGCAACGTTAAAGGTCGCTTTCGCTTTGGTGCTGTTGGTGATGGTCACGGATGGACCAGAGATCTGCGTCCACTTGTAGGTGATGGCATCGCCATCCGGATCGGTGGAAGCCGAGCCATCCAGCGTCACCGTCGCCGGACCGGTTACGCTCTGGTCAGCGGCAGTCGCCACAGGCGCATGGTTGGTTACTACCGGATCAACCGGCGCAGCGCCGCCGCCCGTCAGGCTTTCATTCATCGCGTTCAGAATGTCTCCGGTATCGGAGTCGATGGACCAGGCAAACAGACCGCCCAGGTTTTTCGCCAGCACATACTGACCTTTCGCCGTTGCGGAACGCGCGTCTTCATAGGTAATCAGATCGCCGGTGGTTTTGTTAAACAGATACGGCGCTTCAGCGGTAGCATCATAGTTGTATTCCCAGCCCGCTTTGCCTTTGTACTCGTTAACGATCTGACGATAGTCAACCACGCCCGGTTCCCAGGTCCCTTTCACCATGCCCGTTGCCGTGCCGGTGAACGGGTTGTTATTGCTGTAACCGTGAACGCCGGTCCAGCCGCGACCGTACATGGCCGTCCCCACAACGATCTTGCCGGGCTGTACGCCCTGGGCCAGCAGCGCGTTCACGCCGTTTTCGGTGGTGTATTTGGTATCCGGTTTATTCGCAGGCGCACGCAGCGCGTTCTGGTGACCCAGCTCGGTGTTGCTCCAGCCGCCGTAGAAGTCGTAGCTCATCAGGAAGATGTGGTCCATGTACTGCTGGGCAGTGGTGTAATCCACGTCTTCAATCTTATCGCCGCCGGAACCGATCGCAGAGGTCAGTTCATAGGTACGACCCGTTTCGGCTGACAGCTCATTCATCATGGTGCGCAGGTCATGCATCAGTGCGGTATAGGTTTCTTTATCCTGCTGCGGGTTGCCCAGCGTTTCGTTCTGACCGCCGCCGCCCGGGAATTCCCAGTCGATGTCTACGCCGTCGAAGAATTTCCAGGTTTTCAGGAAATCTTTAACGGAAGCCACGAAGCGATCGCGGATCGCTTTGTCATGCATTTTGAAGAACGGATCGGAAAGGGTCCAGCCACCGATAGAAGGCAGCACTTTCAGGCCCGGGTTGGCTTTCTTCATTGCCATCAGCTGGCCGAAGTTACCTTTGTAGGGATCGTCCCAGCCGCTTACGCCAGCCTGAGGCTTCTGCAGTGCGGCCCACGGGTCGTGGATCGCCACCTGGAAGTCCTGACGGCCCGCACAGGCGCGCTTAAGCGCTTCGAAGCTGTTACCGCCCTCAATGGTTTTCAGGCTGTCGTTGATGCCGTCGCCGCCGCAGATTGGAATGAAGCCATACAGAATGTGGTTAAGGTTAGCCGCCGGAATTTTGTCCACGGGGAAGTTACGGTCGTAAACACCCCACTCAGGGAAATAAGCCCCCACCACTTTATCGGTGTGCTTAGAGAGGGTTTTGTTATTTTCCTGCATGGTGGTGTTGAGTGGCAGCAGATGGCTACCGTCGGTATCCGCGACGATAATCAGTTTGCTGGCACTGGTGCTGCAGCCGCTGGCATTGCAGAGCTCAACCGTTTCCTGATAGCGACCGCCTTTCTTCACTTTAAACGTAGCCGTGCCGGACATGCTGCCTGCGCCGGTCCAGACGGTTTTGCCGTCAAGCAGCACTTTCGCTGAAGTCGGCGCCGCGCCGCTCCAGACGTCCCACTGCACTTTAACATCGGCGCCATCATGAACTTTGACGAGGTTGTTGTAAGCAGAAGCAGACTGATCAACTTCAACAATGGCAAATTTATCATTACCACTGGCGATAGTTGCTTTACCGGGCACTGCTGCGAACACCGGGCTTGCAGCCGCTGCAACGAAGAGTGCCAGATATTTAGGCTTCAGAAATTTCATTATTTGATCCTGATAATACGATTTGTGAAATTAAATACCCATGCTTTTCCATTAAACATGGACGAACGTTATTGACTGATAAATTAATCATGAACGCTTCTGGTTCACGAAAGACCTTCTTATTATTACGCCGTACTTTCCTCCACTCATAAAACCTTCAACAAATATTTTATTGCGGAGAGGAGAATACAGTGGGGAATTTAATTTTTCCTTTCATTCCCCAAATGAAAAAACATCAAAAAAAACTTGACTGCATTATTTAAATGATAAAATGCGAAATTTGCGCAATTAATATAGCCAGCCCGGAAAACGCAATATATGGACCAAAGGAAATAAGGTTATTTTTATTCTCAAAGGGCTTTAAAAGGCAATGCATAATAATGCCCCCCAGCGCCGCGATCAGCAAAATAGAGGGCAACGCCTGCCATCCGCACCACGCGCCTAGCGCAGCCAGCAGCTTAAAATCACCATAGCCTAACCCTTCCCGGCCGGTCAGCAGGCGGAATGCCCAGTAAACCAGCCAGAGCGACAGATATCCCGCCACCGCGCCAAAGATAGCATCGGTCAGCGGTAGCGTCCGGAACAGGGCATGGAACATCAGCCCCGTCCACAGCAGCGGCTGGGTCAGGCAGTCCGGCAGCAGCATATGGCGCGCATCGATCACCGCCAGCGGCAGCAGAAAACTCCACATCACCCACAGCGCGATGAGCGCCGAAAACGACGGTGCCAGCGCGGCGCTGGCGGCGAAAAAGGCAGCGCTACAGACTTCCACCAGCAGCAGTCGCAGCGGAATCGCGCAATGGCAGTGGCGGCAGCGACCGCGCAGCGCACACCAGCTAATGATGGGAATATTTTCCCACGCGCTCAGGGAATGGTGGCATTCCGGACAGTGAGAGGCGGGAAACAGCAGATTGCCTGCCCCCTCTTCTTCCATTACCAGCGGCGGAATACGCTCCGCGACTACGCCCAGGAAACTGCCGAGGATCGCGCCCAGCGCTCCGCTCATCGCGCACAGTCCCGGCAGATTCGCTTGCTGCAACAGCATTAGCGGGTTCATGCGCTTTTCGCCCAGCTCAGCGTAATGTGTGCCTTGACGTCACTCTGACGATCCACCGGCGTTAACGCGAGTTTCTCCAGACGTATACCGGAAGAGACGTTCATCTCACGCAGCCAGTTTTGCAGGGCAGAAATGTTGACGCGCTCGATAACAAAGGTTAGCGACTGCTCTTCCTGACGCACGTCTGTCAACGCGACGTGCACGACTTTGGCACTTTCTTCCACCACGCTGCGCGGATTCGGGGTATTGACTATTCTGGACTGGAGATGGTTTTTATCAATTTCCTGGCGCATCCAGTTCAGCGTCTGCTTCTGCTTAAATAACACGGCCTCGTTATTTTTGATCAGAGTATCGAGCGGCATCATCGCGCCGTAATAAACCATCGCACAGCAGAGTGCCCCGCCGCAGAGTTTAAATAAATTACGCTCGCGTGGACTATAATTTTGCCAGCGGTTTTTTAACTGGGCTATTTGCGTTTTCATTTATAGCTCCCGGTAATAATGGCGGTATAAGGCGCCTCGCCGGAAATTGGCTGCATCGCAAATTCAAAAGTTTCGGCGCTGCGGGCGACAAAATCCTGCAGGGTCTGTTTATCCATGGATTTCACATTCAACGTCAGCTGATTTTGCGTTTCGTCATATTCCACGTTATTGATCTCCAGAGACGGCAATGACTGCTTGATTTGATTCAGCGCTTCGAGCTGCAGGAAGATCCCTTTCTTCGCCTTGCTGATATTCTGCCCGAAGTAGTACTTCAGGTTGCTGGTCTGGCGCAGGGTCGGGAAATAGTGCTGCGCTACGGTGGTCATCTCACGGTGGATCTCGTTTTGCTGGTGAGTGAGCATCAACGCCATACCTACGCGGGGGCCGATCAGCAGGCCGACACAAACCAGCGCCGCCGCAGCGAGGGCCGTTTTCGCGTGACGAAAACGCGGACCGCTGGCGCTGCGCCCGGAAAACTCTCCGTGCAGCATGTTGATACGACAGCCCTGCCACTGGGTCTGGATCAGCACCAGCGGATGCTGCCACGCCAGCAGCTCATCCACCTGTACCTCCTGCGGCGCATCGCCATAGCAGCACACCTCACCCGTCGGGCATTTACTCAACAGCAGCGGCAGCAGGAGCGCATCGGCTTCGCCAGCGCTGCTGGGAGAAAAACGCAGCCAGTAGCTCTCTTCCAGGCTCACCAGCGTAGTACCCCCCTCGCTCACCGGCAGCAGCCAGGCATCCGGCAGCGCCTGGACCACCGTGAGCCCCGCCTGAGCGAACAGCTCAAGCCAGTGGCGCAGACGTTCAGCGTCGATGGCCACGGCATCCACTTCTGGCCCCTTTTTGTTCAGCACCGTCCAGTGCAGCGTCTCCACCTCGCCGAGCAATGTCTCTTCCGCCATCCACGAGAACTGCGCCGTCTGGGCTGAAAGTCCTTTTTTCGGCAGGGTAAAATGACGAAAGATCGTCTCGCTCGCCGGCAGCAAAAGGCACACCTGCTGAGAAAGCGGATGGCAGGAAAGTTCGCTCAGTGCGCTCCAGCCCGTCAGATATTCCACCCGATCGTTACCGGATTCACACCACCAAATTTTGCCGTCCTCACGGGTATCGGGACGAATAAAAAGCACCTTTTTCATCATCTTCTACTTATCTTATTCAACCATTCGGTAGCGGCGTTGCCAGGTAACGACCTTGCCCACCTCACTGTCAACGTGAAGCTGGCTGACGACGCGCAGCGTTAAATCATCGGTATTGCCGGTTGTATCCACCCGAAAATAGCGACTGTTGACCGCAACCCTGTCCTGGATCTGCGCCAGGATATCTTTGGTCTGCGGATAGTTGCTCTCCAGCACTTTGCTGAATGCCTCGAGCGATGCCCACCCCTCCTCCGGGCGTGAATCGATCAGGCGGGCAGCGTCGTCCGTGTTTAACACGCCGGTAAAAACCGCCGCCAGCAGCGGCGCCTGTTCGCGTGTTAAGGTATTCACATTTATGGTGCCCTCCGTATCCGGCAAGGCGCACAGCAGCTTGCTGACCTTCGGCCACGCAGCCTGCGGAAAGGCGGGCAGCAGTCTGATTTCGTTGATGGTGCGCATCATTTGATTCGCCGGACCGCGGGCGGGCGTCACGCTCGCCCAGCTATCGACTTCCTGGCCCTGTTTCGCCGTCACGTCGTCGGCGTCAAGATAATCCACCAGCTGCTGGTAAATCTCTTCTGCCGCCAGCGTACCGACGCCACTTTCCGTCAGCAGTTGTTCAATAATCTGCTCTTTGACCGGTTTTTCCGGCAGCGCAGTAGGGTCGGCCGGGGCCGCTGGCGCCGCATCACCGGCCAGCAGACTATTGACGTTAAAGCAGGTCCGGGCATCCTCCACCTGACTCACCACGGTGTAATTATCCCCGTGGGTTTCCAGCGGCTGCGCCCAGTCACCTCGCGGTGAAAGCCCCGCCCCTTCTGAACTGGCCGCTTTCTGCAACACGTTTTCCAGTACCTTCTGTTGACGGGCAATGGCCCAGCGCAGCGTCTGCTGGCTGACCTGATAATGCGTTTTTTGCAGGTGGCGGCAGAACTGCTGACTGATCTTCGCCGCCAGGGCGGACATCATCACCAGCAGGATCAGCACCACCAGCAGCGCCACGCCACGCTCTTTTCGCGCTGTTTTGCCGCTCATGAACTCACTCCTGGCTCTGCTGTCGTATCGGGCTGCGGGGTTGTTACGGGCTGGGCCGCATTCTCCGCAGCCGGCTGCGTCGGATCCGCATTCGTCTCTTTTGGCGCGGTCTGGATCTCAGGCATATCGCCGGGAGTGATAAAAACCCAGCGCCAGGTTTCGCCGTTTTCCATGGTCAGATTCAGCTCAACGCCATCAGGCTGATGGGCGATGTCGGTCCATTTTTCCTGCCAGCCTTCGTGCCAGAAGCGCCATTTCATCTCTTTCACATCGCTCAAAATCGGCACTTCTTCCGGCTGCGCGCTGGCGGGACCGTCGATAGCAGCCCAGACGTTGCGCCACAGGCGCTTGTCCTTTAACGTCCAGCGCACCCGCTCCAGCTGCACCTGGCCGCTGATGCCGTTCAGGGTTGTCATTTCCACACCATTCTGCTGCTGGACGAACACCTCGCCGCTGTTGCGCGGCGCGCGCGCCTGCTGCTGGTAAAAGTCACGCGAGAGGAGGTTGTACGTGCGCTGAAGCACCGTAACTTTTGTCGCCGCCTCGTCGCTGGCCGTCGAGGTGCGCATCGCGCCGTCGAGCGTTTGCCAGGCGAGAATGCCGATCACCGCGAAGATGGCCAGCGCAATCATAATTTCCAGCAGGGTAAAGCCCTGCTGACGCTGCACCTTACTCACGATCCCCCTCCGGTTCGGCGAGCTGAAGCGCCACCACCGGTTGCGCATCGCTTGCTTCGCTGTAAACCCGTACCTCATCGGCAAAGGTATTTTCGGCGGTTTTCACCCGCTGGATATGCCAGGTCCAGGTTTGTCCGCCCATGGTTTCGGTACCCACCTGCTCGGCGTCCGGGAAATCGGTCTGAGCCAGCTGCGCTTGCGCCAGCTGATTTTCCGCCACCCAGCCGGCCTGCAGCGTTTCCGACAGGCTGTGGGTAAAGCGCACGTTCAGGGTGACGGAGTTCATCAGCGCCAGCGCCGCGGTGGAGAAAATCACCAGCGCCACCATCACTTCCAGCAGGGTCATCCCCTGCTCTTTGGTTTTGCGTTTAGTCATCGTTTTCCACCACCACGGGAACAGAGCCCTGTGACGTCACGTGAAAGCGCTGCTTTTTATCGAGGCTTTCGAAGCTGAGCGTAAAGCGGCTCAGCTCGCCGTCCGGCAAAAAAATGATTTGCGGTTCATCGTCCAGCGTGGCCGCCAGCGTTCGCGATGAGAGGGAGACATGCATCTCCTCAGGAAACTCGCCGCGGGTGGCGATCCGCCCCGATTTTAACGGTGCCCAGTGGCGCTCGCCGTTATTTACAACCTGCGTCACCAGTTCAAATTCTGACGAGGTCATCACCAGCCCGACAATATTTCCGTCCATTACCGCACGGTCAGAACCATATTCAACGAGGGATTTTAGCTGCTGACCAAATGTATCTGCGCCGCTGCGTGATGGAATGGTCGTGACCACCATCATGGCGCTCAGGGCGAATATCACCAGCGCCACGATAATTTCCAGCAGGGTAAATCCACGTTGCTTATTCATTACTTATCTTTTTTATCAAAAGACCAGTTGCTGATATCGTCGGCAGTATTAGCTTCTGCATCCGGACCGGCTGAGAAAATATCGACAGCGCCATGCTCACCCGGGCTAACCAGAATATAGTCATTGCCCCACGGGTCCTGCGGCAGGCGGCGAATATAGCCATCGTCACGGTAGCCTTTCGGAATGGGCGCAATTTCAGGTTTGGTTACCAGCGCCTGCAACCCCTGCTCGGTGGTCGGATAGCGATGGTTGTCGAGTTTGTACATATCCAGCGAACCTTCCAGCGCCACAATATCGCTGGTCGCTTTCTGAATATCGGCTTTTTTTTATTTCCCATTAAATTAGGCACGACCATACTGGCCAGCACGCCGAGAATAACGATAACTACCATTAATTCGAGCAGCGTGAACCCCGCCTGACGCTTCAGGCTATTTTTTTTCAAAGACATGATTAACCCACCATATTATTAAGTTGAAGAAGCGGTTGTAATATTGAAAGAACGATAAATAAAACAACGGTCGCCATAGTTACTACCAGTGCCGGTTCAAATACCGACAGCGTTAACGTAATTCGATGCTGTAATGCAGATTCCTGGTTTTCCGCCGCACGATCCATCAACGAGCCCAGCTCGCCGCTCTCCTCCCCGGAGGCCACCATGTAGAGCATGGTGGGTGGGAAAATTCTCGCCTGTTCCAGCGCGTTGTAGAGGGATGCCCCCTGGCGCACGGTGTCCGCTGCCTGCTCAAGCACCTGCCGGGCATAGAGGTTTTCAATCCCGTCCATCGCGATGTACATCCCCTCCAGCAGCGGAACGCTGCTGGCCTGCAAAATACTCAGCGTACGGATGTAGCGCGCGCTGTTGATGGCGCAGACCAGTTTTTTCAGCGGTGACTTTAGCAACAGCCACCGATGATAAACAAACCGGTTCTTTTCTACTTTTATCCAAAATTTAAAGCTCGCCGACGCCCCGAACAGGCCGCCGGCGATAACGATGCCCCAGGCCTGTAGAAAGTCGCTCACCGCAATCAGCGTGCGGGTGGTCACCGGCAGCTCTTGTTTCATGTGGGTGAACTGGTCGATGACCTGCGGCACCACGGCGACCAGCAGAATGGAGATCACCGCGATCGCCACCACCGTCAGGGTGATGGGGTAGACCATCGCCTGGGTGAGCTTGCTTTTCATCTTCTGGCGCTGCTCGTTGTACTCGGCGAGCTTTTCCAGCACGCCGCCGAGATGGCCGGTCTTTTCACCGGCCATCACCAGGGTGCAGTAGAGCTTGTCGAAGCTACGCGGAAACTGGCTGAAGGCATCGAACAGCGTGTGACCTTCCACAATCTTGTCGCGGATCTCGGTCACCATCGCCGCCAGGGTTTTATCTTCCGTCTGCTTCGCAATCGCCTTCAGCGCACTCTCCAGCGGCAGCGCGGCATTGACCAGCGTCGCGAGCTGTCGGGTAAACATCGACAGCACCGGAATCGACAGTTTTGCCCCTTTACGGGCGTTTTTTCCCGCCGCCGGATCGCTGGTCGGCGCAATGTTCACTGGCATCAGCTTCTGTTCGCGCAGCATCTGGCGCACCTGCTTTGGCCCTTCGGCCTGAAGGGTGCCGCGCTGGGTTTTCCCCGCAGCGTCCGTTGCGGACCACGCATACCAGGCCATTACGCATCCCCCCCGCGCTCGGCGGTGACGCGCATCACCTCTTCCAGCGAGGTCACGCCGGAGATCACCTTCAGCAGACCGTTTTCACGCAGGCTGTAGGCCTCTTTGAAAAGCTGCGTTTCGATGGACATCTCATCTTTGTCTTCATGGATCGCACGGCGCATGGCGCTGTCGACCACCAGAAATTCATGGATGCCTGCGCGCCCCTGGTAGCCGCTCTGGCGACACTGTTCACAGCCCACGGCGCGATAAATCGCTTTCGGCGGCGTTTCCATAAAGGTGAACAGCGCTTTCTCATTGTCATCCAGCGGACTGGTCGTGCGACAGTGCGGACACAGCCGACGCACCAGACGCTGGGCAATGACGCCAAGTAGCGACGAACCAATTAAAAATGACTCCAGCCCCATATCACGCAGACGGGTAATGGCGCCCGCGGCACTGTTGGTGTGCAGCGTGGACATCACCAGGTGACCGGTGAGCGAGGCCTGTACTGCGATTTGCGCGGTTTCACCGTCACGAATTTCCCCGATCATCACCACGTCCGGGTCCTGGCGCAGAATGGCGCGCAGTCCGCGCGCAAAGGTCATTTCCACGCGCGGGTTGACCTGGGTCTGCCCTACCCCTTCCAGTTCATACTCGATCGGATCTTCCACGGTCAGAATGTTGCGTTCATGGCCGTTAAGCGCCGACAGCAGCGCGTACAGGGTGGTACTTTTCCCCGAACCGGTCGGGCCGGTCACCAGGATGATGCCGTGCGGACGTTCAATCAGTCCCTTTAACTTCACCAGCTCTTCGTCAATCAGACCGAGCTTGTTGATGTCCGGCTTAAGATTGCTTTTGTCCAGCAGACGCATCACCACGCGTTCGCCGTACTGAGACGGAATAGTGGAGACACGAACGTCAATAGCCTTACGACCAATGCGTAGCGAGATACGACCGTCCTGGGGGAGACGTTTTTCGGCGATGTCCAGTTTGGACATCACTTTGATACGCGACACCAGCAGCGGCGCGAGCTTGCGCGCCGGCTGCAGCACCGGACGCAGCACGCCGTCAACGCGAAAACGAATGCTCAGGGTGCGCTCGAAGGTTTCGATATGAATATCGGAGGCCCCCTCTTTCACCGCTTCGCTCATAATGGCGTTGATCAGGCGGATCACCGGCGAGTTCTCGTCGTTATCAAGCAGATCTTCGTTGTCAGGGATCTCCTCGGTTAACGCCATCAGGTCAATATCGGCGTCCATGTCGTCCACCAGCTGCTGCGAGACGCCGCTGTTCTGCTGCCAGATTTTGGTCAGCAGTTCGTCAAACGCTTCCGCCGTCAGGATCGTCGGGGCATAGGAGCGCCCCAGCACGCGGCGCATCTCCAGCAGGGCATACGCTTGCGCATCCTCGCGGATATAAACCTCATCGTTATAGAACAGGACCCCGTTCTCTTTCGCCCAGGTGCTGGTACAGAGCGCATTACTCATCTCGGTCATGTCGCTTGCGCCTTACTCTTTAAACGGGTTGCGGGACAACACCGGCGCACTGGCGCTCACCGGTGCGGCGTGGCTCTGGGACGGATAGGCCGGCAGTATTGGATTGTCCGCATTCTCGATAATACCCAGCTTATGCTCCTCCATACGCTGCTGCTGACGCGCCTGGATCTGGTCATATTTCTCTTTCGACGCCGCGCTGTAGTTGTCGTCGTCGCGCAGTACGGTGGTATGGATAAACACCATCAGGTTACGCTTGGCGCTGTCCTGCGAGGTGTAGCGGAACAGCTGTCCCACCACTGGAATATCGCCCAGCAACGGTACTTTCGAGACCGACTGTTTGGTGACGTTTTCCATCAGGCCGCCCAGTACCACCGTCTGCCCACTGTGGACCATCACTTCATTGTTGATAGTGCGGGTGTTGAACGTTGGGCCCAGGCTGGCATCGGCCGTCGAGGTGTTATCCACGCTGGAAACTTCCTGCTCGATCTTCAGATGGATCATGTCGCCATCGTTGATCTGCGGTACGATTTTCAGCTTCGTACCAACGGTTTTACGTTCCACCGAGTTAAACACGTTATCGCCGCTGGTGGTCTGCGAACCGGAGAGTACCGGCACGTCCTGACCGACGTTGAACGACGCCTCTTTGTTATCCAGCGTCACCACGCTCGGCGTCGACAGAATGTCGTTTTTACCGTTAGTGGACAGCGCCGTCATTAGCGCGCCAAAGTCGCCGTTAAAGAAACCGGTCGCCAGGCCCGTATAGCTGCCAATGACTTTTGACTTCTTGATCTGGCTGATCGGCAGGCCGGTCGAACCAAACTGAACCCCACCGTGTTTACCGGTCCACTGCACGCCCAGATCAAGACCGTTACCGTCCTGAACTTCGGCGATGATCGCCTCCACCAGCACCTGCGGACGGCGGATATCCAGCTTGTCGATCACTTTTTCCAGCGAGTTCATGACGTTTGGCTGGGCGGTGATCACCAGCGAATTGGTAGACTCGTCGGCGGTAATATTCAGGTCGCCTGCCATCGGCGCGGCTTTGCTCTTACCGCCGCCCGCTTTATCTTTCAGCTGCTCGCCGATCCCCGTCAGCACCGGCACCACTTTGGTGGCGTTGGCGTATTTCAGATAGAAGACGCGGGTGTTGCCCTCGTTGTTCTGCTCGCGATCGAGCTGGGAGATCAGCATCCGGGTGCGCTGACGCGCGTCCGGGCTGCCGCTGATCACCAGGCTGTTGGTTTCATCGTCGGCGACCACTTTGGTCGCCAGCTGCGGGGCGTTTTGCCCTTTCTGCTCTTCGTTGTTGAGATTGTTCAACATGTCAGAAAGATCTTTGGCCGAGGCAAAACGCAGCGGCACGATTTCACGACGCTGGACGCCGCTTTGATCCACTCGCTGCACCAGATCGACCAGGCGGTTTACCACCGAGGCTTTGCCGGTTAACAGCAGCACGTTTGACGGTTCAAAATGGACCACGTTGCCGATGCCGGAGGCGTCGTTTAACTGACGCAACAGGGGGGCCAGCTCACGTACCGGGACGTTCTCCATTCGCACCACGCGGGTGATGATTTCGTCGCCTTTGCCGGGGTTTTTGCTGTCGGCAATCGGTGCGCCCGACATGCGGGCCACCGAAGAGCGCACGACTTTCACCATCCCGTTATCCATCGGGATCACCGACAGACCATAGAGATCCAGCACGCTCAGGAAGAACTGATAATATTCCTCTTCCGTCAGTACGTTGTAGGTGCGAACCGACACCGTTCCCTGAACGGAAGGATCGACCAGAATGGTTTTATTAAGGTTACGTCCGACGGTATCGATAAATTCGCGGACATCGGTATTTTTGAAACTGGCGCTAAAGTTCGCCGCGAACAGCGAACCTGAATATAACGACAATGCGGTCAGCGCTACGCACGCCCATGGAAATTTCTTCATGTCTGTACACTTATTAATTGTTTAGAACATTGACCCGAATATTTTCAAGGTGAGCGTGACGTCGAATAATGACATCCGCTGCTTTCATTTTTGACCAGCGGGCAACGATCTCTTTTGCCTGCGCCTCTTTAGTCATATCCACATCGTCAACTTTCACCACCACATCACCTTTTTCCAGGCCAGCATGGCTGTAGAAAGGGGACGCATTGCGTGGATTAATGTTGTAGCCTTCCAGCTGGCCTTTTTCGATTATTGGTTTTAACACCAGATAATCATCCAGATGCAGATTATCCAACCCTGCATCTTTCTTCGATTTGGTTACCGGGGCGCTGTCAACGCCGCCTTTGAAATAGTCTGGTTTTTTAAGTGAAATAACCTGCGGCGCGCCTTCATAATTCACCATCACATTATCAGGATGAATTTCCGCAATATAGGCATTGTCAAAACCGGCGAGCATTTCGCCCTCGCGATAGCTCTTTTGTCCCGCGGGGGTTTTTATCACCGCAAAGGACAGCTAGGCTTCGTCGCTGCTGAGAATACCTTCGATTTCCGCACTGAGCGGCTTTTTCACTGCCGCCGGCTGTTTCTCTGGCATCACCGCCGGTGTAAAAAGTACAAACTGAGTTTCATCATGACTTTTTTTTTGCATCTTCTGCTTTGAATCAGATAATCTGTTCGTAACTTTCTTATAATCTTTATAAACCATATACCCTTGCTGGCCGCAGAATATAAGCAGCACAAACATGACGCAGGGCACAATCAATTGAGTAACAAATGACATCCGCATTTTTTAACGAGCCTTTCTGCCAGTCAGTAATTCACAGCACAGGGCTGTATGAGTGAGTGGCGTAAATACTAATGAGTTTCCTCTCCCCCGCCCATGTATACTTCCACCAACAATAATTTAGAAAAAGATTGAACGTTAAATAAACCTATGTTAAAAGCGCAGGCCGAATATTTTTATCCTGCATTCAAATTGCCCCTTCCGCCTGTATCCTTTACTTTTCCGTCTCCTTGTTATGAATGAAAGAGACGGTAATACGCTATGTATATGCGCCATTTTAATTTCACTACCCAGCCTTTCCGGACTATAAGCCGGATGCCAGGTGATTTTTTTGTTCCGTATCATCAGGATGTGTTCGGTTTGCTGAAAGAGAAGTGCCAGACAGCAGGCGTTACTGCGCTCTTTAGCGACGACAGCTATCTCACCTCGCAGTTTTGCGATGCGCTTAAAAAGCATGACGGCACGCTGATTGCCATTAACGCCTTCCCAAAACTCAGCGCCAGCGGCATGCTCTATAAACTCAACACCACCACTAAAGAGAGCAAAACCCGGATCCAGGCTATTGATGCTGTGCTGCGTCAGTGGCAGGACGAGATGTTGTCCCGCAAAACCACGCGTAAAGTACTGGTCATCTCGCATATTCAGTCGATGAAAGCGAATTGCCATGACGCACTGTCCATGCTGTTAACCCGCGCGCAGGAGCTGGATGTGCCTCTGTCGGTTGTGCTGATGGGATCGGCCGACCAGGAAGCCGCCCTCCAGCAGTCCGGGTTGCGTGAATCTCTTCATACGCATCACACGCTCCGGCCCCTCACCTGCCGCGAGTCCCTGAGCTATGTTCAGGCCCAGTGTGACGCGCATGGCAGCGACGCGACGCCGTTCACCCCGACCCGCGTGCGCAAAATGCACGCGCTGGCCAAAGGACAGACAGGCAAACTCAACGAGCTGGCACACCTCGCCATGCTAGCCGCCTGGACCGAGCGTTCAGCGCAGGTATCGCCTCGCCATCTGCGTCTCGCTGCAGGAGAAGTTCTGCCGGCGAAACCGAAGGGCAAACGCCTTGCCGTTATGGGCCTTTTTGCTTCTGTGCTGTTTGCCGCCTGCGGCTGGACATTGATGCCCGCCATCACCGCCAGACTGCCGGTACAGCTGCCCGTGATGGCCAGCTGGAAACCACAGACGCCAAAAACCGACGCCCCCGTAATGCCGGTTATTGAGAATGAAGTGGTGAATAAGCCCGATGCGATGCATCAGCTCTATACCATGTGGGGTTATGACGCCACGGCGGAAGAGGCGCTCTGCCAGAATGCCGGGCGGGTCAACCTGATGTGTAAGGAGGGCAGCGCGCCGCTTGAAGAGCTGGCGAAAGAGGGTTACCCGTGGATCGGCGAGATCAAAACCGGCGATCACCTGAACTATGCCGTGGTGGCCAGAGTTGATGATAACTCGCTGGATCTGCTGATGAATAATCGCACCTGGCAGGTCAGCCGCAGCTGGTTTAACCAGCATGCAACCGGCAATTACACCCAGTTGCACCGCCTGACGCCGCAGGGTAAAGACACCATCAGTGCGGAAAGTAGCACCAAAGATCTGGGCTGGATGGATCAGCAGCTTAGCCTGGCGCTGAATCTGCCGGAAACCCACGCACAGGTGTGGACGGCCGAACTGATGCAACGTACCCGCGAGTTCCAGCAGAAAATGCATCTGCATGTGGACGGGATTGCGGGCGAAGATACATTGATGCAGTTAATGCGTGAAACCAAAACCACGCCAAGCGTACTTATTCAGTCTGCGAATACATCTGCGACCTCCAGCACACAGGAGAAGCATTCATAATGTCGACGATTACACTGGCTGCCCAGCGCAGCTATACCCTGAACGCGCCGGTCTGGTTTTCTTACCGGCGCCCCTCGCTGAAAAAAGTGTTCTGCGCCTCCCTGATCTGGGTGGTGGGAATAGTGATGACGATCGCCGCAGGACTTTACGCCCATCTCTACTGGGATCTACGCCATCCGGCGCCTGAGCCGATAAAAGCGAGCGCCGTTAAACCAGAAACGCAGCTATCGGATATGCATTATGTCTATGTGAGTAAACCGTTCCCGCAGCCTGAACCAAAACATGAGCCGGTGACAAAAGAGATGCCGCCGCTGCAGGAGATGCCAATTGATAGCAGCGATGCCGACTGGCAGCAGGCGCCTGACGGTGAAATGCCGCATGATATTTCCCGGGATACGTTGCCGGGAGTCGAAGTGAATAGCTCAGCGATACCCAAACAGGATAATACCGAACAGGCCGCTGATGACGGGGCAATAAAGGCATTATTGATGAAGGCGTTAAAAGAGCAGGAAAAAGATTATTCGCAAGGGAAAATGCCCGCGCCTCCCGTGGATGAAACCACGGCAGGAACGCAGGCAAATAACTCACTGAAACATAGTCCCCCTTTCAGTTAAAAAGGGGATGAAAGGAGATTAATATTTTTCCGGCAGCGCCGACAAATACATAAGACGGCCTTTATCAACCTGAATGTAATTACCTTTTTTCAGGTCAGCGAGGATTTTAATAATGGTACTGCGGGCCAGGCTGGTGTATTCCTGAATATAGTCGTAAATATTGATATCGCGCTGATGGTGCACCATCAGTTCGTTAATTTCCAGCAAGAACTCGCGAACAATCGAGTACGCGCTGCGGGCGACCAACACTTCGTCACGCTTGCTGAGCAGGCAAATATACCAGGAAAGGACTTTACTCAAGGCTTCCCACAGGTTTTTTTCGCTCATCAGACGGACAAAATCATCTTTTTTAATGGTGCGCACCACGGTATTTGCACGTACCAGACCGTACATATGCGTTGAATTGTAATAAATAGAGGAGAGACCGAAAATACATTTATTCTGTAAGGTAAACATACAAAGTTCATCCGACTCGCGGCGGAATTCAACCTCACCGCTAATGATAAAATGAATATCTTCGTTACTCTCTGTACTAATACGCTGCCATTTTCGTAAGGTTCTTTCTTCAAAACCTTCAGTTACCGCAATAATGGCGTCGAGTTCATCTTTTGGACGGCTATTTTTACTGTAGATACTTAACATAGTTAGACCTATTAATATTAAGTTGGAAAAGGTGAACGTGTGCAATCACAGCGCATAAATGCGAATTCCATTTAACAAATGTAAGTAACGCTAAGACGTTAGCGTATCAGTATTTCTTATTTGTCGTGCTGATATATTGTCAAACACGTTTGCGAGTAATTTCGACTGAGGAAACTATAAAGTATTTACGCTGTGAATGTGATTAAAAAATGTCCAAAAGAAGACCGTGTAAAGGTGGAGTCGGGTAACCCGAGGGATTACCCCTGCCCGTAGCGCTCTAACAGCGCCTCCGCGATAGCCAGCGTTTCGCGATCGGCCACGCCGTCCCAGCGCGCCGGGCGAAAATGCATCTGAAACGCGACGATCACGCGCTTCTGCTGTGCGTTCGTCATGTTGTCGGTCACCTCATAGCCGTAGCGCGCCAGCAGATCGAGCAGCACCTTCGGCTCCACAAGCTCATCTCGCGGCTTGCCGTTCAGGTAAAACGCCACCCGCACCGGGTCAGGCCATGCGCCAATCCCCTGCAGCGCCAGCTGACGCCAGGGGAACTGCGGGCCGGGATCGTCTTTGCGCTGCGGGGCGATGTCCGAATGGGCCACCACGTTTTCAGGTCTGATGTTGTAGCGGGTAATAATGTCTCTGGCGAGCGGCACCAACGCCGCAATCTGCGCTGGCTCAAAAGGGGTAAAGTGCTTAACGCCCGACGTTTTTTTCCAGCCGCGGTTCTCCAGCTCAATGCCGACAGACGTATCGTTGATGCGGTTAGTGCCGCGCCAGAAGCTGATGCCCGCATGCCAGGCCAGTTCGCTTTCGGGCACCAGCTGCCAGATGCGCGGCTTACCGTCCGGAGCAGGGGGTTTAGCCGGGATCAAATAGTGAGAGCTGACGTTCTTATCCGTCAGCGTGACCAGCGAGCTGTCAAAGTCATCCGCGGTGTAGTGGATCACCAGCACCTTGATGCGCGGGTAAGCCGCCTGCGCCTGATGGCGCGTGTCCAGCTCGTAGGCGCCTTTGTCGATAATCCCTTTTTCCGTGACGCATCCTGCCAGCAGCAGAGCCAGCAGGAGCGTGGCAAGCGAACGCGTCATCGGAGGGTTTTCACCGCCGTACCGCTTACGCTCACCATCAGCATGCTGGCATCTTTTCCGACCGTTTCGTAGTCGATATCAATCCCTACGACCGCATCAGCGCCGAGGGCTTCCGCCTGCTCGCCAAGCTCTTTAAATGCGATTTCACGCGCTTTGCGCAGCTCTTTTTCGTATGCGCCCGAGCGGCCGCCAACGATGTCGCGGATACCGGCAAAAAAGTCGCGGAAGATATTGGCGCCGAGAATCGCTTCGCCGGTAACCACACCGCAATACTCGGTTATTGTCTGCCCTTCCAGGGTTGGGGTTGTTGAAAACTGCATGGTTTCTCTCCTTCTTTAGCGTTCAATGCCTTAGGCACAGCATTATCGGTTCGTTACGCTATGATTGAAAGGATAGTTAATAAATAAGGAAATCAACATGCGCTATTCTGCTTTAACACTTTTGGTGCCCTGCGCGCTGGTGCTCAGCGCCTGTACCACCACGGTCACGCCAGCCTTTAAGGATATCGGTACCCGCAGCGGCCCCTGCATTGAGGGCGGCCCGGACGCCGTGGCGCAGCAGTTCTATGATTATCGCATCCAGCATCGCAGCAACGATCTCACCGGCCTGCGCCCGTATCTGAGCGACGGTCTGGCAAAATTGCTTAACGACGCCACCCGCGATCCTCAGCACAACACATTGCTGAAATCCGATCCGTTCTCCAGCCGCACCACGCTGCCGGACAGCGCCGAAGTGGCCAGCGCGTCAACCATCCCGAATACCGATGCCCGCAATATTCCGCTGCGCGTGAAGCTGACGCAGGGAACCCAAACCTGGCAGGATGAAGTACTGATGATCCGTGAAGGACAGTGCTGGGCGGTAGACGACGTGCGCTACGTTGGCGGTAGCGTTCATGCCCCGGCAGGCACGCTTCGACAGTCGATTGAGAATCGCTAAACCCGCCGATATAACCTGGTAACCCCCGTAAAATGTGCGGCATTTCATGCGGAATGCCGACATTTATACTCGCCGACCTTACCGTTCGCTATTTTGTGCTATGTTTAAGAGGAAACGCGGGTTATATTTAACTTTTAACGCATAAATATTGCATAACTATTCTGTCAACGGTACTATCTGCGGCCTCAATTGCTATAGATTGCCTGGATGAGTAAAGACTGCCCCGATGAGTATTAAACTAAACGGCATTAACTGCTTCTACGGCGCACACCAGGCGCTGTTTGACATCACGCTGAACTGCCCGGAAGGCGAAACGCTGGTTTTGCTTGGCCCAAGCGGTGCAGGCAAAAGCTCCCTTCTGCGCGTCCTTAATCTGCTTGAAATGCCCCGTTCAGGTACGCTGGCAATTGCCGGTAACCATTTTGATTTCGCGAAAACGCCGTCTGATAAAGCGATTCGCGAACTGCGTCAAAACGTCGGCATGGTCTTCCAGCAATACAATCTCTGGCCGCATCTGACCGTCCTGCAAAACCTGATTGAAGCGCCGTGCCGCGTGCTGGGATTAAGTAAGGATCAGGCGATCGCGCGCGCTGAAAAGCTGCTGGATCGTCTGCGCCTTAAGCCCTACAGCGACCGCTACCCGCTGCACCTTTCCGGTGGTCAGCAGCAGCGCGTAGCCATTGCCCGCGCGCTGATGATGGAGCCTGCGGTACTGCTGTTTGATGAGCCAACCGCGGCGCTGGACCCGGAAATTACCGCCCAGATCGTCAGCATCATTCGCGAGCTGGCGGAAACCAATATTACGCAGGTTATCGTCACCCACGAAGTGGAAGTGGCGCGTAAAACCGCCAGCCGTGTGGTCTACATGGAAAACGGGTATATCGTTGAGCAAGGTGATGCGAGCTGCTTCGCGAACCCGCAAACCGATGCCTTCAAAAACTATTTATCTCATTGATTGTGTCAGGGGAAATATAATGAAAAAAGTATTACTTGCCGTGCTGCTTGCTGGCGTTACCCTTTCTGCTACCGCAGCCCAGACCATTCGTTTCGCCACGGAAGCCTCTTACCCTCCGTTTGAGTCGATTGATGCGAACAATAAAATTGTTGGCTTCGACGTGGACCTGGCTAACGCCCTGTGTAAAGAGATCGACGCGACCTGTACCTTCAGCAACCAGGCGTTCGACAGCCTGATCCCAAGCCTGAAGTTCCGCCGTATCGACGCCGTGATGGCCGGTATGGACATCACCCCGGAGCGTGAAAAGCAGGTGCTGTTCACCACCCCTTACTACGACAACTCCGCTCTGTTCATTGGTCAGAAAGGTAAATTCACCTCTGTCGATCAGCTGAAAGGCAAAAAAGTTGGCGTGCAGAACGGCACCACGCACCAGAAATTCATCATGGATAAACATCCGGAAATCACCACCGTTCCGTATGACAGCTACCAGAACGCGAAGCTGGATCTGCAAAATGGCCGTATCGACGGCGTATTTGGTGATACCGCGGTTGTTACCGAGTGGCTGAAAGCCAACGACAAGCTGGCGCCAGTGGGCGATAAAGTGACCGATAAGGATTACTTCGGTACCGGTCTGGGGATTGCCGTTCGTCAGGGCAACACTGAGCTGCAGCAGAAATTCAACGCTGCGCTGGAAAAAGTGAAGAAAGACGGCACCTACGAAACCATCTACAAAAAATGGTTCCAGAAGTAATTCCTGATGAATGAAATTTTTCCTTTAGCAAGCGCCGCCGGGATGACCGTCGGCCTTGCCGTTTGCGCACTGATTATCGGCCTCGTGCTGGCGATGTTCTTTGCGGTGTGGGAATCCGCGAAATGGTTCCCCGTCGCCTGGACAGGCTCCGCGCTGGTCACCGTGCTGCGTGGGCTACCGGAAATTCTGGTGGTCCTGTTTATCTATTTCGGTTCCTCACAGCTGCTGCTCACGCTGTCGGACGGCTTCACCCTTAATCTCGGCTTTGCGCAGATCCCGGTGCAGATGCAGATTGAAAACTTCGACGTCAGCCCGTTCCTGTGCGGCGTGATTGCCCTCTCCCTGCTCTACTCCGCGTACGCGTCGCAAACCCTGCGCGGTGCGCTGAAGGCCGTGCCGCAGGGACAGTGGGAGTCGGGTCAGGCGTTAGGGTTGTCAAAATCCGCCATCTTCTTCCGTCTGGTGATGCCGCAGATGTGGCGTCATGCCCTGCCGGGCCTCGGCAACCAGTGGCTGGTGCTGCTGAAAGATACCGCGCTGGTGAGCCTGATCAGCGTTAACGATCTGATGCTGCAAACCAAAAGCATCGCCACCCGTACCCAGGAGCCGTTTACCTGGTACATTGTGGCGGCGGCAATCTACCTGGTGATCACGTTGCTCAGTCAGTACATCCTCAAGCGTATTGACCTGCGTGCGACGCGCTTTGAACGGAGACCAGGCTGATGCTTGAATATTTCCCCGAGTTGATGAAAGGGCTGCATACCAGCCTGACGCTGACCGTGGCGTCCATTATCGTGGCGCTGATCCTGGCCCTTATCTTCACCATCATCCTGACGCTGAAAACGCCGGTGCTGGTGTGGATTGTGCGCGGCTACATCACCCTGTTTACCGGTACGCCGCTGCTGGTGCAGATCTTCCTGATTTACTACGGCCCGGGCCAGTTCCCGTCGCTGCAGGAATATCCGGTTATCTGGCATCTGCTCTCTGAACCGTGGCTGTGTGCCCTGATTGCCCTTTCGCTTAACAGTGCGGCCTATACCACCCAGCTGTTCTACGGCGCGATCCGCGCCATTCCGGAAGGACAATGGCAGTCCTGCGGAGCGCTGGGCATGAGCAAGAAAGACACGCTGGCGATCCTGCTGCCGTACGCCTTTAAGCGCGCGCTCTCCTCCTACTCCAACGAAGTGGTGCTGGTGTTCAAGAGTACCTCCCTGGCCTACACCATCACCCTGATGGAGGTGATGGGTCACGGACAGCTGCTGTATGGACGCACCTATGACGTGATGGTGTTCGGTGCGGCAGGCGTGGTCTATCTGGTGGTTAACGGCCTGTTGACGCTGATGATGCGCCTGATCGAGCGTAAAGCGCTGGCGTTTGAGCGCAGAAATTAACTACGCGAGTGCATAAAACTGTATGCATGAAGCGGGTAACCTGATGGGTTATCCGCTTTTTTTTTACCACACAAACAATACTTAATCATTTTTATTGCATATAAATTCATTAAATGGCATTGTACATCCATGCCGCAGACACGGCGCATAAATAAGACAGACGGGAGCATTACAATGAAAAAGTTAGTTCTGGCCGCATTACTCGCCACCTTCGCCGCTGGCGCATCCGCAGCTGATAAAATCAATTTTGGCGTGTCCGCCACCTATCCGCCGTTTGAATCGCTGGATGCCAGCAACCAGATCGTGGGTTTCGATATCGATCTGGCGAAAGCGCTGTGCAAACAAATGCAGGCCGACTGCACCTTTACCAACCATGCCTTCGACAGCCTGATCCCGTCGCTGAAATTTAAAAAATACGACGCGGTGATCTCCGGAATGGACATCACGCCTGAGCGCAGCAAGCAGGTTGCGTTTACCGACCCGTACTACGCCAACTCGGCGGTCGTGATTGCGAAGAAAGGCGCCTATACCTCTTTCGATCAGCTGAAAGGCAAACGCATCGGGATGGAAAACGGCACCACTCACCAGAAATACCTCCAGGACAAGCATCCGGAAGTGAAAACCGTAGCCTATGACAGCTATCAGAACGCGATTATCGACCTGAAAAATGGCCGCATCGACGGCGTGTTCGGCGATACCGCCGTGGTGAACGAATGGCTGAAAACCAATCCGCAGCTGGGCACCGCAACCGAGAAAGTGACCGATCCGCAGTACTTCGGTACGGGTCTGGGCATCGCGGTACGTCCGGATAACAAGGCCCTGCTGGAAAAACTGAACGGCGCGCTGAAAGCGATTAAAGCGGACGGTACGTATCAGAAAATCAGCGAGCAGTGGTTCCCGCAGTAATCTCAGAATGCTGAGTTAACAATCACCTATAAAAGGCTATGCCAGAGGCGTAGCCTTTTTAATTCGCTAACAGGCTGTTTTCAACACAGCGAAAACCTATTGAGCGCGAGGGAGGCCCCTGAACGGTTTCAGGTCTCATACTTCCTCTGGTAATGGTGTAACCCTCTCCGGCATCTCTGGGTAGTCCCCGGATAACCCGTTTATCACCTTTCTCTGGCCCCTGAGGATCTTGCTCAGGAGAATGACTGTAATAATCCGCCGCATACCAATCTTTGACCCAGTCAGCCCCATTTCCCTGAATATCATATAAACCGAGCGGATTCGGGGCATAATTTCCTACCGGACGGTTTTCCGTAGAGGGGGCGATGTTACGTTTGATGTCATTTTCGTAGTGATACCAGTTATCACTGTTGCCAAAAATCAGGAACTGACCTCGGCTGCGTGCTGCGTACTCCCACTGCGCTTCCGTTGGCAGGTCGGTGTGACGCTTGCTGACTTGACCCAGCCACCGGCAGTAGGCCTGCGCATCCTGCCAGTTAGCCGATGCTGGATAATTATAGCCAAGCGCAATTTTCAGTGAGGCATAATCTGAATCGCTATCATTGGCCGTCTTCCGAAAATAATCGTTCGGCTCCCGCCCCTGGATCTCCAGCCAGCGGTTAAATTCTCCCCACGTCACCCGGTACTTACTGATACGGAAATCAGACAATGTCACCCAGTGAAGCGGTTTATTGTCAGCATCTGCACTGAACGGCAGTTTCTCACCAATGAGAGCACCAAAATCACCCATCTGAAAACGGCCACCTTTCACTGTGACCATATTTTCCAGCGCCCTGTTAACCAGATCTGTCTGCTCAGTCTTCATTTTTTGATCATCCCGGCAGCCAGTCAGCACCAGAGTAATCAGTAATCCTGTCACACCATAGCCTGTATACGTCATGCTGTATCTCCATGCATGGAGTAAATCAGCCGCGTACAGCTATGGAGATACGTCGGCAGCACTTCTCTTAATGGTAAGGTAGACATATTGATGTGCCCTGGAGGGATAGCGGGGGCTTCTGGCAGGTGGAGGTAAAGGTTTCTCAGATTATCGGCATAATGGCTGGGTTCAATCGTGATGTTCCGCGCTGCGGGGACCAACGAACCAGCAAAACCATAGGTTTTGGGTGTCTCACCTTGTGCCAGAAAAGCAATGACCCTTTGTTCATTAATACGCCAGTTACTTTTTTCCTCTCCAGGCATTTTTGAAAGATGCTGCATTACATTTTCATATTCTCGCTGCGACTGTACCCAGCGAAGAGCATAAATAATGGCTCGTTTACGAGCGCTAAAAACAGCTCCGCCCTCACAGGTCGTCTCTTCATGACTCACTGGACTGGCGACATTATCCCAAAGGTTTGTATCAATCAGTGCAGCAATGGCTGCGCCTTTGCTCTCCGGCGGAGTAAACTTTAAACAATCTCCTTTTGTATTCAGTATGTTAGTCATCAGCGCCACGCGGGATTCTTTTTTATCCCAACTTTTTTTAAGTTCAGCGGCTATATTTCCCCCAGCATCAATCACACGATTGATCCCATACATCCCCACTAGTAACGGAATGGCGCAGAAAGCATAATAATCGTCCGCCATCATAATCTGCATCAGCCGGATATAATCCGCATTTCGCAGCATATAGGTCAGGCAGGGCATAAACTCAGACATGATTGCGGGACCGTCAACCTCAAAGCTCATCGAGCCTTTCCCCCCCGTCCCCCAGCACAACCCGCCGCCAACCTCTATACGCACCTTACCATCTTGCCATCTGAACTTAAGCTGCCCGCTAAGACCGCCACCAGCCTGAGCAGCCACCCCCACCCCAACCTTCGCCAACGTACTGTATTTTTCGTCGTGATCAGGATTGAGCCAGACCAGTGCACCAGACACATTCGCCCCAGCTTCTGCCCCGACAAATACGCCTAGCTCCGCCCCACCGCCTAAGGGCATATGCCCTTCTTTAGTAACGTCTATCTGCCGCCAAAATCCGTAACCCTCATCCGGCATAGCTTTTACAGGCAACCCTTTTGCCCGATCGCCAGTAATATTGACCCCCGCCTCTATACCCAGACTTGCCCCAACGCTCCCCGACAATGTCAGCTCAATATCAAAACGGAATGTACCGAGTATCCCCATTCCTCCACCGGGAATTTTCGCCGGATCTAACGGATAGCAAATTTTTACGCCGACATTACCCGGAAGGTGAAGCCTGCCGCTGCTTTTTGCCTCTGCAAGCGCAAGGTTGGCGTAAAAGCTGGTCTTACCGTGCAGCTCTGCTTTTGGCTTGTATTGTCCGGTGCGGATATCAATTTCGAACGGATTCAATAACCCCTTCATGCTCGCGCCATACGCCCAACGTAATAGCTGAGCCTGTGCATCAAATGCCATGCCAGAACCTTCATAAGGTGAATGTTTCAGGCTTCGGTTAAATTCTTGTGCCCATACGCTCCAGACGCCAGAGTTATCATCGAGCAGTTTCACTTCCCACGCTTTCATTGACGGCTTCAGTTTTGCTAGTTGTCCTTTTAGCTTTTCCGGGTCGATTTCATGGCGGGTATGGTTCTGGCCATCTTTGTCGGTATATTCAACCGCCCTTAAAAAGCTCTTACCGCCGCTTTTCTTTTCCGCGCTGTTCAATCTGTATCGGCGCCAGTGGCTACGAATTTTATTTGAGCGGACGTAGACATATTTGGTTCCGTTTTTCCCACCCATTACGTCTATAAGTTCCATCAGCCCAAGTGCGTTCTTTTTGCTATTTTCATCCAGTAATGTTGCGGCAGGGAGGTTTTCTGTAGGGGTCAATGCTGCAAGTTCGGCCCGTAAGGTCTGACAGGCTTCATCAAGATGTCGATACTCATCCTTCAACAGATTCTGAAAGCGATTACGCTCTGGTACATCGACCCAGCCCAGAGTAGTGACGTCTTTCTGGAGTTGCTCAATACGCTGTAACGCATCCGCTCTCTGCGCCAGGCAGTGAGTGAGTCGGTTACTTTCCTGCTCAAGTTCGTTCCAGTCGCATTGGTCAACTGCCAAAAGGGTTTCACTGTCGGGATGAAAATAAAGACGGGGATAAGAGGGGACAACGACTTCTTTGCAGACCCCGCCTGGGCGTGTCATCACGCTGTAGCATCCATCCCAGGGTATGACTTTTACAGTCATCACTAAATCCTTTTAGTTTGAGCGGTTATTCTCCTCTATCATACTTCCAACGAACACCATCTCAAAGCGGTACATAAAAACGAAAAATCGCTCCCTTTTGTGCCTCCATCAGCTTTATTCCGCCGCCGTGCAGCTCCAGCATACGTTTCACGATTAACAGCCCCAACCCGCCGCGATTCTCCCGCGATGCCTGGGTATTCAATGCCGACGGCCGCTGGAACAGATCGTCGCGCAGCGAGGCGTCCACGCCCGTTCCGCTGTCAGCCACTTCGACCTGAAGCCGTTCATTCTCCTGCCAGACCGCCAGACGAATTTCCCCACCAGATGGCGTATGGCGCATCGCGTTATCGAGCAGGTTGGTCACCACGCGTTCGATCATCGACACGTCGGCGTTAATCAGCGGCAGCGGTCCCGGCACGTCAATATGCAGATTCACTTCTCGTGTGCGGGCGGTGAGCTCAAACTTCTGCGCCACGTCGGAAATCAGCTCCCCCATCGCGAAACGCTCGCGCTGGGGTTTGATGCCGCCGTGCTCAAGGCGCGCAAGCTCAAACAGCTGCTGAGAAAGATGACGGACCTTTTGTCCCTGACGCAGGGCGGTGGCGAGATACTGCTGGTGCTCCTGCGGCGTCAGGGTGGCGGATTTGAGCGACAGGGTTTCGAGATAGCCCAGCAGCGAGGTGAGCGGCGTGCGGAGATCGTGCGAAATGTTGGCGATAAACTCCCGGCGCTGGCGATCGCTGTCGGACAGCCGATCCCACTGCTGGGTGATTTTGCGCGCCAGCTCGATAAAGCTGTTGCGCAGGATCGCCACTTCATCTTTTGCCGCCGCGTCCGGCGTCTGTGCCGCCAGCTGTCTGATAGCGCTTATGCTGTCTTGCTCCAGCCCGGCGACTTCCACCGTCAGCTGTTTAACCGGACGCGTGACCCAGTACCAGACCAGCAAACCTGCCAGAAGGCCAAACAGCGCGACCCACAGCAGTGACCACAGGATTGTACTCCACAGCGCCTTATGCCAGGCCATCTCCGCAAGAGCGTTTGACTCCTCGCCCTGCAAAATAATGTACAGATAGCCTTTTAGCTCGCCGTCCTGCCGCAGCGGCGTGGCGCTAAAGACTTTTTGATTTTGACTGCGCGGATCGTCGCCCAATACCGGCATCGCGGTGCCGCTGAGGAAGCTCTGCACCGGAGCCAGATCGATTTTTTGCCGCTGAATATGGCCCGGCGGGGCGGCATCGGCGAGGATATCGCCGTCCGGGGAGACAACGTAGAGCTCAACGCTCGGATTAAAGGTCATCAGCCGGCCAAACAGCGGTTTCAGCGCGCTGCGGTCGACCCTGCCCTGCGCGTCCAGAATCGGTTCGCGCTGAACGATCTGCTGCGCCAGCCCGCCCGACAAACGCTGCACCATCGCATTACCATACTGCATGCTGCTGTAGAGCTGTACCGCGCAGGCGACGGCGGCGCAGAGCATCATCAGCAGGATAAAGAGCAGCGTCAGACGCTGGCTCAGGCTAAAGCGGCGCATCATGATTTGGCTCCGCAAATTTATAGCCCTTGCCCCAGACGGTGCGAATAATCTCCGGCTCGGCGGCGTCCTTCTCAATCTTGATGCGCAGGCGGTTGATATGGGTGTTAACGGTATGCTCATAGCCTTCGTGCTGATAGCCCCAGACCTGCTCCAGCAGCGCCAGACGCGAAAAGACCTCGCCAGGATGACGGGCAAAGAAGTAGAGCAGCTCGAATTCACGCGGAGTGAGATCCACCACCTGGCCGTGAAGCAGCACGCTGCGCGCCAGCGGATCGATGGTCAGACCGTGGGCCTGAATTTGACCGTCGGTTTGCACCTGCCCCATCGCCTGCTGGCGGCGGAACAGCGCTTTGATGCGCGCAATGAGTTCCTGCACCGAGAACGGCTTAGCCAGATAATCATCGGCGCCGGTTTCCAGCCCGGTAATGCGGTCGGTCTCGCTGCTGCGGGCGCTGATGATGATCACCGGCAGGTAGCGCGTCATCTGACGGATACGGCGGCAAATCTCCAGACCGTCAACGCTGGGCAGCATCAGGTCGAGGATCACCGCATCCCACGGCTGTTTTTCAAGACGCAGTAAGGCCTTGCCCCCGTCGGGCTCGTGGGTGATGGCATAGCCTTCGTCTTCTAAATTGAGTCGCAGAAGCGCCGCGATATCATGGTCGTCTTCCACCAGCAGGATCTGCTTCATGGGTAAGCCTTCAATCATTTCTTATGACGTAAGCTTACCTGATTTCGAGCGGGGGAAGAGTTCACATTTTGTTTAAGATTTCACGAGCAGCGTCAACACTTCATAATGCGCGGTATGCGGGAACATATCGAAAAGCTGAACGCGTTCAATGCGGTAGCCCGGCAGGCTAGCAATGTCTTTCGCCATGGTCTGGGCGTTACAGCTGGAATAGACGATGTACTCGGGCGCCATCTGGCTCAGGTAGTCGCACAGCGCCTTGCCGATGCCGCGGCGCGGCGGGTTGACCAGCACCAGCTCCGGCACGTTGCCCTGGCTGGTCGCAAACTGCGTGGAGTCCAGCGCCTGGAAGTGCAGATTCGTTAACCCCAGCCCGGCGGCAGACTGTTTCGCGCAGGCAATCGCTTCAGCAGAAATCTCTATTCCGGTGAGCTGCATCTCGGGCGTGGCGCAGTGCAGACCAAAGCCGCCCACGCCGCAGAAGAGATCCCACATATGATGGATGTTTAACGCACGTACCCAGTCGCGGGCGGTAGCGTACAGACTACTAGCCACGGTTGGGTTAGTCTGGAAGAAGCTTTGCGGGCGGATCCACAGCGGCACGCCGTTGAAGCTTTCGGCCAGCGCGTGCTGGTCGGTGAAGAAAATCTCTTTCTCCCCTTCCATGATCGCCATATGCACCGGCTGAATATTCGCCGTAATGACCTTCAGCTGCGGCAGCTGTTCCTGCAGCCACGGCAGCGCCGCGCGCAGCTGCTCGAGCTTGGCTTCCGAACGCAGCACGAAGCGCAGCATCATGCCGCCGTCGAGTTGGCTTTCCGTCAGCAGAAGGTATTTCAGCTCGCCGCGCCTGCGGGCAACGCTGTAGGGCGTTAACCCCGCGCGCGCAATAAATGGTTTCAGGGCGGCAAATACGGGCTCAAAGGAGGCGGGATACAGCGGGCAGCTGGTCAGGTCTTCCGGCGTGCCGTCGCGGTGCAGCATCCCCAGCAGCGGTTTTTCAACACTGCCGCTGACCACCATTTTGGCTTTATTACGAAAGCCAAGCTCCGGGCCGCTGACGGGTGCGCACCACTCGCCCACCGCGTGTGCTGCCAGCAGCTGTTGCAGGTCGGCCATTTTGGCGGTGAGTTGTTGAGAAACCGGCTGTTCTATCCACTGACAGGAGCGGCAGCGTCCGGCGTCATAGAGTGCGCACTGCATATGAAAACCTTAAGAATCACGAGGGCTGCGATTATACACATTATTGCAGGCGGAAGAACCGCCGGCTTGAGGCCGGAACGAAGAGTAGACAGAGCACCAGCATATCCGGAAGTTTTTGCATAAACAGCGCGCGCAGGATCTCGCGCTTGGATTCCCCGGCAATGCTGAACAGCTCCGGGTAGCCGTATCCCAGAGAGGCGGCCCACAGATAGCTGGCGGCGGTAATTTGCGTCAGCAGATAGACCCAGCGCGCCCAGCTGCGCCCTTTGACCAGCGAAAACGCGCAGTAGATCTCGATAAACACCAGCACCAGGCTGCTCAAAAAGACCAGCGTCAGATTCCACGTCTGCACGCTGCGGTGAATGAATTCACCGATGCCGCGCACGCCCAGGGTGTTCAGAATCATCAGCACGTCCAGGCAGCGGATCATAATAATGGCGAGCGCCGCCACCTGAACCAGAGCAGGTACGTTAGGACGCGCGTGCGTAGTACGTGATTTTTTTAATAATCCCAATGTTTTACTTCCCTGAAAAACAGTGCCGCGTCATGCGCGGCACTTCACTGGAAATTTTAAATCCTTCAGCCGCGTCTTGCACGCTGGATATCGCGCACGCGCTGCTTTTCCGCGCGCGCCATCAAATACCAGGCGATAAATCCGACAATTCCGACCACGCCGAGGATGATGGAAGCCAGAGCGTTAATCTCCGGGTTGACCCCCATGCGCACGCTGGAGAAGACCAGCATCGGCAGCGTCGTCGCGCCCGGTCCGGAGACAAAGCTGGCGATAACCAGATCGTCCAGCGACAGCGTAAACGCCAGCAGCCAGCCGGAGATCACCGCCGGCATAATCATCGGCAGGGTAATGATGAAAAAGACCTTCAGCGGCGTCGCGCCAAGATCCATCGCCGCCTCTTCAATGGAGCGATCCAGCTCGCGCAGGCGCGAGGAGATCACTACCGCCACGTAGGCCGTACAGAAGGTGACGTGCGCCAGCCAGATGGTGAGCATGCCGCGATCCGCCGGCCAGCCGATGGCGTGCGCCAGGGCCACGAACAGTAGCAGCAGCGCGAGTCCGGTGATCACGTCCGGCATAACCAGCGGCGCGGTGATCATAAAGGCGAACCCGTTTGAGCCGCGAAAACGCCCGAAGCGCACCATCACCAGCGCGGCGATCGTGCCCAGCACCGACGCCATTGTCGCCGCCAGGGCGGCAATCGTCAGGCTCAGCCCCACCGCGCTCATCATCGCATCGTCGTGGAACAGCTCGCTGTACCAGCGCGTCGACCAGCCCGCCCAGACCGTTACCAGCTTAGAGCTGTTGAACGAGTAGATCACCAGCATCAGCATCGGCGCATACAGGAAGGTAAAGCCGATCACCAGGATCGCAATTCGCCACGGGGAGCGCACTACCGGTAAGTTGTTCATCCGTGATCTCCCATCTGTTTCTGCTGATGCTTGTGGAACCACATGATCGGCACGATCAGCAGCAGTAGCATCACGATCGCCACCGCCGATGCCACCGGCCAGTCGCGGTTATTGAAGAACTCCTGCCACAGCACGCGGCCAATCATGATGCTGTCCGGGCCGCCGAGCAGTTCCGGGATCACAAACTCCCCGACCGCCGGGATAAAGACCAGCATTGACCCGGCGATAATGCCGCCTTTGGTCAGCGGGACAATGACGCTGAAGAAGGTTTTTAACGGGCGGGCGCCGAGATCGAGCGACGCTTCCACCAGCGAATAATCAATGCGCGTCAGGGCCGTATAGATCGGCAGCACCATAAACGGCAGATAGGCGTACACAATGCCGATATAGACCGCGAGGTTGGTGTGCAGGATCGTCAGCGGCTGATCGATAACCCCAAGCCACATGAGAAAGTTATTCAGCACGCCGTTGTTTTTCAGGATCCCCATCCAGGCGTAAACGCGGATCAGGAACGAGGTCCACGACGGCAGGATCACCAGCAACAGCAGGATGTTGCGCGTCGACGGTTTGCTGTGCGCCACCGCCCACGCCAGCGGGTAGCCCATCACCAGACAGCAGAGCGTCGAGATCGCCGCCACCTGCAGCGACTGCAGATAGGCTTCGAAATAGAGCGGGTCGTCGGTGAGCTGCAGGAAGTTGCCGAGGTTAAGCGTCAGCGTAAGCTGCCCGTCGGCCCAGTCCAGCAGGTTGGTGTAAGGCGGTATCGCCCGCGCCATTTCCGCCAGGCTTATCTTGAAAACAATCAGAAACGGCAGCAGGAACAGCAGGATCAGCCACACGTACGGCATGGCAATCACCAGCTTGCGGCCGTGGTTCATCTGCATGCGCGTCAGCCACTGGGCAAGGCCGCCCGGCTTTTCTGCGCGGGCTGGAGGTTCAAGTGTACTCATTGGCCGCTCCTTATACCGTCAGCACGACGCAACTGTCAGCGTCCCAGCACAGGCGCACTTCGTCGCCCCAGGTCGGCTGCCCCTTGCGATAGCGATGTTCGTTCTGTAGCTGTGCGCTGAGCATCTGCCCGCTTTTCAGACGCACGTGATAGATAGAGAGATCGCCCAGATAGGCAATGTGGACCACTTCGCCCACGGCAAAGTTATAGCCATCGGCAGGCGGATCCTCGCAGAGCATGATTTTCTCCGGACGCAGCGCGACGTAGACCGGCACGTTATCCACCACCGAGTTATCAGGATCGACCTTAAGCGGATGCTGCAGCCCCGGCGATTCGATGACCAGGCCATCCTCCTGACGATCTTTCAGCAGCCCTTCGAAAACGTTGACCGAGCCGATAAACTCCGCGCTGTAGCGGGTCGTCGGGTGCTCATAAATCTCTTCCGGCTCGCCGATCTGCACGAACTTCCCGCGGTTCATGATCGCGATGCGTCCGGCCATGGTCATCGCCTCTTCCTGGTCGTGGGTGACCATCACGCAGGTCACCCCCACGCGCTCCAGGATATCCACCACTTCGAGCTGCATACGGTCGCGCAGTTTTTTATCCAGCGCGCCCATCGGCTCATCGAGCAGCAGCAGTTTCGGGCGTTTTGCCAGACTGCGAGCCAGGGCCACGCGCTGGCGCTGGCCGCCGGAGAGCTGGTGAGGCTTACGCTTCGCGAACTCCTGCATGTGCACCAGGCTCAGCATCTCGGCCACGCGCGCGGTAATTTCGGCCTTCGGCAGCTTGTCCTGCTTCAGGCCAAAGGCGATGTTCTGCTCCACCGTCATGTGCGGGAACAGCGCGTAGGACTGGAACATCATGTTAATCGGGCGCTGATACGGCGGCACGCTGGAGAGGTCCACGCCATCGAGCATGATTTGCCCGGCGGTGGGCTGTTCAAAACCGGCCAGCATACGCAGCAGGGTCGATTTACCGCAGCCAGAAGCCCCCAGAAGGGCAAAAATTTCGCCTTTATAGATAGTCAGGCTGACGTCATCCACGGCATGCTGACCATCGAAAGATTTGGTGAGGTTACGAATTTCAAGAAGCGGGGTCAGCGCTTTACGGACTTTCGCCTGCGGGCGGGGGATCGCGTCATTCACGGGGTGTTCTCCGGCATAGATCAGTACTGGTGCAAACGCACCGTCAGGGTGCGCATCGCCGGGCGGCGCTAACGCTTGCCCGGCCTACGGGTTGTAAAGGCCCGGTAAGCGATAGCGCCACCGGGCAACAATACCCAACGCCGTTATTTACCGCTTTTCACCTTTGTCCACGCGCGGGTACGCACGCGGTCAATTTTTGGATCCTGAACTTTCAGGGTGAAGAGCTTGGCGAACACATCCGCTGGCGGATAGATAGCCGGGTTATTACGGATTTCTTCGCTCACCAGCGGCAGGGAGGCCTTGTTACCGTTCGCGTAGTAAACGTGGTCACTGATGTGGGCGATCACCTCAGGACGCATCAGGTAGTTGAGGAACTGATACGCTTCGTCCTTGTTCTTCGCATCAGCCGGCATCGCTAAGACGTCAAAGAAGGCCAGCGCCCCCTCTTTCGGAATGAAGTAAGAGACGTTCACGCCGTTTTTCGCCTCTTTCGCGCGGTTAGCCGCCTGCCACACGTCTCCAGCCCAGCCGATCGCGACGCAGATGTCGCCGTTAGCCAGATCGTTAATGTACTGAGACGAGTGGAAGTAACGAATGTTTGGACGCAGCTTCAGCAGCAGATCGGTCGCCGGGCCGGTGTAATCATCGGCTTTACTGCTGTTCGGGTCTTTGCCCAGGTAGTTCAGCACGGTCGCGAAAATCTCTTCCGGCGCATCGAGGAAGGAGACGCCGCAGCTTTTCAGCTTCTCAAGGTTTTCTGGCTTCAGCACCACGTCCCAGCTGTCCAGCTTGACGTCCGGGCCCAGCACCGCTTTGACTTTATCCACGTTGTAGCCGATACCGGTGGTCGCCCACAGGTAAGGCATCGCGTATTTGTTGTCCGGGTCATGCTTCGCCACCAGCTTCAGCACTTCCGGATCGAGGTTTTTCCAGTTCGGTAACTTGCTCTTGTCCAGAGGCTGGAAGACGCCTGCCGTCAGCTGACGCTCCAGGAAGCTTGCAGAAGGCACCACGAGATCAAACCCGGTGCTGCCCGCCATCAGTTTTCCTTCCAGCACTTCGTTGGAATCGAATACGTCGTAGACCACTTTAATGCCGGTCTCTTTTTCAAAATTCGCCACCGTGTCCGGCGCAATATAGTCAGACCAGTTGTAAACGTGCAGCGTTTTTTGTTCCGCAGCGAGCGAGCCGGCAGAGACGGCCATCAGAGCACCCGCAACCAGACCCGATAACCATTTTTTATTCAAGGCGATCATATCTTTATTCCTTCTGAAAGCTCGTTAACAAACGAACTAAAACTGTGCAATCTGAAGATATGCAATAATCATGCATAGTTTGTCGCTCTGCCCAAAATAAAAAGAAACCTCTTTACCCGGCAGCTTCCGCTCGCTTTTTTAAGCATCGCAAGAATAACTGTAGCCCGTGTCTCCGGCTATAGCCCAGACGAAAAAACGCCTTTTATCAATTTTTTATGCAGGTTAAGTCTACGTGATAAGCCGAAACGGCCTTCAGGGAGGTGAAAAACTCTTTAAAGAAAGGTTAAAAGCAGCAGAAAAAATGGCCTTCTGCAGCCGCTATGGCAGCGACTGCGCAAAAGTCAGACATGCTTAGTGAAGAAAATTGGGAGATGCATCATTATTCTCTGCATCATCTTCCGCGCTATACAGCAGATGGTGTGCATTGGCTTCCATCATGACCATGGAAATTTGCTCTTCGCTCAAGCGCATAAACCAGGAGAACTGCTTGAACGACAGCCCGGCACCGGAGAATAAAGACTGGCAAACGACCAGTTTTGGCAGATTATCATCCTGTATGTCGAGAAATGCTTTCACCGTCAAAGAACTGGCGTTGATCGCTGACAGGTCGGAGGCCAGCGCCAGCAGCGCGGACGGCTTCACTTCGGCCAGCGCGGAGAAAAGGATGACGTCGTTAATGAGATCGATTTTGGCATCGAAAATGCCGTCGAAATTCTGCATATGAGGCAGATGCAGCGCCTGGCAGGAATCGCATTCGAAGAACGTAATTCCGGCATCATCAAGCCATTGACGTAACGTATCCAGTGTAGGTACGACCTGTAAATCCATCGCTGTGCAGCCTCTTCAATATAATCTGTGCATAGGGTACGCAAAAAGTGCGTTCAATACCATTTAACCGCCCGTTTTCAGACAGTAGCCCGGCGTGGCATGACGCTCGATCCATGAGATCATTTTACCCGCAATATCGACACCTGTGGTTTTTTCCACGCCTTCTAGCCCCGGCGAGGCGTTCACCTCCATGACCAGCGGCCCGCGCGTCGCCCGCAGAAGGTCTACGCCCGCCACGTCCAGCCCCAGGGTTTGCGCCGCTTTGACGGCAATTTCCCGTTCGCGATCGCTGATATCCGCGATTCTTGCAATGCCGCCCCGGTGAAGGTTAGAGCGGAAATCGCCCTCTTTCGCCTGGCGCTCAATGGCCGCCACCACCTCATTGCCGACCACGAAGCAGCGAATATCGCGCCCTTTCGCCTCTTCGATGTACTCCTGCACCAGGATGTGCGCATTGAGGCCCCTAAAGGCGTCAATCACGCTCTCCGCCGCCTGACGCGTTTCCGCCAGCACCACGCCAATGCCCTGCGTGCCTTCCACCAGCTTAATCACCAAAGGCGCGCCGCCCACCATGTCGATAAGATCGCTGGTGTCGTCCGGTGAATGGGCAATCCCCGTGACGGGGAGATCGATCCCCTGACGGGCGAGCAGCTGCAGCGAGCGCAGCTTGTCGCGGGCGCGCGAAATGGCGACGGATTCGTTGAGCGGATAGCTGCCCAGCATCTCGAACTGGCGCAGCGCGGCGGTGCCGTAATAGGTGATCTGAGAGCCGATGCGCGGGATCACGGCATCAAAGTGCGGCAGCTTCCGGCCTTTGTAGTGAATCGACGAGGCGGCCGGGTCAATGTTCATATAGCAGGACATCGGGTCGAGGATCTCAACCTGATGCCCGCGTTTCGCCGCCGCCTCACGCAGGCGTTTACATGAATAGAGCGTTCCATCCCGGGACAATATGGCAATTTTCACCCTGCACCTCTCTGAAGACATGGAAAAAGCCTGCGTATCATATACGCAGGCAAGCGCAGGAGGAATGGACTATCGCGTCGCCCATCCCTGTTTGTGGAGGTAATCAAGAATAAACGGGCGATTTTCTTTAATGATGGTGCGACGAATATGGTCAGTCCAGGTATCGCGACGGTTATTGCTGCCGCGCGTCAGGTAGTAGTTCGCCAGTTCTTCATCATATTGATTCAGGACGTCCTGATCGACCGGCTGGTAGTGGTTTTCGTGCACCAGCATGGCGGCAGGAATGCGCGGCTTCAGATCCGGGTTATCCGCAGGCCAGCCGAGGCACAGGCCGAACAGCGGCAGAACGTGTTTTGGCAGCTTCAGCAGCTCGGTCACGCTTTCAATGTTGTTACGCAGGCCACCGATGTAGACGCCGCCCAAACCCAGCGACTCCGCCGCCGTAAAGGCGTTTTGCGCCATCAGTGCGGTATCCACCACGCCCAGCAGCAGCTGTTCGGCCAGCCCCAGCTCTGCCTCAGGGCAGATCTGCAGGTGGCGGTTAAAGTCGGCGCAGAACACCCAGAACTCCGCGGCCTGGGCCACATGCTTCTGCCCGCCGGTCAGCGTGACCAACTGTTCACGCATGGCCGGATCGGTGATGCGGATAATCGAGCTGCACTGCAGGAAGCTGGAGCTGGAGGTCGCCCTGGCGCTGTTAATGATCGCTTCGCGCTGCGCCTCGGTAATCGGCTCGTCGGTGAAGTGGCGGATGGAACGGTGGGATGTGAGCAGGTCTATGGTTGGCGTCATCTTGTCTCTCTTTGTCTTGCTTAAACCGTATGGCAGCCAGTATAGGCAATGATTTGCGCGGTGTAATTGGCGAAACATAGCCTTACTGTATCAAAGCGACAGGCGAAACCTTCTTTAATGGCGGCAGGTTATCGGGCACTATATGTCCTATTCGCCGTCAGGCTTGTTTTTTGAGGAGAGAGAAATGTTTGCAGTAATTTTTGGTCGTCCAGGGTGCCCTTACTGTGTGCGCGCGAAAGAGCTGGCTGAGAAACTGACCGAAGAGCGCGATGACTTCAACTTCCGCTACGTGGATATCCACGCGGAAGGCATCACCAAAGCGGATCTTGAAAAAACCGTCGGCAAGCCGGTTGAAACCGTACCGCAGATCTTCCTCGATCAGAAACACATCGGCGGTTGCACTGACTTTGAAGCTTACGCCAAAGAGCATCTGGGCCTGTTTGCCGCTCAGTAATGCGAAGACGCCCTCACCCTGAGGGCGTTTTTAATTATGGTGCCGTCGATGCTTAATCAGACTGCACACAAACAAATAGCACAGCGCGCCGAGGGCGCACCAGAAGACGCCGCTCAGCAACCACGCCAGCTCCTGCCAGAAACTTCGCGTTGATACATACAGCATGCGCATCAGCAGCAGACACAGCGGTGCCGCCAGCATTGCGCCAATAAGCGGCTTGACCACCTCCCCTTTACGGGAAAGAAAACTGGCAGCCGCTCCCGGCAGGGTAAAAAAGAGCAGCCCCAGCTCCGGATGTCCGGCAGCCCTGAATGCCCCTTTCACATTAAAAGCGAGCGACATGCACACGACGGTAAACAGCAAAAAGCAGCTGATCACCCCCGCCCAGTTTCGTTTAATGTTCAAACTATCCTCCTGACTTATCTCTATCAAATACACCTTCGTCGGGTAGACGCCCAGTCAGATAAAGCAGTGCGGCAATCCTTGCCAAAGTACGCACAGGGTGATGCGATAATAGGTAGCTGTCAGTAGCTAATACGATTAAACTATCGGCCAGCTAATGTTTTAGGGAATAAATTAGGTAACAGGGAGGGTTGAACGCGTTCCCTGGCCCAGAAAACAGTAGCCCAAATAGTCCTTTCATTCAACAACTTACTGGTAAACAAGAAGTTAGCCTCCGTGAATATAAACGTCGCAGACTTGTTAAATGGGAATTACATCCTGTTATTATTTGTGGTACTGGCGCTGGGCCTTTGCCTGGGTAAATTGCGCCTGGGTTCAGTTCAACTTGGTAATTCCATTGGCGTTTTAGTCGTCTCCTTATTATTAGGTCAACAGCACTTCAGCATTAACACGGACGCGCTCAACTTAGGTTTTATGCTGTTTATTTTTTGTGTTGGCGTGGAAGCGGGACCGAACTTTTTTTCAATTTTCTTCCGCGACGGCAAAAATTATCTGATGCTGGCGCTGGTGATGGTCGGCAGCGCGCTGCTGATCGCGTTAGGGCTGGGTAAACTGTTTGGCTGGGATATCGGGTTAACGGCCGGTATGCTGGCAGGCTCCATGACCTCCACTCCCGTGCTCGTGGGTGCCGGTGATACCCTGCGTCATTCCGGCATGGCCGGCGCACAACTTTCTGCCGCACTCGACCACCTGAGCCTGGGCTATGCCCTGACCTATCTGATTGGTCTGGTGAGCCTGATTGTCGGCGCGCGCTATCTGCCAAAACTGCAGCATCAGGATCTGCAGACCAGCGCCCAGCAAATCGCCCGCGAGCGCGGTCTGGATACCGATTCCAAACGTAAAGTCTATCTCCCGGTGATCCGCGCCTATCGCGTTGGGCCAGAGCTGGTGGCATGGGCAGACGGCAAAAATCTGCGCGAGCTGGGAATTTACCGCCAGACGGGCTGCTATATCGAACGTATCCGCCGCAACGGCATTCTGGCGAACCCGGACGGCGACGCGGTGCTGCAGATGGGCGACGACATCGCGCTGGTGGGTTACCCGGACGCCCACGCCCGTCTCGACCCGAGCTTCCGTAACGGCAAAGAGGTGTTCGACCGAGACCTGCTCGACATGCGTATCGTCACCGAAGAGATCGTGGTGAAAAACCATAACGCCGTGGGCCGCCGTCTGGCGCAGCTGAAGCTGACCGACCACGGCTGCTTCCTCAACCGCGTGATCCGCAGCCAGATAGAGATGCCGATCGACGACAACGTCGTGCTCAACAAAGGCGACGTACTGCAGGTTAGCGGCGACGCACGACGCGTGAAAACCGTTGCCGACCGCATCGGCTTTATCTCCATTCACAGCCAGGTCACCGACCTGCTGGCCTTCTGCGCCTTCTTTATCGTTGGCCTGATGATCGGGATGATCACCTTCCAGTTCAGCAACTTCAGTTTCGGCATCGGTAACGCCGCCGGGCTGCTGTTTGCCGGGATCATGCTGGGCTTCCTGCGAGCCAACCACCCAACCTTCGGCTACATTCCGCAGGGCGCGCTGAACATGGTGAAAGAGTTCGGTCTGATGGTCTTTATGGCGGGCGTGGGCTTAAGCGCGGGAAGCGGTATCGGCCACAGCCTGGGCGCCGTCGGCTGGCAGATGCTGGTGTCCGGACTGATCGTCAGCCTGGTGCCGGTCGTTATCTGCTTCCTGTTCGGCGCCTACGTGCTGCGCATGAACCGCGCCCTGCTCTTTGGGGCAATGATGGGCGCGCGTACCTGTGCGCCAGCCATGGAAATCATCAGCGATACCGCACGCAGCAACATCCCGGCGCTGGGCTATGCGGGCACATATGCTATCGCTAACGTGCTGCTGACGCTGGCGGGTACGCTGATCGTTATCATCTGGCCTGGACTCGGATAACTCCTAAGTTTGCGCGCGGGGAAAATATTTTCGTTACGCGCAGAACTTTTTTATCAGGGGGCAGTCATAACTAGTGCCACTGCTTTTCTTTGATGTCCCCAATTTGTGGAGCCCATCAACCCCGCCGTTTTGGTTCAAGGTTGATGGGTTTTTTGTTGCCTGAAATTCACCTTCCTCTATTCTTTTCTTCTCTCTTGCCACGAAAACACATATGATTAAACATATATAAAATCACACCTGCAGGAAATCCCATGCTCCACCCGCTCCAGCTCTTCAAAACCCTCTCCGACGAAACGCGGCTCGCCATCGTCATGCTGCTCCGTGAAGCGGGCGAACTGTGCGTCTGCGATCTCTGCGCCGCGACCGCCGAGTCGCAGCCTAAGGTCTCCCGCCACATGGCGCTGCTGCGCGAGTCCGGGCTGGTTATCGATCGCCGTGAAGGGAAATGGGTCCATTACCGTCTCTCTCCCAACATGCCTGCGTGGGCGGCAGTCGTTATCGACAACAGCTGGAACTGCCTGCGGGAAGAGACGCGCATGAAGCTGAAAAACCGACTTTCAGGCTCGTGTTGATAACAATACATTCACAAAAACAGATATAACGGAGTAAGCGATGTTTCTGGCAGGAGCGATTTTTTTATTCACATTGGTACTGGTCATCTGGCAGCCCAGGGGACTCAGTATCGGCTGGAGCGCGACCATCGGTGCCGTGCTGGCGCTGGCCAGCGGCGTGATTCACATTAACGATATACCTGTGGTGTGGAATATCGTCTGGAACGCTACGGCGACGTTCATTGCCGTCATTATCATCAGCCTGCTGCTGGACGAGTCCGGCTTTTTCGAGTGGGCGGCGCTGCACGTCGCCCGCTGGGGGAACGGTCGCGGGCGATTGCTGTTTACTTATATTGTGCTGCTGGGTGCAGCCGTGGCGGCGCTGTTTGCCAATGACGGCGCGGCGCTGATCCTGACGCCTATCGTCATCGCCATGCTGCTCGCGCTGGGGTTCAGCAAGCAGGCCACGCTGGCGTTTGTGATGGCGGCGGGCTTCATCGCCGATACCGCCAGCCTGCCGCTGATTGTGTCCAACCTGGTCAACATCGTGTCGGCAGACTTCTTTAAGCTGGGGTTCAGCGAATACGCTTCGGTAATGATCCCGGTGGATATCGCCGCGATTGCCGCAACTCTGGTCATGCTGCATCTGTTCTTTCGCAAGGAAATCCCCCCGAAATATGACCTGGCAAAACTCCGCGAGCCCACTCGGGCCATTCACGATCTCCCGACGTTCAGAACGGGCTGGATTGTGCTGCTGCTACTTCTCGTCGGCTTCTTCGTGCTTGAACCGCTCGGCATTCCTGTCAGCGCCATTGCGACCGTCGGCGCGCTGATTTTATTCGCCGTCGCAAAACGCGGACATGCGATAAACACCGGAAAAGTGCTGCGCGGCGCACCGTGGCAAATCGTCATCTTCTCGCTGGGTATGTATCTGGTGGTGTATGGCCTGCGCAATGCCGGGCTGACGGAATATCTCTCAGGCGTACTGGATAGCCTGGCCGGACACGGTCTGTGGGCCACCACGCTGGGAACCGGGTTCATCACTGCGTTTCTGTCATCCATAATGAACAATATGCCCACGGTGCTGATTGGCGCGCTCTCCATCGAGGGCAGTACGGCGACAGGATTGATTAAGGAAGCGATGATTTACGCCAACGTGATTGGCTGCGATCTGGGGCCGAAAATCACGCCTATCGGCAGCCTCGCCACCCTGCTCTGGCTCCACGTGCTGGCGCAGAAGAACATGACGATCACCTGGGGCTACTATTTCCGGACGGGCATCATTATGACGCTGCCGGTCCTGTTTGTGACGCTCGCCGCGCTGGCGCTACGTCTATCCTTCACACTGTAATGAGCCACTGATATGAGCCACATCACCATTTATCACAACCCGGCCTGCGGAACCTCGCGCAACACGCTGGAGATGATCCGCAACAGCGGCACCGAGCCAGAGATTATCCTCTATCTGGAAACCCCGCCGTCGCGCGATACGCTGACCGCTCTGATTGCCGAGATGGGCATTTCAGTGCGAGATCTGCTGCGTAAAAACGTGGAGCCCTATGAACAGCTCGGCCTTGCTGAAGATAACTTCACCGACGACCAGCTTATTGATTTTATGCTGCAACACCCGATCCTGATTAACCGTCCGATCGTGGTGACGCCGCTGGGCACCCGCCTGTGCCGCCCGTCTGAAGTCGTCCTCGACATCCTGCCGGATGCGCAGAAAGGGGCGTTTACGAAAGAGGATGGCGAAGCGGTGGTGGACGCCAGCGGGAAAAAAATCGAACACAGGTAAAACTGGCAGGGCGAGTGTTACCTAAGGATTCCCCTCGCCCGCAATTCTCCCCACCATCGCCCGGATCTCTTCGCGGGTTAACGGCGCCCGGTCGGTCACGTAGTGCAGCGTCATCCCTTCAATAAACGCGTCCAGCGCGCGGGTGGTCACCGGGTCGAACCACTGCTCCAGCGTGGTCTGGCTCATCTTCATCCAGTCCTGCATCACCGTTTTGAGCGCCGCGCTGCGGTGCATAAAGGCATAGAGCTGATACATCAGCGCCATGTTGTGCGGCGTGGTCACCTGCGAGCTGTGGATCAGCGTGGTGATGGCTTCGCTCGCCATTTCCGGCCCGGTGACGCCCGCGAAGAAATCCCGATACTGCTGCGACATCAGCCGGGTAAACCACGTGAAGGCCTCCTCCAGCAGCGGCTCCATGCCGTCGAAATAGTAGGTCATCGACCCCAGCGGCACGCCCGCGCAGGTGGCGATTTTACGGTGCGTGACGGCGTGAATGCCGTGTTCGGCGATGGTATCGAGCGTTGCCTGCAGGATCTTCTCCCGGCGATGCGGATCGTTCGGTGGTCTGCTCATAAATTCCTCACGTGGTTTGTGTACAAATGTACACAAACTTGCTAGTGTTGTCGCTATTGTTGTACTTCTGGTGCTATCCCGATGACGCTGACCTCTCCCCGTAAAGCCCTGCAGCGACGCCTGTGGGCGCTGTTTATGTTCTTCTTCATTCCCGGCCTGCTGATGGCCTCCTGGGCCACGCGCACCCCCGCCATTCGCGATATTTTGTCCGTTTCTACCGCCGAGATGGGCATCGTACTGTTCGGCCTGTCGATAGGCTCCATGAGCGGCATTCTCTGCTCCGCGTGGCTGGTAAAGCGCTTTGGTACGCGAGCGGTGATCCGCACCACCATGTGCTTTGCCGTGTTCGGAATGGGAATATTAAGCGTGGCGCTGTGGTTTGCCTCGCCGGTGCTGTTCGCCCTGGGCCTGACGGTATTTGGCGGCAGCTTCGGTTCGGCGGAAGTTGCTATCAACGTGGAAGGGGCGGCGGTCGAACGTGAAATGAATAAAACCGTGCTGCCAATGATGCACGGTTTTTACAGCCTCGGCACGCTGGCCGGTGCGGGCGTGGGGATGGCGCTGACGGCCACCGGCGTGAGCGCGAATCTGCATATCCTGCTGGCGGCGCTGGTGTGCATCATTCCGATCCTGACCGGCATCCGGGCCATCCCGGACGGCACCGGTAAGAACTCCGCTGACGAACAGCACTCGGCTGAAAAAGGGCTGCCCTTCTACCGCGACTTCCAGCTGATGCTGATCGGCGTGGTGGTGCTGGCGATGGCCTTCGCAGAGGGCTCCGCCAACGACTGGCTGCCGCTGCTGATGGTGGACGGTCACGGCTTCAGCCCGACCTCCGGCTCGCTGATTTACGCCGGGTTTACGCTGGGGATGACCGTCGGGCGCTTCACCGGCGGCTGGTTTATCGACCGCTACAGCCGCGTGGCGGTGGTACGCGCCAGCGCCCTGCTGGGCGGCCTGGGTATCGCGATGATCATCTTTGTGGATGTGGACTGGATTGCCGGCGTCTCGGTGATCCTCTGGGGGCTGGGCGCGTCCCTCGGCTTCCCGCTGACCATTTCAGCCGCCAGCGATACCGGCCCGGATGCCCCGACGCGCGTCAGCGTGGTGGCAACCACGGGCTATCTCGCCTTCCTGGTCGGGCCGCCGCTGCTCGGCTTCCTCGGCGAGCACTACGGGCTGCGCAGCGCCATGCTGGTGGTGTTAGGGTTGGTCATCATCGCCGCGCTGGTGGCGCGCGCGGTGGCAAAGCCGGAAACAAATCAAACGACACTGGAGAAGGGATATGAGCGTTAAACTGATCGCCGTCGACATGGATGGCACTTTTCTGAGCGATGCCAAGACCTATAATCGGCCGCGCTTTCTGGCGCAGTATGCCCGCATGAAGGCGCAAGGCATTCGCTTCGTGGTCGCCAGCGGCAACCAGTATTACCAGCTGATCTCCTTTTTCCCGGAGATTGCGCATGAAATTGCGTTCGTCGCCGAAAACGGCGGCTGGGTCGTAAGCGAAGGTGAAGATGTTTTTAACGGCGAACTGTCGAAAGCCCATTTCGAGACCGTCGCGAACGTGTTAAACGAGGTTACGGGCATTGAGATTATCGCCTGCGGGAAAAGCAGCGCGTACACGCTGAAATGCTATGACGAGGGCTTTAAGGAGATCGCGGCGAAGTACTATCACCGTCTGGAAATGGTGAGTAATTTCGACAACCTGAACGATATTTTCTTCAAGTTCGGACTCAACGTGTCTGACGATGAAATTCCGCGTATTCAGGCGCTGCTGCATGAAAAGCTGAGTGACATCATGGTCCCCGTCACCACCGGCCACGGCAGTATCGACCTGATCATCCCCGGCGTGCATAAAGCCAACGGCCTGCGGATCCTGCAAAAGCGCTGGGGCATTGACGATAGCGAAGTGGTGGCCTTCGGCGACAGCGGCAACGACGTGGAGATGCTGCGCCAGTCCGGTTTCAGCTTTGCGATGGCGAATGCCAGACCGCATATCAAAGCGGCAGCGCGTTTTGAAGCGCCGCATAATAATGATGAAGGCGTTTTAAACGTGATTGAGAAGGTGTTGAACGGGGAGGCACCGTTTAATTGACCGGTGCGGTCTGGTGCCCTCACCCTAGCCCTCTCCCACAGGGAGAGGGGACTGTTCCGTGCTCGCCAACAGGAAGAGGGAATAAACAGGTTAAGGTTGCAGGGCGTTCCCGACGCGTTTGTCTTTCAGGAACACCACCATCAGGCCAACCCACAGCACGCCGTTGGCGAGGTTAAACAGGCTGAACAGCCCGTTGCCGCCCATCGCGTAGGCATGCTTGCTCACTTCGATACCGACGGTAAAAATCAGCATCTGCAGCATCCCCATCGCAGCTGACACCGTGCCTTTACTCATCTCGCTGGCAAACAGCGTCAGGCGCACCAGCCCGGCGTTGGCCACGCCAATCCCGAAGGCATAAAGACTGAGCCCCGCCGTCATCCACAGGTAGGCGTGGGATGACGCGACGGTAGCCACCGCAGCCAGAATCAGCCCTGCCGCAATCGGCCAGCCGCCCATGATAATCAGCGAACGCACGGTGCGTCGTGACGTCAAACGTGCCAGCACCAGGTTCCCGATAATCAGCGCGCCAAAGATCGGCACCTGCAGCAGGCCATACTCGTAGCTGCTGAGCTTTTCACCGCTGATGATAATGACCGGCGACTGCGCGATCCACGCCAGCAGCGGCAGGCTAACGAACCCGGTCGCCAGCGCGCCCGCCACAAAGCGGCCGTTCTTCAGCACCTCTTTGTAATCCCGACCCAGCTCTTTCAGCGAGAGTTTCTCGCCGATGCGGGTGGCCGTTTCCGGCATCGCCCGGTGCAGGCCAAAGAACGCGAAGGCGGCGAGAACCGCAAAGAGCACAAACATCCCTTCCCACGGCGCAACGTGCACCCACGCGGCACCCACCAGCGGCCCGAGTAAGGGGGCGATCAGCGCCACGTTCGCCATCAGCGCGGTAATTTTGATACACACCGCCTCTTCAAACGACTCCTGAATGGCGGCATACCCCACGGCGCCGATAAAGCACAGGCTCACCCCCTGCAGGAAACGCAGCAGGGTAAATTGTTCAATGTTTTGCGCCAGCAGCGTGGCGAGACAGGTGACGATAAACCACACCACGCCCGTGAGCATTACCGGACGGCGGCCAATACGATCCGACAGCGGCCCTAACAGCCACTGTAAAAACATGCCGCCGGCCAGATAGGCGGTCATGGAGGTCGGCACCCACTCAATACCCGCGTTGTACTGCGCCACAACGGCCAGCATACCGGGCTGGATCATATCGTTGCCGATATAGGTAGAGAATTCGTAGAGCACCAGACACAGAGGGAAAAGCAACGCCTGACGACCCAGACGTGAACCAGAAGAAGAACGGTTTAACATGCAATCTCTTTATAATGACAAAATCGCGACGAGTTTAATGAAATGCCGCAGCCCGAGATAGTGATTTATCGAGGATAAACAGAAATAAAGCACATATCGTCTTCGTTTAAGGTTTCCTTAAGTTGACGCTTCTATGATAGCCCGATTACTCGTCAACGATCCCAAATTATGGCACTCACCTCCAGCCGTTCAGAATTGTCTAACTTACAGACAAATAAGACAAAACGACTTTACCGCTTACCGGGCCGCTTTTATGGTTATCAGCTTTTCGTACTGATCGCCCTTGCCGTGGTGTTTACGTGGCTATCGCGCAGTGAAGCTCTCGACAGATGGATCACCTCCTTTTGGTATGACGCGGCAACGCAGAGCTTTCCGCTACAGAAGGACCACCTGCTGGATCTGCTGAACCACCGCCTGGCGAAGTACATCGCCATCGGCTTAGGTGCCGTGGCGCTGTTTTACGGCGCCTACAAGCGCAACGCAAGGCTGGTCACGGCGGCGCTGCTGATGGGCGTTGGCGCGCTGGTGGTAGGCGTGCTGAAAAGCGTGAGCCATCACAGCTGCCCGTGGGATCTGGTGGAATATGGCGGTAAGGCTATGTCTTATCCCCTGTTCAGCGCCGTCCCTGCTGACAGCGGTCCGGGGCGCTGTTTTCCCGGCGGTCATGCCTCCAGCGGCTTTATGGTGATGGGGCTGTTTTTTGCCTTCTGGCGCGAGCGTCCGCGTCTCGCCTGGTGCTTCGTCGCGCTGGGCGTGGTGTTAGGTCTGGCGATGGGCTACGGCCAGGTCATGCGCGGGGCGCATTTTTTCTCTCACAACCTGTGGGCCGGGTGGTGGGTCTGGTTTTCCCAGGTGGTTGTCTACGGACTTATTTCCACCCGGTTTGCTAAAGAGTGATAACGCTATGTTAGAGAATCTGAATTATCAGCTGTTTTATCTGATCAACGCCACGCCAGCCTCGCCTGAGTGGACGATCGATTTTGCCACCTTTCTGGCAAAAGATCTGATCAGCATCGTGCCTGCACTGGCTGCGATTCTCTGGCTGTGGGGGCCCCGCAGCCAGGTGAAGGCGCAGCGCCAGCTGGTGATTAAAGTGGCGATGGCGCTCGGGGTAAGCGTCCTGGTCAGCTACATTCTCGGCCATGTCTTCCCGCACGATCGTCCTTTTGTTGATCACGTCGGCTATACCTTCCTGCACCACGCGCCGGATGACTCGTTCCCGAGCGATCACGGTACGGTGATCTTCACCTTCGCGCTGGCTTTCCTGTTCTGGCATCGCCTGTGGTCCGGCGCGGTCCTGATGGTGGCGGCCCTGGCAATCGCCTGGTCTCGCGTTTACCTGGGCGTTCACTGGCCGCTGGATATGGTGGGCGGTTTCCTGGTCGGGATGATTGGCTGCGTGAGCGCGGCTATCCTGTGGAGCCTCTTCGGTGAAGCGCTCTACCGCACGCTGTCTTCGCTCTATCGCGCCATTTTCGCTATCCCGATCCGCAAAGGCTGGATACGTGACTAACCCCAACCTGACAGGTTACACTTGAACCCCCGCCCTGCGGGGGTTCACTTTTTTATCCCGAGGAACTATGGAAACACGTCGCGATGACCGCATTGCTCAGCTGCTACAGGCGCTGAAGCGCAGCGATAAGCTGCATCTTAAGGAAGCCGCCAACCTCCTCGGCGTCTCAGAGATGACCATTCGTCGGGATCTGAACAGCGAAAGCGCGCCCGTCGTGCTGCTGGGCGGGTATATTGTGCTTGAGCCGCGTAGCGCCAGCCATTACCTGATCAGCGACCAGAAGACGCGCCTGGTGGAAGAGAAGCGTAAGGCCGCCCGGCTTGCGGCCTCACTGGTACAGCCGCACCAGACGCTGTTTTTTGACTGCGGAACCACCACGCCGTGGATTATCGAAGCTATCGACAGCAGCATCCCTTTTACCGCCGTGTGCTACTCCCTGAACACCTTTCTGGCGCTGCAGGAGAAACCCGAGTGCCGGGTGATCCTCTGCGGCGGCGAGTTTCACGCCAGCAACGCCATCTTTAAGCCGCTTAACCTGCAAGATACGCTCAGCAATCTCTGCCCGGACATTGCGTTTTATTCCGCCGCAGGCGTCAACGTGCGTCAGGGCGCGACCTGCTTTAACCTGGAAGAGCTGCCGGTGAAGCACTGGGCGTTAAGCGCGGCGCAGTATCATGTGCTGGTGGTCGATCACAGCAAGTTTGGCAAGGTGCGTTCGGCAAGAATGGGGGAGCTGGCGCAGTTTGACGCCATCGTCAGCGACTGCCGCCCGGACGACGAGATTGTGGCCCACGCAAAGGCGCAGCAGGTGAAGTTGATGTATTAAGAGGGGTGCAGTCTGATGCCCGCACCCCGGCCCTCTCCCACAGGGAGAGGGAGAAAAAACACAGGCCGGGTAAGCGCAGCGCTACCCGGCAAAAAACTTAGCTGAACCAGCTGCCAAACCACCCGTGGAATTTCATCATCACGAAATCCCACATCCGGCTGAAGAAGCCGCCCTCTTCCACCGCTTCCATCACAATCAGCGGACGCTGTTCAATCGACTTCCCGTTTAGCTGGAAATCAATCGTCCCGACCACCTGGCCTTTTTTCAGCGGAGCCGTGAGCTGCGGGTCGGTCAGGGTATAGCTGGCCTTCAGGTTTTTTAGCTGACCGCGCGGAATGGTCACCGAGCCGCCTTCACCCGCCCCGAGATTGACTTCACTCTTGTCGCCAAACCAGACGCGCTGGCTGACGAACGTGGCATCCGGTTTAATCGGCGTCACGGTCTCATAGAAGCGGAAGCCCCAGGTCAGGAGTTTTTCTGATTCGTTAAAACGGATGCGATCGGTTTTAGTACCCAGCACCACCGAAATCAGGCGCATGTCGCCCTGGGTCGCGGAGGCCACAAGGTTATAGCCTGCGCCCGCCGTGGTGCCGGTTTTCATTCCGTCCACGTTAACGTTGCTGCTCCACAGCAGGCGGTTGCGGTTCGGCTGGCGGATTTTATTGAAGGTAAACTCTTTCTCTTTGTGGATGGCGTATTCATCCGGCACGTCGTGGATCAGCGCTTTCCCCAGCAGCGCCATGTCGCGCGCGGTACTGAACTGTCCCGGTGCATCCAGACCGTGAACCGTTTTGAACGTGGTGTTGGTTAAGCCCAATTTCTGCGCGTAGCCATTCATCAAACCAATGAAAGAATCCTGACTGCCGGCAACGTAATCGGCCAGCGCGATACATGCATCATTTCCCGACTGAATAATTACCCCTTTGTTCAGATCGGAAACGGAGACCTGATCCCCCGGCTTCAGGAACATCACCGAAGAACCCCGCAGCGCCGGGTTGCCGGTCGCCCACGCGTCCTTACCGATGGTCACCATATCGTCCAGCTTGATCTTGCCCGCTTTCAACGCCTGGCCTACCACATAGCTGGTCATGATTTTGGTCAGGCTTGCCGGATCGAGTTTCTCATCCGCATTGCCTTCCGCCAGCACTTTACCGCTGGAATAGTCCATCAGGATCCAGGCGCGCGCATCCACAGGCGGCGCTTCGGGCGCAGCCTGTTCAGCTGCGTAGAGCGTTGGTGCAAACAGGAAAAGGAGCGCAGAGCCTGTCGCAAGGCTGCGCAGAGAAGTCATTTTACGCGTCATAAATGCCACCCGAGTGTCCATTCAAAAATTACGTCACATCACCGTGTCGCAAGAAGCGATGAGTAATAGCGCACTAAAACGGTTAAAGAAACCCAACGAGGGTAAAGTTATTAAAGTTTATGCAATAACATTCAGATACGCTTTGATTCAGACGATTTTTTTGTCTTCTGTTGCGTAATTGTTAGGTTTATCTCACCATGGCGAAAGCTGACCCGGATTCACATCTCATCAGGAGTAAATATGATTACGCTTTGGGGCAGGAACAACTCGACCAACGTTAAGAAAGTGCTCTGGACGCTTGAGGAGCTGGATTTACCGTTCAATCAAATCATGGCCGGCATGTCGTTCGGCGTGAATAAAGAGGCCGACTATCTGGCCATGAACCCGAACGGCCTGGTGCCGCTGCTGCGCGATGATGAAACCGACGCGACGCTTTGGGAATCTAACACCATTGTGCGTTACCTCGCCGCCCAGTATGGTCAAGGGCGTCTGTGGGTAGAAAACCCGGCGCAGCGCGCCCAGGGTGAAAAGTGGATGGACTGGGCGAACCAGACGCTATCCCCGACCCACCGCGTGATCCTGATGGGACTTATCCGCACGCCGGAAGCCGAACGCGATTATCCCGCGATTCACGCCGCGCAGGATGCCTGCGAAAATCTTTTCGCGATGATGGATGACGAGCTGGCGAAGCACGCCTGGTTCTCCGGCGAGGCGTTCGGCACAGGCGATATCGCCGTGGCGCCGTTCGTCTGGAACCTGACCAACATGGGCCTGAAGTGGACGCCGCGCCCTCACCTTGAGCGCTGGCTGAAACAGCTGAGCGATCGCCCGGCGTACCGCAACGTGGTAATGATCCCGGTCACCTGATTACGCACCGGACGGGCTGACTTTTAACAGCTGCCCGTCCGTCTCGTCGGTCAGCACATATAAATAGCCGTCCGGCCCCACCCGCACATCGCGAATACGTTTATCCCGGTCGCCCAGAATTCGCCCGTCCTCCGTTACCTTATTGCCCTCCACGCTCAGCACGATAACGTCCTTTTCCTTCAGCGCGCCGATAAACAGCTTGTTTTTCCACTGCGGGAAGACGTCGCTGTTGTAAAACGCCATACCGCTCACGGCGGGCGACACTTTCCAGACGAACAGCGGTTTTTCGGTTCCCTCAACGTGTTCGCCTTTGGCTTCAGGAATTTTCAGACCGCTGTAGTTAATGCCGTGCGTCGCCAGCGGCCAGCCGTAGTTCTTTCCTTTCTCCGGAATGTTGATCTCATCCCCGCCGCGCGGGCCGTGCTCGTTCAGCCACAGCGCGTCGCTCCAGGGATTCATCGCCATCCCCTGCGGGTTGCGAATGCCGTAAGACCAGATTTCGGGTCGCGCGCCGGGGGTATTCACAAACGGGTTATCCGGCGGCACTTTTCCGTCTTCGGTGAGGCGCACCACTTTACCCTGCAATTTATCCAGATCCTGCGCCGTCGGGCGCTGGTTGTTCTCGCCGAGTCCGATAAAGAGCGAGCCTTTGCCGTCGAATACCAGCCGCCCACCAAAATGGTTACCGGTGGAGAGTTTCGGCATCTGGCGGAACACCACCTGGAAGGTTTCAATGCGCGTAAAATCATCGCTTAACCGGCCATAGCCCACCGCCGTTCCGGCTTTGCCGTCACTTCCGGCTTCGGCGAAGCTCAGCCAGACGCGGCGCGATTTTTCAAAATCCGGGGCGAGGACCACGTCCAGCAATCCTCCCTGACCGTTTGCCCAGACCTTCGGCACGCCGACAATCGGATCGGACAGCCCTTTTCCGGCCTGCCAGCGTTTGAGCTGACCGCCCTTCAGGGTCACCAGCAGGCCTTTATTGTCCGGCAGAAACGCCAGAGACCAGGGATGATCGAGTTTGTTTTGCAGCACCTCGACCTTGACCGCCTCCGGGGCAGCAAGAAGCGAAAACGGAATGAACAGCGCAGGCAGGGAAATTAGCAAGGATCGAGGCATAACGCGCTCCTTTATCGGCATATGGCATAAAGGTTAGCCACTGCATCCGGACGCGTTACCACTTTTACAAAAGCTTAATCAGAAGGGGGAGTTGCCTCCCCCTGGGTCAGTGCTGTTCAAGCTTCTCGTGCTCGTTCAGGCACATGATGCATAGAGAGAGCGTGGTCAGGCAGTTTTCAAGCTTCTCCGCGTTAACAGCGATAAAATTCGGGCAGTCGTGGCGTCCGTTCATCAAACATACCCCAGCGATGGAAAGCACCTCAGCGGCGCGGCGCAGGGCGATCAGCTCACTTTCGCCGTATTTCGCCTTCAGGGTCGGTGCTTTTTCACGCATGAAATTGCAAAGTTCAAACAGGTTATCACGCAGATGTTCGCTTTCGCTGACTGACATATACCCTTTTGCCTTCCTCAACTGCAGGTACGCGGCCAGGTCGATTCGGGCGTTGATCAGCTTGGTAAGCAGATCGCGTTTAAGTCTGTCAACGGTCATGCTCTTTCCTCCTCTGTCAGCCATTGTGCATAGTCAGGATAAGTACATTTTTTGTACAGTTTAATGCCTGGGATCAATTTTTATTAACTGATTAACATTATTTACAATGTTACAACGTCCGCCCGGCGCATCCGCCTTGCAAAGAGTGTATAAATCCCCCGCGATACGCTGTAAAATCCCGCCCTGATAACTCCATAATTGATGAATTTTTAACCTATGAGCAATGTTACGCACCAGCCGAAAATCGGCTTCGTCTCCCTGGGCTGCCCGAAAAACCTCGTGGATTCCGAACGCATCCTGACCGAACTGCGCACCGAGGGCTATGACGTGGTGCCAAGCTACGACAACGCCGATATGGTGATCGTGAACACCTGCGGGTTTATCGACAGCGCGGTTCAGGAATCACTGGAAGCCATCGGTGAGGCCCTGACGGAAAACGGTAAAGTGATTGTTACCGGCTGTCTGGGCGCGAAAGAAGACCAGATCCGCGAAGTGCACCCGAAGGTGCTGGAGATCACCGGCCCGCACAGCTACGAGCAGGTGCTGGAACATGTTCATCACTACGTGCCAAAACCAAAGCACAACCCGTTCCTGAGCCTGGTGCCGGAGCAGGGCGTTAAGCTGACGCCGCGCCACTACGCGTACCTGAAAATTTCCGAAGGCTGCAACCATCGCTGCACCTTCTGCATTATCCCGTCCATGCGTGGCGATCTGGTGAGCCGTCCGATTGGCGAAGTGCTGGCGGAAGCTAAACGTCTGGCCGACGCGGGCGTGAAGGAGCTGCTGGTCATCTCCCAGGACACTTCGGCTTACGGGGTGGACGTTAAACACCGCTCCGGTTTCCACAACGGCGAGCCGGTGAAAACCAGCATGGTCGGCCTGTGCGAGCAGCTGTCTAAACTCGGTATCTGGACGCGTCTGCACTACGTCTATCCGTACCCGCACGTTGACGACGTGATCCCGCTGATGGCGGAAGGCAAAATTCTGCCGTACCTGGATATCCCGCTGCAGCACGCCAGCCCGCGTATCCTGAAGCTGATGAAGCGTCCTGGCTCCGTTGATCGCCAGCTGGCGCGCATCAAGCAGTGGCGTGAAATCTGCCCGGATCTGACCCTGCGCTCCACCTTCATCGTCGGCTTCCCGGGTGAAACCGAAGAAGACTTCCAGATGCTGCTCGACTTCCTGAAAGAAGCGCGTCTGGACCGCGTAGGCTGCTTCAAGTACAGCCCGGTAGAAGGCGCAACCGCCAACGAGCTGGCGGACCAGGTGCCGGAAGAGGTGAAAGAAGAGCGCTGGAACCGCTTCATGCAGCTGCAGCAGCAGATTTCTGCCGAGCGTCTGCAGGAAAAAGTGGGCCGCGAGATAATGGTTATCATCGACGAAGTTGACGAAGAAGGCGCGATTGGCCGCAGCATGGCGGACGCCCCTGAAATCGACGGTGCGGTGTACCTGAATGGCGAAACCAACGTTAAGCCAGGTGATATTATTCGCGTGAAGGTTGAAAACGCCGACGAGTATGACCTGTGGGGTAGCCGGGTTTAATCTTCCTGCTCCTCTTTTGTAGGCCGGGTAAGGCGTAGCCTCCACCCGGCACATTTCACTGCGCTATCCCTTAATCCTCGGATCCAGCGCGTCGCGCAGACCGTCACCCAGCAGGTTAAACGCCAGCACGGTCAGAAAAATCGCCAGGCTCGGGAAGATCGCCACGTGCGGTGCAATCACCATATCCGCCCTCGCCTCGTTCAGCATCGCGCCCCACTCCGGCGTTGGAGGCTGAGCCCCCAACCCTAAAAACGACAGGCTGGCCGCCGAGATAATCGACACGCCGATGCGCATGGTGAAATAGACCACGATGGACGACACCGTACCCGGCAGAATATGGCTGAACAGGATGGTGGCGTCGCTGGCCCCCATGCTGCGGGCAGATTCTATAAAGGTCTGCTGTTTCAGCACCAGCGTGTTGCCGCGCACCAGGCGCGCAAACGCCGGAATCGAAAACACCGCGACCGCTATGATGACGTTGGCCATGCCGCTGCCCATGATCGCCACCACGGCAATCGCCAGCAGAATGCCGGGAAAAGCAAACAGCACGTCGCAGATGCGCATGATGATGCGGTCCCACCAGCCTTCGTAATATCCGGCAACGAGCCCCAGCACGGTACCGATAGCCGCGCCGATCAGCACCGCGAACACCCCGGCGGCAAGCGAGATTTGCGCCCCGACCAGCACGCGGCTAAAGATATCGCGCCCGAGGGAGTCCACGCCGAACCAGTGCAGCATCGACGGTCCGTCGTTCAGACGGTCGTAGTCAAAATAGTTTTCCGCATCAAATGGCGCCACCCACGGCGCAATCACCGCCACTGCAATAAGCAGCAGCACAAACAGCCCCGCGGTCATCGCGACCGGCTGACGGCGAAAACGCCGCCAGAATTCAGACCACGGGGTGCGGACGTGGTCCGGTTTTAGCCCCGGCATCGCGTTTAAAACGGCCTGACGTCGCCAGTTCAACAATCGCATCTTACTTATACCTGATGGCCGGGTTAATGGCGGCGTAGAGCACGTCCACCACTAAGTTGATAAGAATAAACTCCAGCGAAAAAAGCAGGACTTCCGCCTGGATCACCGGGTAGTCGCGCATCTCGACGGAATCGACCAGCAGGCGTCCCAGCCCCGGCCAGTTGAAGACCTTTTCCACCACGATCGAGCCGCCGAGTAGGAAGCCAAACTGCAGCCCCATCATCGTCACCACCGGGATCATCGCATTGCGAAACCCGTGCTTGAGAATGACCCACTTCTCGCTGACCCCTTTCGCCCGCGCGGTGCGAATATAATCTTCGCTCAGCACGTCAACGAACGAGGCGCGGGTAAAGCGCGCCATTACCGCCGAAACGGCAGCCCCCAGCGTCATGGAAGGCAGGATGTAATGCTTCCAGGTATCGGCCCCGACGGTCGGCAGCCAGCCCAGTTCGACGGAGAAGATCTGCATCAGCAGCATTCCCAGCGCGAACGCCGGGAAGGAGATGCCGGTCACCGCCAGCGCCATGCCGAGCTTGTCCGGCCAGCGGTTGCGCCAGACGGCCGCGATAATTCCGGCGCCAAGCCCAAACACGACCGCCCAGCTCATGCTGGCTATCGTTAACCAGAACGTCGGCATAAAGCGACTGGCAATCTCCTCCGACACCGGACGGCGCGACACCATCGAAATACCAAAATCGCCCTGCAGAACGTTACAGACATAGTGGATAAACTGCATATATAGCGGCTGGTCGAGGCCAAGCTGCTTACGCACCAGGTCAATAACGGTGGCATCCGCCTCAGGCCCGGCGACCAGACGCGCCGGATCGCCCGGCAGCATATGGACAAACAAAAACACCAGGACCGCCACAATCAGCAGCGTCGGAATAAGCCCCAGCAGGCGTTTACAAACATAATTCAGCATGAGGTTTATTTTAAATCCGCATCGTCAAAGCTAAAGCCCGTGTCCGGCATGATGTAGAACCCGGTCAACGCTTTGTTATGGGCTGACACCAGTTTCTCAACCACCAGCGGCACCCACGGTGACTCTTTCCAGATAATATCCTGCGCGTCTTTGTAGAGGCGCGCCTTCTCTTCCGGTTTGGTGGTTTTCAGGGCATCGGCCAGGTCTTTGTCCACCTGCGGGTTGCTGTAAAACGCGGTGTTGAACAGGGTTGGCGGCCAGTTTTGCGAGGCAAACAGCGGCGACAGCGCCCAGTCGGCTTCACCGGTCGAGGCTGACCAGCCGGTGTAGAACATCCGCACGCCGCTCTCTTTTTGCCCTTTCCCCTCAACTTCTGCCGCACGCTGTCCGGCATCCATCGCGGTCACCTGTACCTTGATACCCACCTGCGCCAGCTGCTGCTGGGTAAACTGCAGCACCTTCTGGGCGGTACTGTGATTATGCGAGGACCACAGCGTGGTGCTGAAACCGTTCGGGAAGCCCGCCTCTTTCAGCAGCTCGCGCGCTTTAGCCGGATCGTACGGCCACGGCTGATAGCTTTGCGCATAGGCGATCGCCGGTGGCAGCACGCCGGTGGCCGGAGTGGCATATCCGGCAAAGGCGACCTTCACCAGCGCCTGACGGTTAATGGCGTAGTTGATGGCCTCACGCACCTTAGGGTTATCGAACGGCTTTTGCGTGACGTTCATGCTGATGTAGCGCTGCATGATCGACGGGCTGGCGACCAGCTCCAGCTTGCTGTTTTTCTGCAAAATGGCGGCCTGCTCGTACGGGATCGGGAAGGCAAACTGCGCCTCGCCGGTTTGCAGCATCGCCGCGCGGGTGTTGTTGTCCACCACCGGACGCCAGGTGATGGTGTCGAGCTTCGGCAGCCCCTGCTGCCAGTATCCGGCGAATTTCTTCACCTTCACAAAATCGGTCTGGTTCCAGGTAAGCAGTTCATAAGGGCCGGTGCCAACAGGGTGGAAACCGATCTCCTTGCCGTATTTCTTCAGCGCGGCAGGGGAAATCATCGCCGTTGCCGGATGCGCCAGAATATTGATAAACGCGGAGAACGGCTCTTTCAGGGTGATTTTAACCGTCGCCGGGTCGACCACCTCGGTTTTGGCGATGTTTTTATAGAGGTTGTAACGCTTGAGGCTGTTCTCAGGATTGCTGGCGCGGTCGAGGTTTACTTTCACCGCGTCCGCATTAAAGTCGGTGCCGTCCTGGAACTTCACCCCAGTTTTGAGCTTAATGGTGTACACCAGCCCGTCATCCGAAACGGTGTACCCCTCCGCCAGCACGTTTTTGAGCTTCATCTCTTTATCGAGGCCAAACAGGCCCTGATAGAACGATTTCGCCACCGCCTGAGAGAGCGTGTCGTTAGCGTCATACGGATCGAGCGTGGTGAAATTCGAGCCGACGGCAACCACCACGTCTTTGGCAGCGAACGCGGGGGCAGCGGCCAGGGCTGCCGTCACGCTCGCGGCTAACAACCATCTACGCGCTACAAATGTAACCATTGTGTTCTCCTGCCTGTTGTAAGTTATAACCGCGAAAAAGCGTTGTCCTGACGCGGGGGAGCGACGAAATGACCCGGCTCGACCTCGCGCAGCGTCACGCGCTCCACGGCCTCGCCGCGTTTATGAATATTGCCCGGCATTTCATCCTGCAGCAGCACGCGCTGGCCGTGACGATGCGCGGGATCGGCTACAGGGACCGCCGCGATAAGCTTGCGGGTGTACGGATGCTGCGGGTTTTCAAACACCGCCCTTCGTGGACCAATCTCCACGATCTGCCCCATAAACATCACCGCCACGCGATGGCTGATGCGCTCGACCACCGCCATATCGTGCGAGATAAACAGGAAGGCAATGCCCATATCCCGCTGTAAATCCAGCAGTAAGTTGATGATTTGCGCCCGGATAGAGACATCCAGCGCCGAGACGGACTCATCGGCAATCACCACTTTCGGGTTCAGCGCCAGCGCGCGGGCGATGCAGATACGCTGTCGCTGTCCGCCGGAAAACTCGTGCGGATAACGCCAGGCGTGCTCCGGCTTCAGGCCGACGCGCTCCAGCAGCCAGGCCACGCGGCGCTGGGCCGCTTCGCCGTCGAGCAGGTTATGCACCCGCAGCGGCTCCATGATCGAATACCCCACCGTATGGCGCGGATCGAGGGAGGCATACGGATCCTGGAAAATAAACTGAATATCCCGCCGCACCGCCTGCAGCCTGCTGTCCGGAAGGGTATCAATGCGCTCGCCGTTAAAGGTGATGCTGCCTTCCTGAGATTCCACCAGACGGAGCAACGCGCGCCCGGTGGTGGATTTACCGCAGCCGGACTCCCCCACCAGCGCCAGCGTTTCGCCCGGCCAGAGATCGAAGCTGACGTTTTCCACCGCGTGCACTTCGCGCTTAACGCGGTTCAGTATGCCGCTGCGCAGCGGAAAACGGGTGACCAGATCGCGCACTTCCAGAATGGGCTTGCCCGGCACCACGGTGTCCTGCTCGCGCTCATCCTCCTGCTGCTCAGATGCCTCAAGAGAAATCAGGGGGAAGCGGCGCGGCAAATCGCTGCCGTTCATCGCCCCCAGGCGCGGAACCGCCGCCAGCAGCGCTTTGGTGTAAGGATGAACCGGCGCGTGAAAAATCTGCTCGACCGGGCCGGTTTCCACCGCGCTGCCTTTGTGCATCACCAGCACCCGATCGGCGATATCGGCGACCACGCCCATATCGTGGGTGATAAAGATCACCCCCATCTCCATCTCCTGCTGCAGCACTTTGATGAGCTGCAGGATCTGCGCCTGAATCGTCACGTCCAGCGCCGTCGTCGGTTCATCGGCAATCAGCACCGCCGGACGGCACGAGAGCGCCATGGCAATCATCACCCGCTGGCGCATACCGCCGGAAAGCTGATGCGGGTAGCGACCCAGAATGGCCTGCGCCTCCGGAATGCGCACCAGCTCCAGCATCCGCCGGGCCTCTTTGAGCGCTTCATCGCCGCTCAGCCCCTGATGCAGGCGGATGGACTCGGCGATTTGTTCCCCGACCGGAAAAACCGGGTTCAGGGAGGTCATCGGCTCCTGGAAGATCATCGCAATATCCGCCCCGCGCACGCCCTGCATCTGCGCGCCGCTCAGCTCGTTTAAATCAATGACCTGACGGTTGCGGCGGCGCAGGAGCATTTTCTCGCTGCTGATTTGCCCGCCCGTCTGTTCCAGCAGGCGCATCAGCGCCAGCGCGGTGACCGATTTCCCGGAACCGGACTCGCCAACAATCGCCAGCGTCTCGCCGCGCCTGAGCGTGAACGATAAATTCTGTACTGCGGGGATGAACTGCCGCTCTTCCTGAAACGCAATATTGAGCTGATGGACAGCCAGCACTTCGCGGTTGTCCAGTTCTTCACTGTGCGGCACGCGCTGCCCCCTTATTCACGATAGATCCCCGTGCTCGGTTCATCACCGGCATAGCCCCAGGCGCGGTACATGCCTTCGCTGTTGAACGGCAGGGCCACGTTGCCCTCACGATCCACCGCAATGAGCCCGCCGACGCCGCCCAGGGCGGGCAGTTTTTCCATCACCACGCGCTCGCAGGCCTCGCTCAGGCTTAAGCCGCCGTAATCCATCAGCGCGGTAATGTCATAGGCCGCAAGGGCGCGGATAAACACTTCCCCGGTTCCGGTACACGACACCGCCGCCGTCGCATTATTGGCGTAGCAGCCGGCGCCCGGCAGCGGGCTATCGCCGACGCGCCCGGGCAGCTTGTTGGTCATCCCGCCCGTTGACGTTGCCGCCGCGAGGTTTCCGGCCTTATCCAGCGCCACCGCGCCGACCGTGCCCATTTTAGTGGTTTCATCCAGCGGCGCTGTATGGTCAAGCTGCGTCATGCCCGCCGAACGGGCCTCCAGCAGCTGCTGGTAGCGCTCCTCCGTGGAAAACAGATCCGGCGATACCGGTTCCATCCCGTGCTCGAAGGCAAACGCCTCCGCCCCGGCCCCCGTCAGCAGCACGTGCGAACTCGCCTCCATCACCAGACGCGCCGCCAGCACCGGATTACGCAGATGGCTCACGCCCGCCACGGCGCCCGCTTTCAGGGTGACGCCGTCCATCACGCAGGCATCCAACTCGTGCGTTTCATCCCGGGTAAAGACCGAACCGATCCCGGCATTAAATAACGGACACTCTTCCAGCAGGCGCACCGCCTCGGTGACCACGTCCAGCGCGCTTTCGCCCGCTTCCAGCATTCTCTGGCCCGTTTCCACAATGGCGTACAGCGCGTCGATATAGCGCTTTTCCTGCTCGGGACTGAGCTGTGCTCGGGTGATTGCCCCGGCGCCACCATGAATTGCGATTACCGCATTAACCATTCGCATCACCCGTTAGCCTGATTTGCGGCTTTTTCTATAAATATCATTATCGTCGACGAAACTTCAGATGATTTTTGAATATAGAAAGACGTAACTGTGATGTAAAGCGTACACCCATCGGGTCATACAGTTAGCCGCACTTTTCTGCCATAATGAGCGCTTTCGTTGTTACTCCGCAGGAGCCCACCATGGATTTTACCGCAGGACTGATGCCGCTTGAGACGGCACTCACGCAGATGCTTGACCGAGTTTCCCCGCTGCATGACGTTGAGACGCTGCCCCTCGTGCGCTGTTTTGGCCGTATTGCCGCACGCGATATCGTCTCTCCGCTCAACGTGCCGGGGTTTGATAATTCCGCGATGGACGGTTACGCGGTACGCCTGGCGGATCTCCAGACGGGTGACGCCCTGCCGGTGGCGGGTAAAGCCTTTGCGGGCCAGCCGTTTAGCGGTGAATGGCCTGCGGGCACCTGCGTGCGCATCATGACCGGCGCGCCGGTTCCGGCCGGCTGCGACGCCGTTGTGATGCAGGAAGAGACAGAACAGACCGACGGCGGCGTGCGTTTTACCGCGAACGTTAAAGCGGGCCAGAACATCCGCCGCACGGGCGAAGATATCACCCTTGGCGCGACGGTCTTTTCTGCCGGGCAGAAGCTGACGGCAGGTGAGCTGCCGGTGCTGGCGTCGCTCGGCGTGGCTGAAATCGACGTTATCCGTAAAGTGCGCGTTGCCGTTTTCTCCACCGGTGACGAGCTGCAGCTTCCGGGCCAGCCGCTGCAGGACGGTCAGATTTACGACACCAACCGCCTGGCGGTACACCTGATGCTGGAGCAGCTGGGCTGCGAGGTGATTAACCTCGGCATTATTCCTGACGATCCGGAAAAACTGCGCGCCGCGTTTATCGAGGCGGATAACGCCGCCGACGTGGTTATCAGCTCTGGCGGCGTCTCCGTGGGCGAAGCGGATTACACCAAAACCATCCTTGAAGAGCTGGGGGAAATCGCCTTCTGGAAGCTGGCCATCAAGCCGGGCAAACCGTTCGCGTTTGGCAAGCTCACGCACGGCTGGTTCTGCGGCCTGCCGGGTAATCCGGTCTCTGCGGCACTCACCTTCTACCAGCTGGTGATCCCGCTGCTGGCGAAGCTTTCCGGCAACAGCGCCAGCCCGCTACCGGAACGCCAGCGCGTGCGCGCCGCCACGCGCCTGAAAAAATCGCCGGGTCGTCTCGATTTCCAGCGCGGCATTCTGGCGCGCAACGCGGACGGCGAGCAGGAAGTGAGCACCACCGGGCACCAGGGCTCACACATTTTCAGCTCCTTCAGCCAGGGCAACTGCTTTATCGTCCTGGAGCGCGAGCGCGGCAATGTGGAAGCCGGCGAGTGGGTTGAGATCGAGCGTTTTAACCACCTGTTCGGAGGCTGACATGACGGTGGAGCTGAGCGACCCGGAGATGATGCGCTACAACCGCCAGATTGTGCTGCGCGGGTTTGACTTCGAGGGCCAGGAAGCGCTTAAAGCAGCAAGCGTGCTGGTTGTCGGTCTGGGCGGTCTTGGCTGCGCCGCCGCGCAGTATCTTGCCGCGGCAGGCGTGGGCAGGATGACGCTGCTGGATTTCGATACCGTGTCGGTGTCAAATCTCCAGCGCCAGACGCTGCACAGCGACGCGACGGTTGGCCAGCCGAAAGTGGACTCTGCCCGCTCGGTGCTGGCGCGCATCAACCCCAACGTTCAGTTCACCCTGATTGACGCGATGCTGGATGACGGCGCGCTGTCGGCGCAGATTGCGCAGCATGACCTGGTGCTGGACTGCACCGATAACGTCGCCGTCCGTAACCAGCTGAACGCGGGCTGTTTTGCCCACAAAATCCCGCTGGTCTCCGGCGCGGCGATCCGCATGGAGGGGCAAATCAGCGTCTTCACGTACGCGGAAGGCGAACCCTGCTACCGCTGCCTGAGCCGCCTGTTCGGCGAGAACGCGCTGACCTGCGTTGAGGCGGGCGTGATGGCGCCGCTCGTCGGCGTGATTGGCTCCCTGCAGGCGATGGAAGCGATCAAAGTGCTGGCGCGCTACGGCACGCCTGCGGCGGGGAAAATCGTGATGTATGACGCGATGACCTGCCAGTTCCGCGAGATGAAGCTGATGCGTAACCCGGGGTGTGAGGTTTGCGGAGGTTAAAGCAAACGGCAACCTTCAGGTTGCCGTTTTAGTGTTTGCTCCCTCTCCCTGTGGGAGAGGGTTGGGGTGAGGGCATCAGGCTGCACCCGTCAGATCGACGTCCGTCCAAACGCCCCCTGCCAGTCCTGCTCAAACTTCACAATCGCCGCATCCACGGCCGGAGAGGTAATAAACTGCTGCGCCACGTCCAGCGGCAGCGTGATTGACGCGCAGCCTGCCAGCAGGCAGTCCAGCGCCTGACGCGGCGTTTTGAAGCTCGCGGCCAGCACCTTTGACTGCGGGGCGTGCAGCGTCAGCAGCTGTTGCAGTTCAACCACGGTCTGGATCCCGTCCCCGCCCTGCGCGTCCACGCGGTTAACGTAAGGCGCCACATACTCCGCCCCCGCCAGCGCCGAGAGCATCCCCTGTGCGGCACCGTAAACCGCCGTACCCAGCGTCGGGATCCCTTCCGCTTTCAGCATCTTGATCGCCGCCAGCCCTTCGGCGGTCACCGGCACTTTTACTACCAGGTCGTTAATGATGGCGCGCAGCTTACGCGCGTCCTCCACCATCCCTTCGGCGGTGGTAGCCATCACCTGGGCGAACAGACGGCCTTTACCGCCCAGCGCGTCGTGCAGCGCCGGCAGCAGCTCGTCCAGCGGCGTTTTACCTGCCCCCACAATGCTTGGGTTGGTGGTTACGCCCGCCAGCGGGAAGATACGCGCCAGCTTTTTGACTGCCGCAACGTCAGATGTGTCGAGATAAAGTTCCATGATGTCACCCTCAAAATTAGCCTGCACTTACCCTATCACGACAAAACCTGCTCAGGAGTTGACCTGTATCAAGATAACTTTCATTCGAAAGTAATTTAATCTTCATATGCAATACGAGAGGCGAAATCATGATCTTCAATATTCAGCGTTACTCTACCCACGACGGCCCCGGTATTCGAACCGTGGTGTTCCTGAAAGGCTGCTCGCTGGGCTGTCGCTGGTGTCAGAACCCGGAAAGCCGCTCCCGCAGCCGGGACGTGCTGTTTGATGCGCGCCTGTGCCTGGACGGCTGCGACCTGTGCCAGCAGGCGGCGCCGGGCTACATCGAACGCGCGCTGAACGGTCTGGTTATCCACCGCGAGAAGCTTGATGAAGCCGCGCTCAACGCCCTTACTAACTGTTGCCCGACGCAGGCGCTGACCGTCTGCGGTGAAGAACAGCAGGTCTCGGAGATCATGGCAACCGTACTGCGCGACAAGCCCTTTTACGACCGCAGCGGCGGCGGGATCACCCTCTCCGGCGGCGAGCCGTTTATGAACCCCGAACTGGCACAGGCCCTGTTTAAAGCCAGCCACGAACAGGGGATCCACACTGCCGTGGAAACCTGCCTCCACGTGCCGTGGCATTACATCGAGCCGTCATTACCCTACGTCGATCTGTTCCTCGCCGACCTGAAGCATGTTGACGGTGAGGTATTTAAGCGGTGGACGGACGGTTCGGCTAAGCGAATCCTGGACAACCTGAAGCGCCTTGCCGCCGCCGGGAAAAAAATCACCATTCGCGTGCCGCTGATCCAGGGCTTTAACGCTGACGAAGCGTCCATAACCGCCATTACCAACTTCGCTGCCGACGAGCTCGGCGTCGACGATATTCATTTTCTGCCGTATCACACGCTGGGCATGAACAAATACACCCTGCTCGGCCAATCCTACTCTGCCCCTGACAAACCGCTGGATAACCCTGACCTGCTGGACTTCGCGCAGCAGTACGCCTGCCAGAAAGGGTTAACCGCGACCTTACGAGGATAAACCTATGACGACCCTGAATCTCAACACCCTCAGCGAGCGCATTAAGGCGCACAAAACGGCGCTGGTGCATATCGTCAAGCCGCCGGTCTGTACCGAGCGCGCGCAGCATTACACCGAAATGTACCAGCAGCACATGGACAAGCCGATCCCGGTGCGCCGCGCCCTCGCGCTGGCGCATCACCTGGCCGAGCGCACCATCTGGATCAAACACGATGAGCTAATTATCGGTAACCAGGCAAGCGAAGTGCGCGCCGCGCCGATTTTCCCGGAATACACCGTCTCCTGGATTGAGAAAGAGATCGACGATCTGGCGGACCGCCCGGGCGCGGGCTTTGCGGTGAGCGAAGAGAACAAGCGCGTGCTGCACGACATCTGCCCGTGGTGGCGCGGCCAGACGGTGCAGGATCGCTGCTACGGCATGTTCACCGACGAGCAGAAAGGCCTGCTGGAAACCGGCATTATCAAAGCCGAAGGCAACATGACCTCCGGCGACGCGCACCTGGCGGTCAACTTCCCGCTGGTGCTGGAGAAAGGCCTCGACGGCCTGCGCGCCAAAGTGGCCGAACGCCGCTCGCGCATCAACCTGACGGTGCTGGAAGACCTGCACGGTGAGCAGTTCCTGAAGGCGATTGATATCGTGCTGGAAGCGGTAAGCCTGCACATCAAACGCTTCGCCGACCTGGCGCGCGAGATGGCATCTACGGAAACCCGCGAAAGCCGCCGCGACGAGCTGCTGGCGATGGCGGAAAACTGCGACATCATTGCCCACGAGCCGCCAAAAACCTTCTGGCAGGCGCTGCAGCTGTGCTACTTCATTCAGCTGATCCTGCAGATTGAGTCCAACGGCCACTCCGTCTCCTTCGCGCGTATGGACCAGTACCTGTATCCGTACTACCGCCGCGACGTGGAGCTGAACCAGAGCCTGGACCGCGAGCACGCCATTGAGCTGCTGCACAGCTGCTGGCTGAAATTGCTTGAAGTGAATAAGATCCGCTCCGGCTCGCACTCCAAAGCCTCCGCCGGCAGCCCGCTGTACCAGAACGTCACCATCGGCGGCCAGAAGCTGGTCAACGGCGAGCCGATGGACGCGGTGAACCCGCTCTCCTACGCGATTCTGGAATCCTGCGGTCGCCTGCGCTCCACCCAGCCGAACCTGAGCGTGCGCTACCACGCGGGCATGAGCAATGACTTCCTCGACGCCTGCGTGCAGGTGATCCGCTGCGGCTTCGGGATGCCCGCGTTCAACAACGATGAAATCGTCATTCCGGAATTCATCAAGCTCGGCGTTGAACGAAACGACGCCTACGACTACGCGGCCATCGGCTGCATCGAAACCGCGGTGGGCGGCAAGTGGGGCTACCGCTGTACCGGCATGAGCTTTATCAACTTCGCCCGCGTGATGCTGGCCGCGCTGGAAGGCGGCCGCGACGCCACCAGCGGCAAGGTGTTCCTGCCGCAGGAAAAAGCGCTCTCCGCTGGTAACTTCGACAACTTCGACGAAGTGATGGCGGCGTGGGATAGCCAGATCCGCTACTACACCCGCAAGTCCATCGAGATTGAGTACGTGGTGGACACCATGCTGGAAGAGAACGTCCACGATATTCTCTGCTCGGCGCTGGTGGACGACTGCATCGAACGCGCGAAAAGCATCAAGCAGGGCGGCGCGAAGTACGACTGGGTCTCCGGCCTGCAGGTGGGCATCGCCAACCTCGGCAACAGCCTGGCGGCGGTGAAGAAGCTGGTGTTCGAACAGGGCACTATCGGTCAGCAGCAGCTGGCGGCGGCGCTGGCGGATGACTTCGACGGGCTGACCCACGAGCAGTTGCGTCAGCGCCTGATCAACGGCGCGCCGAAGTACGGCAACGACGACGACAGCGTGGACATGCTGCTGACGCGCGCCTATCAGACCTACATCGAAGAGCTTAAGCAGTACCACAACCCGCGCCACGGCCGCGGCCCGATTGGCGGTAACTACTACGCGGGCACCTCTTCCATCTCCGCAAACGTGCCGTTTGGCGCGGCAACGATGGCCACGCCGGACGGACGTAAGGCGCATACCCCGCTGGCGGAAGGAGCAAGCCCGGCTTCCGGTACGGACCACCTCGGCCCGACGGCGGTAATTGGCTCGGTGGGTAAACTGCCGACGGAAGCGATTCTCGGCGGCGTGCTCCTTAACCAGAAGCTGAACCCGTCGACGCTGGAAAACGACAGCGATCGCCAGAAGCTGATGGTGCTGCTGCGCACCTTCTTCGAGGTGCATAAGGGCTGGCATATTCAGTACAACATCGTCTCGCGCGAAACGCTGCTGGAAGCGAAGAAACATCCTAACCAGTATCGCGATCTCGTGGTGCGCGTCGCGGGCTACTCGGCGTTCTTCACCGCCCTGTCGCCGGATGCGCAGGACGATATTATCGCCCGTACTGAGCATACGCTGTAACGGCATATCCCCTCACTCTTGATGGTGAGAGGATATGCGCACGCTGATGCCCTCACCCCGGCCCTCTCCCACGGGGAGAGGGAGAAAACACTAAAAACGGCAACCTCGGTTGCCGTTTTGCTTTTACTTTCGAATGAAATTAAATTTGTGCTCCCCGTCACCTTGTTATTAGAATGTTTCAAAACGCAGTGACCCAGGAGCACAGTATGACCGTTAAAGTTATCGTCACCGATATGGACGGAACTTTCCTTGATGATGCCAAGCAGTACGATCGTGACCGCTTCCAGGCACAGTTTGAACAGCTTAAAGCCCGCGACATTGAATTCGTTGTCGCCAGCGGCAATCAGTATTACCAGCTCATCTCCTTCTTTCCGGAGCTCACAGATCGGATCTCCTTCGTCGCGGAAAACGGCGCGCTGGTGTTCGATCGCGGCGAACAGATTTTCCACGGCGAGCTGACGCGGCATGAATCGCAAATCGTGATTGGCGAGCTGCTGAAAGATAAAGGGCTGAACTTTGTGGCCTGCGGGCTGGAGAGCGCGTACGTGAGCGATAAAGCCCCGGACGCGTTCGTGGCGCTGATGTCAAAGCACTATCACCGCTTAAAGCGCATCAGCGATTACCGCGAAATTGACGACGTACTGTTTAAGTTCTCCCTGAACCTGCCGGACAGCGATATCCCTAATCTGGTGGATAAACTGCACGTCTCCCTGGACGGCATTATGAAGCCGGTCACCAGCGGCTTTGGTTTTGTCGATTTGATTATCCCCGGCCTCCACAAGGCCAACGGCATCAGTCGTCTGCTGAAACGCTGGAAAATCTCCCCGCAGGAGTGCGTGGCCATTGGGGACAGCGGCAACGATACCGAGATGCTGAAGCTGGTGAAATATTCCTTTGCGATGGGCAACGCGGCAGAGAGCATCAAAGAAATCAGCCGCTACGGCACAGACGACAACAACCATCAGGGCGCGCTGAACGTCATTCAGGCCGTGCTCGACAACCATTCCCCGTTCGATCTCTGAACCTTTCCTCGCCGGAGCCTTGCTCCGGCCTCTCACTCTTTTTCCGACCTGTGGCTTGCGTCAAGTTTTTAAACTTGCATTAACTTAATTTTAACTTAAAGTATCACTTGTAGACATTTTTACTTTCGAATGAAAGATGCGAGGCAGTTATGACCTTTACCAGTGAAACCTTACCAGCGGACCACAAAGCGGCAATCCGTCAGTTAAAACGTGAGCTGCGCGCGCAGATCGGCGACGTGCAGGCGGTGTTTAATAAGCTCAGCGACAAAATTGCCACCCGCGTGGCGGAAATCAACGCGCTTAAGAACAAAGGCGAATCCGTCTGGCCGGTAATTCCGTTTGCGGATGTGACAAACGGCACGATTACCGACGCACAGCGCGAGGCCGTTAAACGCCGCGGCTGCGCGGTGATTAAAGGTCATTTCCCGCGCGAGCAGGCGCTGGCGTGGGATCAGTCGATGCTCGACTACCTCGATCTGAATAAGTTTGATGAGGTCTACAAAGGCCCGGGCGATAACTTCTTCGGCACCCTGACGGCCTCTCGTCCGGAGATTTACCCGATTTACTGGTCTCAGGCGCAAATGCAGGCGCGCCAGAGCGAAGAGATGGCGCAGGTGCAGTCGTTCCTGAACCGTTTATGGACATTCGAGAGCAACGGCAAGCAGTGGTTCAACCCGGACGTGAGCGTGATTTACCCGGACCGTATCCGCCGCCGCCCGCCGGGAACGACCTCAAAAGGGCTTGGGGCGCATACCGACTCCGGCGCGCTGGAGCGCTGGCTGCTTCCTGCTTATCAACAGGTGTTTGCCCGCGTGTTTGAGGGCAACGTCGAGAAATACGATCCGTGGAACGCCGCGCACCGTACCGAAGTGGAAGAGTACACCGTCGATAACACCACTAAATGCTCGGTATTCCGCACCTTCCAGGGCTGGACGGCGCTGTCGGACATGATCCCAGGTCAGGGGCTGCTGCACGTGGTGCCGATCCCGGAAGCGATGGCCTACATTCTGCTGCGGCCGCTGCTGGACGACGTGCCGGAAGACGAGCTGTGCGGCGTAGCTCCGGGGCGCGTGCTGCCGGTTTCCGAGAAGTGGCACCCGCTGCTGATCGAGGCATTAAGCAGCATACCGGCACTCGAGGCGGGTGATTCCGTGTGGTGGCACTGCGATGTGATCCACTCCGTGGCGCCGGTGGAAAATCAGCAGGGCTGGGGCAACGTGATGTACATCCCTGCCGCGCCGATGTGCGAGAAAAACCTCGCCTACGCTAAGAAGGTCAAAGAAGCGCTGGAAACCGGCGCGTCGCCGGGAGACTTCCCGCGCGAGGATTATGAAAAAAGCTGGCAGAACCGCTTTACCGTGAACGATCTCAACATCCACGGCAAGCGCGCGCTGGGCATGGTTTAATTGTCGTACAGCCCTTCCCGCTCCACGGCGGTGCGTCGTTTCCCCTGACGTATCCGCCGTACCGATTCCCGCACGGCCAGCGTGCCGTTAAGCAGTAACGTCCCGACCGGCGCGTCCGGGCGCATCAGCCGCTGCTGGAGCATATATACCGCTTCGGTTCCCAGCTCATCGCGGGGGACATGCACGGCCGTCAGAGGCACATCCTGGATTGCGGCCAGGTTAAAGCCGTCAATGCTCATCACCGACACGTCCTGCGGCACGCGCAGGCCGTGGTTTTGTAAGGCGCTAATGGTGCCCGCCGCCATAAAGTCGCCGCCGACCAGGAACGCGGTAGGTAAATCCTTCCCCTGCACTTCACTGAGCCAGCTGCTGACCATCTGTTCCGTTTCGCGCGCGCTGAAGCTGGGCACCACCAGCAGATCGCGTTTATCGTTGAATTTCAGGTTGTGAGACTGCCACGCGTCGCGGATCCCCGACAGGCGCAGCTCCATGGTGTAGCGACGCAGGCACAGCACGTTCATCACCTCGCGGTGCCCCATCTCGAACAGGTACTCCGCCGCCCGCTCGCCGATGGCGCGATGGTCCGGCGCGACGGCAGGCAGACGCATGTGCCGGTCGCGGCAGTTAATCAGCATGCAGGGTTTACCCACGTCCACCGCCAGATCGTGGATATGGGGATCGTCGATGCCAAGAAGGATTGCCGCCTGAGTGTCCGCTTCGTTCATGCGTGCCAGAAACAGCTGGGCGTCGCTGTCGTTCTCCTCCAGCGCGCAGTAGCGAAGGCGCACATCGTGGGACGCCAGGCCTTTACTCACGCTCTGGATCACGCGGTAGTAAAAGATATCGGACCGTTCGTCAAACGCCCGCTGCGGGGCAAAAACCACCAGGCTATTAAGCAGCAGACGCCCTGCCGCCATGCCGTCCATCACCCCCAGCTCCCGCGCGCACGCCAGCACCTTCGCGCGCGCTTTTTCACTGGTATTCGCTTTTCCCGCCAGCACCCGCGATACGGTGCTGATCGAGAGCTGCGTCCGGGCCGCGATTTCGGTGATTTTTAGCCTTTTGTCCATTTTGTGATCTGGCTCCATTTGCGAAATGAAAAAATTTTCATAGCGTATTGGTCAGGTAATAGCTGACATAAAAGCCATCATGCCAGAGGGTTTACGTCAGTTATGAGAAATTTTGCACAAAATCCACTTTTGCCCACTCATTTTCTTCCTTAAGGTGAACTTGTCACACAACTTCCATACTAGTTGTATACCAACTTAAGTAGTTTAAACGGATAGAAATCAAAGGCATAAAAATCCGTGTGACACCTGAACCTCCGTTCCCTTACCGTCCGTCTTGTGGAGAGTAAAATGAGTCAGGACATCAATAACACCGTAGCGACAAGCAAAACCCGTCGCGTCATCAAGAACCTGCGCTGGTACGTGCTGGTGCTGTTCTTACTTGGCGTCACCGTTAACTACATCACCCGAAACTCACTCGGGATCCTCGCCCCGGAACTGAAAGAGAGCCTCGGGATCACCACCGAGCAATACTCCTGGATCGTCGGCGCGTTCCAGATCGCCTATACCATTTTCCAGCCCCTGTGCGGCTGGCTGATTGACGTCATCGGCCTGAAGATTGGCTTTATGGTCTGCGCCGGGATCTGGGCGCTGATGTGTATCTTCCACGCGGGTGCCGGAAGCTGGCTGCACCTCGCTATTCTGCGCTTCTTTATGGGTGCCTCTGAGGCCGCCGCTACTCCGGCGAACGCCAAAACCATCGGCGAATGGTTCCCGAAATCAGAGCGACCCGTTGCCGCCGGCTGGGCTGGCGTGGGCTTCTCCATCGGCGCAATGCTGGCTCCGCCTATCATCTACTTTGCTCACGCATCGTTCGGCTGGCAGGGCGCGTTTATGTTTACCGGCGTGCTGGCGCTGCTGTGGGTGATCCTCTGGTGGGCGTTCTACCACAACCCGGAGCAGCACCCGAACCTGAGCAAGGACGAACTGGCGTTCATCAAGCAGGATAACGAACCGCCTGCGGTGAAACTGCCCTTCCTGACCGCGCTGAAAACCGTCTCGAAAAACAAACGCTTCTACGGGATCGCCATCCCGGCCTTTATGGCGGAACCGGCCTGGGCGGTGCTGAGCTTCTGGGTGCCGCTGTACCTCGCCAAAGAGCACGGCATGGACCTGAAGCAGATTGCGATGTTTGCCTGGCTGCCGTTCCTCGCCGCCGACCTCGGCAGCGTGGCGAGTGGCTACCTGACGCGTCTGTACACCCGTCTGTTCGGCTGCTCGCGCGTTAACTCGGTCGTTGCCAGCTCCGTGACGGGCGCGTTCCTGATGATCTCGCTGGGCATCGTGGCCATTACCCGCGACCCGTATATCACCATCGTGCTGATCTCCATCGGCGGCTTCGGGCACCAGATTATCTCCTGCATGCTGAGCGCCCTGGTCGTTGAGTCGTTCGACAAAGGCCAGATGGCGACCGTAAACGGCATGCGCGGCTCTGCGGCGTGGATCGCCAGCTTCCTGTTCTCGCTGTTAATCGGCGTGACCGCCGACAAAATCGGCTTTAACCCGCTCTTTATTGCCATGGGCTTCTTTGACCTGATTGGCGCTCTCTTCCTGGTAGCATTTATTGCTGAACGTCGCGCCAAGCGCGCCTGATAGTGGATGTATTGCATATGAAAACCCTGAAAAACTGGACCCTTGATACGCAGTCGGCAAACCATCTGGAACTGCTGGTCGATAACCAGCACCGCCTGTGCCTGTATGTGCTGGAAGAGAACCTGTTCCGCGTACTGATCAAACGCAAAGGCGAGCTGGCGCTGGACCGCACCTGGAGCATCGCGCCGGAAAAAGACGTGCCGTGGGAAGGCCGCCGTCGTGACGATATAAGCGGCTTCTCCTGCCCGGCCTGGACCCTGACGCAGCAGGATGAGACGCTCACCGTGGCAACCGAACAGCTGCGCGTGACGGTCCACCAGCCGCTGTGGCTGGAGTGGCACTACCGCAATGAGGCGGGCGAGTGGCAGCCGCTGGTCAACGACCGTCCAACCAGCGCCTACCTGCTGAACGCCCACGGCGACGGCGTGGCGCACTACCTCAGCCGCCGCAAGGACGAGCGTTTCTATGGCCTGGGCGAAAAAGCGGGCGATCTGCAGCGCAACGGCAAGCGCTATGAGATGCGCAACCTCGACGCAATGGGGTACAACGCGGCCAGCACCGACCCGCTCTACAAGCATATTCCGTTCACTATCGCCCGCCGCGACGACGTCAGCTACGGCCTGTTCTACGACAACCTGAGCAGCTGCTGGCTGGATCTGGGTAACGAAATCGACAACTACCACACCGCCTATCGTCGCTGGCAGGCGGAAGCGGGCGATATCGATTACTACATCTTTACCGGCAAGCGCGTGCTGGACGTCACCAAAGCCTTCGTGCGCCTGACCGGGAAAACGCTGTTCGGACCGAAATGGAGTCTGGGCTACAGCGGCTCGACCATGCACTACACCGACGCGCCGGACGCCCAGAACCAGCTGATGAACTTCATCCGCCTGTGCGAAGAGCACGCCATCCCGTGCGACTCGTTCCAGCTCTCCTCCGGCTATACCTCTATCAACGGCAAGCGCTACGTCTTTAACTGGAACTATGACAAGGTGCCGCAGCCGAAGGTGATGAGTCAGGCGTTCCACGACGCGGGGCTGAAGCTGGCGGCAAACATCAAGCCGTGCCTGCTGCAGGACCATCCGCGCTATAACGAAGTGGCGGAGAGCGGCCTGTTCATTCGCGATTCAGAAACCGATGCACCGGAACGTTCCAGCTTCTGGGATGACGAAGGCTCGCACCTCGACTTTACCAACCCGCAGACGGTGCAGTGGTGGCAGAACGGCGTGACCACGCAGCTGCTGGAGATGGGCATCGACTCTACCTGGAACGACAACAACGAATATGAAGTGTGGGACGGAGAAGCGCGCTGCTTTGGCTTTGGCAAGGAGATCGCCATCAAGCACATTCGCCCGGTGATGCCGCTGCTGATGATGCGCGCCTCGCTGGAAGCGCAGCAGCGTTTCGCGCCGGAAAAACGTCCGTATCTCATCTCCCGCTCCGGCTGCGCCGGGATGCAGCGCTACGTTCAGACCTGGAGCGGCGACAACCGCACCAGCTGGGACACCCTGCGCTATAACATCCGCATGGGGCTGGGCATGAGCCTGTCCGGCCTGTTCAACGTCGGCCACGACGTCGGCGGTTTCTCCGGCGACAAGCCTGACGCCGAGCTGTTCGTACGCTGGGTGCAGAACGGCGTGATGCACCCGCGCTTTACCATTCACTCGTGGAACGATGACCACACCGTGAACGAGCCGTGGATGTACCCGGGCGTCACGCCAGCCGTTCGCGGCGCGGTTGAGCTGCGCTACCGCCTGCTGCCGTACCTTTATACCCTGCTCTGGCAGGCGCACGCCGACGACGAGCCGATGCTACGCCCGACCTTCCTCGACCACGAGCATGATGCGCAGACGTTTGAGGAGTGCGATGACTTCCTGCTGGGCCGCGACCTGCTGGTGGCCAGCGTCGTCGAAGCCGAGCAGCGCGAGCGCCGCGTCTGGCTGCCGGATAACGCCACCGGCTGGTATGATTTTTACACCCACGCGTGGTATGCGGGCGGCCAGTCAATCGTCCTCGACGCGCCGCTGGAAAAACTGCCGTTGCTGGTGCGCGCCGGTGCCGGTCTGCCGCTGAGCGAGCGCATCACGCATGTGAATGCCGAAAAAGATACGGCACGCGAGCTGAAGCTGTTCCCGGTAAAAGGCGTCGGGACAACCTCCGGAATGCTGTTTGAAGACGACGGCGAAAGCTGGGGCTACCAGGACGGCAACGCGCTGTGGGTGGAGTGGGAAATGGTGTGCGACGGCGCAACCATCAACCTGAAGGTCAACGCGCGCGGGGATTATCGTCCGGCGTGGAAATCGCTTAAGGTGTCGCTGCCTGCAGGGGAAAAACGTACGCTGCTGGTGAACGGGGTTGAAGGGGGCGAGTGGGTGATCTAGTACGGCCTGATGCCCTCACCCTGACCCTCTCCCACAGGGAGAGGGAACAGAACGTAGGCCGGGTAAGGCGAAGCCGCCACCCGGCTTTTTTTTAGTTCTCGATACCTTTACTGCGCAGGTAATCTTCATAGTTACCGGTGAAGTCCACCACGCGCTCTGGCGTAATTTCGATCACGCGGGTCGCCAGCGAGCTGACGAACTCACGGTCGTGAGAGACGAAGATCAGGGTACCCTGATACATCTCCAGCGCCATGTTCAGGGATTCGATAGATTCCATGTCCAGGTGGTTAGTCGGTTCGTCCATCACCAGGATGTTTGGTTTTTCCATCATCAGCTTGCCGAACAGCATGCGGCCCTTCTCACCACCGGAGAGCACCTTAGCCGGCTTTTTAATGTCGTCCTGGCTGAACAGCAGACGACCCAGAATGCTGCGCACCGCCTGCTCGTCGTCGCCTTCCTGCTTCCACTGGCTCATCCAGTCGAAGACAGTCAGGTCATTTTCGAACTCGTACTCATGGTCCTGCGCGTAATAACCAATCTGCGCGTTTTCAGACCACTTCACGGTGCCGTTGTCCGGCTGCAGTTCGCCGACCAGGGTTTTCAGCATGGTGGATTTACCCACGCCGTTGGCACCGAGGATGGCAATCTTCTCGCCCACTTCCAGCAGCAGGTTGAAGTTTTTAAACAGCGGGCCTTCATCGAAGCCTTTGGTAAGGGCTTCCACTTCCAGCGCGTTACGGAACAGCTTCTTGTCCTGCTCGAAGCGGATGAACGGGTTCTGACGGCTGGAGGCTTTAACCTCTTCCAACTTGATTTTATCAATCTGACGCGCGCGCGAGGTCGCCTGACGCGACTTAGAGGCGTTGGCGCTAAAGCGGCTGACGAAGGACTGCAGGTCAGCAATCTGCGCTTTCTTCTTGGCGTTATCCGCCAGCAGACGTTCACGCGCCTGGGTAGCCGCCGTCATGTACTCGTCGTAGTTGCCCGGGTAAACGCGCAGCTCGCCGTAGTCCAGATCCGCCATGTGCGTACAGACCATGTTCAGGAAGTGACGGTCGTGCGAAATGATGATCATGGTGCTGTCGCGATCGTTCAGCGTCTGCTCCAGCCAGCGGATGGTGTCGATGTCCAGGTTGTTCGTCGGTTCGTCGAGCAGCAGGATGTCCGGGTTAGAGAACAGCGCCTGTGCCAGCAGCACACGCAGCTTCCAGCCTGGCGCAACTTCGCTCATCGGGCCGTAATGCTGTTCAACGGGAATGCCTACGCCCAGCAGCAGCTCGCCCGCGCGCGCTTCCGCAGAGTACCCGTCCATCTCACCGTACTGCGTTTCCAGATCGGCCACTTTATAGCCGTCTTCTTCGCTCATTTCGGCCAGCGCGTATATGCGATCGCGCTCCTGCTTCACTTCCCACAGTTCCCCATGCCCCATGATCACGGTGTCCAGCACGGTGAACTCTTCGAAGGCGAACTGATCCTGACGCAGCTTACCGATACGCTCGTTAGGGTCGAGCGATACGTTGCCGAGCGTCGGCTCCAGGTCACCGCCGAGGATCTTCATAAAGGTGGATTTTCCGCTACCGTTGGCACCAATCAGGCCGTAACGGTTGCCGCCGCCAAATTTGACGGAAATGTTTTCGAACAGCGGCTTACTGCCAAACTGCATAGTGACGTTGCTGGTAACTAACACGGGGAGATTCCTGCGAAAAGTGTGATAAACACGGCATTATGCCACAATTCCGAATTGAGATCCCGTGTTGCGGCAATCCACTAAACTTTAACAAAATCGAAAAAAATGTGATTTCGTACACATCTGAATTCCCTGTTAGCGGGAATGCACATATAATGCGCTCCCATCACAGATTCAGACTTATCAACTCATCGCCAGAATGGCTTAGATACCTCGCACAACATGAACATGAAATTAACAACGCTTTTAGCGGCGGCGTTAGCCGTAGTAGGTTTTTGTAAGACCGCGTCTGCGGTGACGTATCCCCTGCCAACAGACGGTAGCCGTCTGGTAGGCCAGAACCAGGTTGTGACGGTACCAGAAGGTAACTCTCAGCCGCTGGAGTATTTCGCTGCGCAGTACCAGCTGGGCCTGTCTAACATGCTGGAAGCGAACCCGGGCGTTGACCCGTATCTGCCGAAAGCGGGTACCGTGCTGAATATTCCGCAGCAGCTGATCCTGCCGGATACCGTTCATGAAGGTATCGTGATTAACAGCGCCGAAATGCGTCTGTATTACTACCCGAAAGGCACCAACACCGTTATCGTGCTGCCAATCGGTATCGGCCAGCTGGGTAAAGACACCCCAATGAACTGGACCACCAAAGTTGAGCGTAAGAAAGCGGGCCCAACCTGGACGCCGACTGCCAAAATGCACGCGGAATACATCGCTGCGGGCGAACCGCTGCCAGCCGTTGTACCGGCAGGCCCGGATAACCCAATGGGTCTGTACGCGCTGTACATTGGCCGCCTGTACGCTATCCACGGTACCAACGCCAACTTCGGTATCGGCCTGCGCGTAAGCCACGGCTGCGTGCGCCTGCGTAACGACGACATCAAATTCCTGTTTGAAAACGTGCCGGTCGGTACGCGCGTGCAGTTCATCAACGAACCGGTGAAAGCGACCTCTGAGCCAGACGGCAGCCGCTACATCGAAGTGCACAACCCGCTGTCCACCAGCGAAGACCAGATCAACAACAACGAAGTCGTTCCTGTTACGCTGAACAGCGCGGTACAGGCGGTAACGTCTCAGCCAGACGTTGAAACAGCGATTGTTGACCAGGCCGTGCAGAACCGCTCCGGTATGCCGGTGCGTCTGAACTGACAGAGAAGCATTAAAAAAGCGGGCCTCGTTGCCCGCTTTTTTTTATCCGTTATTCACGATCACGATCCCACCGTGGTCGTACCGATAGTGGCAGTGGGCATACTCCAGCGGCGTGCCGTCCTCCAGATAAATCACCTGCTCCACTTCCAGCACCGGATCGGTCTGCTCGCAGACCAGATGCTCCCTGTCCAGCGCGTTGGGCTTAAGCGCCCGCACCACCCGATACGACCCCATAATTTTCAGCGCCAGGGTCTCCTGAACGTACTGAAACACCGACCCTTCAAGATGGTTTTTCGTCAGGCCCGGCACCAGATTCATCGGCATCACCGTGGAATCCAGCGACATCGGTTCGCCGTTCAGCAGGCGGAGTCGAATGAAGTCATAGATCGGCGCATCGGCGTTAATCATCAGCGACGCCTGCTCTTTTTCGTTCGGGAAGCGCAGCTCGAAATGCACCACCCGGCTGGTCACCGTGCCCAGATGTTCCCAGGTTTTGGTCGCACCAAAGTAGTCGCTGCCGGAGAGATCCCACTGCGAGAGCTGAAGGAAGTTTTTACGGATGAACGTGCCCTGCCCCTGGCGGGTATAGACCAGACCTTCGACGATCAGCTGGCGCATCGCCTGCTGAATGGTCATCCGGCTGGAGTTGAACTCCGCCGCCAGCGCAAACTGGTCCGGCAGCGGTTCATTGGCGGCGTACTGCTGGCTGATAATGCGTTTCTTAATTTCCCGCGCTATGGTGATGTACTTCGCCGCCATCGTCCTTCCTTTCAGTTAGTTTTCTATCCCGCTGTTTTTCAACGCCACTCTCTCGGCAATCTTGAGGAAAGGCAGGTAGAAGAATACACCAAATACGATGATTGCCAACTGCACCACCACCGCCCGCCAGTCCCCCGCCGTGGCAAGCCAGGCGCTGAGAATGGGCGGCGTGGTCCACGGGATCATCACCACGCAGCGCGACATTAACCCCAGCGTGGTACAGAGCCAGGCGAAGTAAATGCCGATGGCGGGCAGCAGCATGAACGGGATCATCAGCGGCAGGTTAAACACGATCGGCAGGCCAAAAATCACCGGCTCGTTGATGTTAAACAGGCCCGGCGCCAGCGACAGACGCGCCACCTGCTTCGCCGATTTTTGTCTGGAGAAGATAAAGATGGCAATCAGCAGCGAGATCGTGCTGCCCGTGCCGCCCACCATGCCAAACGTCGGCACGAAGATGTTGTTGATGATATGCGGGATGGGCTGGCCGTTGGCGAAAGCCAGCATGTTCTCGTTGGTGTTGATCAGCAGGAACGGCTCCAGCACCACGCTGTTAACGACAGATTGATGAATACCGAGCGTGAACAGGAAGTTACCGAAGCTGTAGATGAAAATCGTCCCCGGCAGACTGGTGTTGATCAGCCGCAGCGGCTGCTGGATAAAGGTCGTAATAAGATGGATCAGGTCCGTGTGCAGCACGTTTGCCAGTATCGCCGCCAGCACCGCGAACAGGGAGAGCGTGAGGATGGTCGGGATCAGCGCGGTAAAGGATTTGCTCACCGCCGGAGGCACGTTTTCCCCGAGGGAAATGTGCAGCGCCTTCAGCCGCGAAATGGCGATAAACACTTCCGTTGAGAGCAGCCCGATCAGCACCCCGGCGAAAATCCCGGTTGAGCCGATATTGGCGAACGTCAGCACCTGGGTGACGTTCACCGCGGCATCGCTGCCGACGGGCGTAATCTGCAGGCGCATCGGCATCATGATGATAAAGCTGCTGACGGCGATAACCACTGCCGAGACCGGATTGTCGAAATCTTTGTTGCGCGCCAGCGACCAGGCAATCATCGGGGCCAGCAGCAGCGCGGCGATGTTCAGCGTGCCGTTGATAATCGCCTCGCCCCACACCTTAAACTGCGCGAGCGTGTCGCCGTGAAAAATCCACGGAAATACCACGTTGTTTACCAGCACCGCCAGACCGGCGAGGATGAAAATGGGCATCACCGTGGCGAAAGCGTCGCGCAGGGAGCGAAGGTGCACCTGGTTTGCCAGGCGCGCCGAGAACTCAACAAACTTATCGACAAAAGACTGCATGTGCGGTGTTATTTTTGTTTCAGACATAGCGGATAGTTCCCATCAATCAGTCACAAAAACGGCCCGGCAGCGTACGGCTTACATCTCGCGTCCGTTGGTATGGATAACCTGTTTTAACCACGCGTAGCTCTTCTTCGGCACGCGCTTCAGGTCTTTCAGGTCGTGGTTTTCCCGGTTGACATAGACCACGCCGTAACGCTTACGCATGTCGCCCTGGGAGCTGAGAATGTCGATTAACCCCCAGCCGAGGTAGCCGATCACCTCTGCCCCGTCCTCGAACATCGCCTCCTTCATGGCATTGATATGCGCCCGGTGGTAGTCGATGCGGTAGGTGTCCTCGATCGGATTGACGCCGTCCCAGGACTCAATCACCCCGATGCCGTTTTCGATCGGGAAGACCGGCATCCGCCAGTCGTTGGCGTAGCGGGTGATGATGGTGCGAAAGCCCAGCGGATCGATCTGCCAGTTCCACTCGGTGGCCTTCAGGTACGGGTTGTTTTTCTCGCCGTGCAGCAGGTAATAGTTCACCGGCGTGCCTTCCGGGATCGCATCGCTGTCCAGCGTTTTGCTGGCGTAGTAGCTGAAGGCCATATAGTCGTTTCTGGTGCGCGCCAGCAGCGCTAAATCCTCGGCGCGGTAGATATCGCCAAAGCCCTCCTGCTCCACCACCGCCATCACCGCCGGGCTGTAGCCCTGCCCTGCGAATACGCGCAGCAGGTTCTGGTTGAGGAACTCGTCGTACTGCTGGGCGCAGAAGATATCGCGCGGTTTGCAGGTGGCCGGGTAGATCAGCTGGTGCGCCAGCATGCCGCCCATCAGCTGGCCCGGTCTGGTCTGGTGCAGATACTCGGTCAGCGCCATGTGCGCCACCATCGTATGGTGCTGCAGCTCGTACAGCTCGCGCAGGGTTTTCTCGCCTTTCATATAGCCGGAAATGCGGAACGCTTCCGGCATATGGAAGATGTTCTGCTCGTTGAAGGTCAGCCAGTACTTCACGCGGTCGCCATAGCAGTCGATCATCTTTTTGCCGTAGCGGATAAAGGCCTCCATCACGCGGCGGTCGTTGAAGCCGTTGTACTCCTGCGCCAGCGCCAGCGGCATATCGAAATGGTACAGGCAGATCATCGGCTCGATGCCGCGGGCGATCAGATCGTCGATAAAACGGTCGTAAAACGCGATGCCTTCGTCGTTGAACGCGCCGTCGCCCTGCGGGCAGACGCGGCTCCAGGAGATCTGGAAGCGGTAGCAGTTCATGCCCAGATCCTGCATCAGGTCGAAATCTTCCCGGTAGCGGTGATAGGAGTCGGTCGCGACTTTCCAGTCGGAGACGTTCTCCCCGGCTTCGCGAATGTCATACACCGACATCCCCTTCCCGCCCTCATTCCAGGCACCTTCCGTCTGCATGCTTGACACCGAGTTGCCCCATAAAAAATTGGCCGGCAGCTGATTGTTCATGTTTCCTCCCTATATGACTAGTCATTTAAAATATAATGACTAGTCATATAGGCGAAGATGAAAGGACGATCAAAGAGGAGGAGCGTTTTTTGTGAGCAATGCGGGAAAAAAAGCCCCGGTTAGCGATGCACTACCGGGGCAAGGAAGGTTATTGTTGCGCGAGCTGATTGCGGCGATATTCACCCTGCCGCTCCAGCATCCAGCCCGGGTATTCGCGCGGCAGCGCGCTCACCGCATCAAGCTGCTTAAGCTCGTCTTCGCTCAGGCGGATCCCGGTGGCGGCAATGTTGTCGTCCAGCTGTTCAACGCGTTTCGCGCCAATGATGACGCTGGTCACCGCTTTCTGGTGCAGCAGCCACGCCAGCGCGATTTGCGCGACGGAGACACCCTTGCTTTCGGCGATAGTGCGCATTACGTCCACGCAGTCGAAGGCGCGGTCTTTATTCACCGGCGGGAAGTCGAACTCCAGACGGCGACCACCGGCTTCGCTCTGCCCGTCGCGGCCATATTTTCCGCTCAGCAGGCCGCCCGCCAGCGGGCTCCAGACCATCAGCCCGACGCCTTCGCTCTGCATCATCGGCACCAGCTCGCGCTCAAGATCGCGTCCGGCGATGGTGTAATAGGCCTGGAGGGATGCGAAGCGCGCCAGCCCAAGACGTTCAGAAATACCGAGCGCTTTGGCAATCTGCCACGCCGCCCAGTTCGATACGCCGATGTAGCGCACGTGGCCGTGCTGCACCAGGTTATCCAGCGCATACAACGTCTCTTCAATCGGCGTGGCCGGGTCGAAGCCGTGCAGCTGGTAGAGATCGATATGATCGAGCTGCATGCGGCGCAGGCTCTCCTTCACGCTGCTGATGATGTGATAGCGCGAGCTGCCGCGCGAGTTCACCCCGGCCGTTCCCGTTTCGCCGAACACTTTCGTGGCGACCACCACGTTCTCGCGCGGGATCTTCAGGTTTTTCAGCGCCTGACCGGTGATCTCCTCCGAGCGTCCTTCCGAGTAAACGTCCGCGGTGTCGATAAAGTTGATCCCGGCATCCAGCGCGCGGCCCACCAGCTGCTCGGCTTCACTTTGCTGGAGCTGGCCAATCTTGCCCCACATGCCGCCCTCGCCGCCGAAGGTCATGGTGCCGAGGCATAGTTCAGAAACAAACAGACCGGTGTTGCCCAGTTTTTGATAACGCATAACTTATTCCTCGCATGTCGATTGGGTATCCGATAGTTATACCCGCCGCTCAGCCATCGCGAATGTGGTGTTCCTGTCCGTTTCTTGCCCAATCCTCTGAATTTATCCGCGCGGGGCGTCGCCAAAGACGCTGTAGTCCGGTAACTGCACCTGCTGATACGGCTCCCAGCCGCCGCCGAGGGCCTTGTAGAGCGCCACCAGATCGAGCGCGCTCTGCACCTGCGCCTGTGCGCGCTGCTGCTGGGCCTGCGCCAGCTGACGCTGGGCGTCCAGCACGTCGATAAAGCTGGCAATCCCCTGCCGGTAGCTGTCGCTTGCCAGGTCAAAGGCGTTTTGCAGGGCGTCGATCGTTTTTGCGAGACCCGCTTCACGCTGCTGGTCGGTGCGATAGCTCACCAGCGCGTTTTCCACATCCCCGAGCGCGGTCAGCACCGTCTGCCGATAGTCCAGCACCGCCGCTCCCTGCTGCGCGCGCGCCACCTTGACGCTGGAGACCAGTCGACCGCCCTGGAAGATGGGAATGGAGACCTGCGGGCCGAAGCTGTAGAAGTGGCTGCTCCAGTCGGTCAGCCAGTTGGTTTCGCTGTTACGCAGGCCAAACTGCCCGGAGAGCGTAAAGCTCGGGAACAGCTCCGCCACCGAGACGCCGATTTGCGCCGTGGCGGCGTGGAGGTTCGCCTCCGCTTCGCGCACGTCCGGACGGCGTCGCGCCAGCGTGGATGGAATGCCGGTCTGCACGATATCCGGCAGGGCCGGCATCGGCTGCACGCTTTGCAATTCCGCATCCAGCGCCCCCGGCGGCTTACCGAGCAGGATCGCCAGGCCGTTCATCGCCTGCCGCTCCTGCGCCTGATATTGCGGAAGCTGGGCCTCAAGGTTGCCTAACTGCGCCCGGGCATTTTCCACATCCATCTGCGGCGACAGACCGCCGCGCTGGCGGCTTTCCGTCAGATCCAGCGTCTGCTGCGCGCTTTTAATCTGGGTGTTCAGCGTGGCGATAATGCTCTGCGCCCCGCGCAGCTGGAGCCACGCGCGCGCCACTTCGGCCTCCAGCGACACCAGCGCGTCGTTACGCTGCTCGATGGCGGCTTTCTGCTGCGCTTCGGCGGCTTCCACCTGACGACGCACCTTGCCCCACAGGTCAATTTCCCACTGGGCGTCGAAGCTGCCCTGGTAGAGGTTAATCGGCTGCGTCAGCGGCCCCAGCGCGCCTTTCAGGTTGGGATCGATGCTATCCACCTGGTCGTACACGCCGTGAGATTTCAGCTCTCCTTCCAGGCCAAGCTGCTGGCGCGTCGCCTGCAGATTGCCGTTGACCGACGGATAAAACGCCCCGCCCGCCTGGTGAATCTGCTCTCGTGCCCCGGCGATGCGCAGCACCGTCTGCTGCAGCGTCAGGTTTCCGGCGATCGCACGTTCAACCAGGCTGTCGAGCTGCGGCGAGCCGAAGGTCTTCCACCAGCGCGGGTTGGTCGCGGCGGAGGTAGTTTGCGATTTCACCGCGCTGTCGCCCTTATCGTTCCAGTGCGTAACGGCGGGCGGCGCAGGCTGCTGGTAGTCCGGCCCGACGGCGCAGCCCGCCAGCAGCATCATTATCATCAGGGGGTGTAAACGTCTGTGTATCATCAATGTGCTCCTGCACTCCCCTCGCTCTTAACCGGCGAGAGCAACAAACAAAACGGAATCAGTAACAAGGCCACCGCGCTCAGAATGGTAAAGACGTCGATGTAGGCCAGGAAGCGCGACTGCTCGATCATCGTCTGGTACATGCGTCCGGTGGCGATGCCGGTGGGGTCGCCCACCTGGGTGGTGAAGTTCTGGATCGCCTGGGCGCTTTCGCGTATCGCCTGCTGGAACTGCTCGTTAAGCGGCGAGGCGTGGTACGCCAGATGCGCGCTGTGCGCCTGCGCGCGTTCGGTGATGGCCGCCGTCGAAAGGGATATGCCAATCGAACCCGCTACGTTGCGGAACATGGTAAACAGCGCCGCCGCATCGGCATTCAGCCGCCTCGGTATCGAGATAAACGCAATAGTCGTGAGCGGCACAAACAGGAACCCCAGCCCTATCGACTGGGCGCTGCGGAACAGCACCAGCGTTTCGAAGTCGATATCCGGCGTCAGCGTTCGCGACCAGAAGAACGACACCGCCAGACAGGTAAAGCCAAAGGCGATAATCCAGCGCGTCTGCACCACCGGCATCAGCTTCAGCACCAGCGGAATGGTTAACACAATCAGCACCGCGCCGGGCGACAGCACCAGCCCCGACCAGGTAGCGGTGTAGCCCAGGTCCTGCTGCGCCAGCTGCGGGATAACAACCGAGCTGCCGTACAAAATCATCGCCATCCCCGCCATCAGCAGGCTGGAGATGGCAAAGTTGCGGTCCTTCATGCAGTGCAGATCCACCACCGGCTTTCTGGCATATACCAGCCAGTAGATGGCGCCGATAATGCCGACAAGCGTCAACACGCCGAAGGTGCGGATAAAGTTCGAGTAGAACCAGTCCTCATCTTCTCCCCGGTCGAGCATCACCTGCAGACAGCCAAGCCCTAAGGCGATCAGGCCGATCCCCGTCCAGTCGATAGTCAGCTTCTCTTTAGACTTGCTCTCCCACGGCGGATCTTCCAGCAGTTGGTAGATCGCCAGCACCGTAACAATCCCCACCGGAATATTGATAAAGAACACCCAGCGCCAGGAATAGTTGTCGGTGATCCAACCGCCCAGCGTCGGGCCGAGCACCGGCGCAACGATAATCGCAATGGAGGACAGACCAAACGCTTTGCCCCGGTCTTCGGGTTTGAAGTAGTCGAGCAGTACCGACTGCTGCGTGGGCTGCAGCCCGCCGCCAAAAAAGCCCTGCATCACGCGGAACAGGATGATCTGCCACAGCTCGGTGGCAATCCCGCACAGGAACGAGCAGACGGTAAACATGACGATGCAGATCAGGAAGAACTGCTTGCGGCCAAACACCCGGCTCAGAAACGCCGAGATGGGCAGCACGATGCCGTTCGCGACCAGGTAGCTGGTTAACACCCAGGTCGATTCGTCATAGCTGGACGAGAGCGAGCCTGCCACGTGGGGGAGCGCCACGTTGACGATGGTGGTGTCCAGAATTTCCATAAACACCGCCAGGGTGACGACAATCGCCACCGCCCACGGATTGCTGGCGGGTTTCCAGCTGTCGTGGCTGTGATCCGTCATTCCACCGTCACCTTCGGTGCAACCGACAGCCCCAGCGGCAGCGGTTTGTTTGGATCCAGGCCCTTATCAATCACGATTTTGACCGGCACGCGCTGCACAATTTTGACGAAGTTACCGGTGGCATTTTCAGCCGGGAAGACGGAGAAGCGCGAGCCGCTGCCCTGCTGGATACTGTCTACGTGGCCCTCAAGCTCCATATCCGGCCACGCGTCCACGGACACGGTGACCTTATCGCCCGGCTTCATGCGTTCAAGCTGCGACTCTTTAAAGTTCGCGACCACCCACACGTTCGGGGAAACCAGCGAGAACAGCGCCGTTCCCGCCTGCACCAGCGTGCCGGGCTGCACGTTGCGTTTGGTGACAAAACCGTCGAACGGGGCGCGGACTTCGGTATAGGAGAGATTAAGGTTGGCGGTTTCCAGCTGCGCTTTAGCCTGATCGACCTGACGCTCGCGCGCTTCAACGTTGGTTTCCTGCTGGCGGATTTGCAGCTGTACCTGCTCTGCCACTTCCAGCTGCGCCTGAGCGCTGGCCAGCCCTGCCTGCGCGCTGCGCAGTTGAGCATTCGCGGAATCAATACTTTGCTGGGTGGTCGCACGCGGGTCGACGCCGCGCTGACGACGGTACTCCGCCTGCGCGTTCGCCAGATCGGCCTGCGCTTTCAGCACCTGCGCTTTGGCTTCGTCACGCTGGGCGGGATACTGGACTTTTGAAAGCGCCAGCTGCGCCTGGGCCTGATGCAGCTGCGCGATAGCCAGCCCAAGCTGGGCCTGAGCCTGATCGCGCTGCGCGGTGGTGTCCCGCGGATCGATAACCACCAGCAGATCGCCCTTTTTCACGCGCTGGTTATCGCGCACGCGCAGCTCGGTAACGTAGCCCGCCGTTTTGGGGGCAATCGTCACCACGTCGCCGTCGGTAAAGGCGTCGTCGGTCGTCTCTTCGTTACGGGTTAAAAACCACCAGACCAGCGCCACGACGACCATTACCACGACGACAATGCCGAGGATAATTAACGGTTTCTTGCCCGGGCGCTTACGCTCATTATTGTTTTTGTCCTGCTCGTCAGCAGGCGAGTTTTGATCTTCAGCCATAGTTCAGCAACGGTCCTGTCAGTGAGCGGCATCACACTATGCCGTTCACTAAAGCTAGGACGTTGCTATACGTTTGCCAGGAAAAACTGACAAATTGCGCACTATATGAGAAGGAATATTCCGAAACCGATCGCCGCGGCCCAAACCAGCATCGGAATCGACCAGATGTGGAAACGCCACCAGATACGACGATCGTTGGCCATGCGCAGGGCTATCAGGTTTGCCAGCGAGCCGGGCAGCAGCCCAAACCCGCCGATGTTCACCGCCCAGGCCAGAAGCGTGTCCGGCGGAACGTAGTTGAGCAGCAGAATGGTGGAAGGCACGTTGCTGATAAACTGCGACAGGCCAATCGCCGTCAGCCACAGCCCTGCCTGCGGCAGACTGCTGACGCTGTGCAGAACGGTTTGCAGCACCGGGAGCTGAATAAGCAGATGCACGTCGATGAACATCGCCATAAAGACCAGCAGCAGCGTCCAGTCCACGCTCACCAGCACGCGACGCGCCAGGACGACAAACCCCGCGGCAACGAGCAGGACGCCCGCCAGCTCATACTTCAGCTCCAGCGCGAACAGAAAGACGATATATAACCCAAGGCAGCTCCACACCAGACGCGGCTGCCACTGCGGGCCGGTTGTGCCGCTGTGGTACTGCAGCTTTTTATCCGGAAACGCGAACCAGCACACCGCCATCAGCGAAAGCATCATCACCAGCGCCAGAGGGGCCATCTGCCAGGTAAAGGCGGCAAACGACAGACCGGACCGTCCCCACAGAAGGATATTTTGCGGGTTGCCGATAGGCGTCAGAAGCGAGCCCGCATTGACGGCCAGCGCTTCAAAGATGATCAGCCGGCTGACCGGGATCTCGCACAGCTTACGCAGCGTGAGCGTGAGGGGCACGATGATAAACAGCGCCACATCGTTGGTCAGAAACGTCGACAGCACCGCGGCGGAGAACACCATAAACAGGGACAGCCTGCGCTCGGTGGCAAAGCGGCGCACCATTTTACGGCCCAGAACGTCAAAATAGCCGCTCAGCTCGACCCCTTTGGTGAGCATCATCAGGCCGCTCAGGGTAATGATGGTTCGCCAGTCAATCGCGGCGGGCCAAGCGTGTGGCGCAAACGGCACAAAAAGGCTTAACCCTGCGCCAATGAGTAATAAGAGATGGAAGAAACGATCGCGTGCCAGGGCCTGCAGTCCAGGGATTTTCATTCAGCGGAGGGACCATATTTAAGGGTAAATTCGCGAAACTTCACCAGCGTCTCTTCGCTGACGTGGTGTTCCATGCCTTCCGCATCCCGGCGGGCGATCTCCGGGCTGACGCCCAGCACCAGTAAAAAATTCTCGACAAGCTGGTGGCGCTCGCGGCTCTCCTGCGCGAGCTTCTCCCCTTCCGGCGTCAGAAAAACACCGCGCCAGGGGATCATTTCAATTAAGCCCACGGAGGCCAGGCGTTTTAACATTTTAGCGACAGTTGGCTGTGAAACCCCCAGCCTGGCGGCCATATCGACCTGGCGCGCTTCACCAACCTCACGGATCAGATCGGAAATGAGTTCAACATAGTCATCAATCAGTTCACGCCGGTGCGCTTCACGGACCTGGCGAAAACCTTCGACATGTTCTTCAACATTCACCAGTTGCGTCGTTTTCCTGATTGTCGGATGACCTGCGCGACGGTTCATTGTACTTCCTCAGTGGGGTGACGCTTCCAGCGCCCGGTTTCGAGAGCGCACATTGTAAACCATAGCTCCGCAAGCACAAAAAATTAACGAAATAGCCATAGCTATACAATATAGCCTGTGCTATATCTGTATGTAATGCAGTCACCCTTCACGGATCGAAGGGATCAAAACTCAGGAGGTCTTATGAACGAATTCAAGAGGTGCATGACCGTGTTTACCCACTCTCCCTTTAAAGTGCGCTTAATGCTGTTGAACATGCTGTGCGATATGTTTAACAACAAACCGCATCAGGACGACAAACCTTCCCACTAAGCGGCGTTGCGGTACGCCGCTTCATTTTCCCGTCACAATCACGCTGTAAACTGGCTTCCAGCCGCCTTATTCCCGATCTTTTTTGCGGATTTGCAATCCCCTTCGCAAAACATCTGCTTAGCAACTGTTGATATTATTTAGCGCTCGCACTATCTTCTTGCAGCCCTGCACAATTTGCGGCTCGCTGAAGCGGACCCTCATTCCCTCTCCACGCACTGTCAGGCAGGTTATGACCCTTGACGCCAGGGTGAGCACATGGCGTTTTCATCCATGATAGTGACCTATGAATGTAACCCTGATAGATACCGTTGTGACCCGCAGCCGGGCCTTAAGCCCGTGGACGGGTTTTTACTTTTTGCAGTCATTGCTGATTAACTTTGCGCTGGGTTATCCCTTTAGTCTGCTCTACGCGGTGGCTTTCACCTGCGTTCTGCATGTGCTGTGGCGAACCGCACCGCGCGTGCAAAAAGCGTTAATCGGGATCTGCTCGCTGGTCGCTGCACTCTATTTCCCGTTTGGCCAGGCTTACGGCGCGCCAAACTTTAATACCCTGCTGGCGCTGCACTCGACCAATATGGAAGAGTCAACGGAGATCCTGACGATCTTCCCGTGGTACAGCTACGTGGTCGGGATCTTTATCTTCGCGTTGGGCGTTATCGCCATCCGCCGTCAGCCGGGCGAGAAAAAATCCTGGGGTAAGATCGAAATACTCTGTCTGGTGTTCAGCGTTGCCGTGGCGTTTGTCGCCCCCATCCAGAATATTCCCTGGGACGGTAAGCTCAGGCTCACCAATATCGGCTATCCGGTTTTTCGCTTCGTGAAGGACGTCGTTGTCAATAATAAAGAGGTTCTCGACGAACAGGCGCGCATGGCTGAGCTTTCCAATATGAAAGACACCTGGAACGTGCTGGCCGTTAAGCCGAAGTATCACACCTATGTGGTGGTGATTGGGGAAAGTGCCCGTCGCGATGCAATGGGAGCCTTCGGCGGACACTGGGATAACACACCGTTTGCCAGTTCGGTCAAAGGCACGCTGTTTACCGATTATGTTGCGGCCAGCGGCTCGACGCAGAAATCGCTCGGCCTGACGCTTAACCGGGTCGTCGACGGCAAACCTCAGTATCAGGATAATTTTGTCACCCTGGCAAACCGCGCGGGTTATCAGACCTGGTGGTTCTCCAATCAGGGGCAAATTGGCGAATACGATACGGCCATCGCCAGTATCGCCAAACGTGCCGACGAAGTGCAGTTCCTGAAGAACGGCGACTTTGAAGCCGACAAAAATACCAAAGACGAAGCGCTGTTGAAAATGACGGCACAGGTCTTCGCCACTCCGCGCACCCAGCCTCAGCTGATCGTCCTGCACCTGATGGGGTCGCACCCGCAGGCCTGCGATCGGACCGGCGGGAAGTACGCGGAGTTCGTGCAGTCCAAAGAGACCTCTTGCTATCTCTACACCATGACGCAAACCGACGACCTGCTGAGCAAGCTGTACGATCAGCTACGCAATACGGGCGACAGCTTCTCCATGGTCTATTTCTCGGATCATGGGCTGGCGTTTAAAGAGCGTGGTAAAGAGGTGCAGTACCTGGCGCACGATGACAAGTTCCAGCAGAACTTCCAGGTGCCGTTTATGGTGCTGTCGAGTGATGATAAAACGCATCGCGTGATTAAAGCGCGCCGTTCGGCAAATGATTTCCTGCAGTTCTTCTCGCAGTGGACGGGAATTACAGCCGGGCAGATAAAAACGGCTTACCCGTTTGTCTCTAACAAGAAAGCTCCCCCAGTGTACGTTACCAACTTCAAGTTACAGAAAGTTGACTACAACCATCTGGGTACGGATATTTTCGATATTAAGAGTAAGTAGCGGTCCGATACCCTCACCCTGACCCTCTCCCACGGGGAGAGGGAACAACACTAAAAACGGCAACCTGGGGTTGCCGTTTTGCTTTTACTTTCCACAAAAAAAATCCGCCACATTGGGCGGATTTTTTATTAGCTCACCGGAGTGATTAGAAGCGGTAACCTACGCCCGCGATCCAGGTGCCAACGTCAACGTTGCGGATACGGCTCTGCTCATAGGAGAAGTCCAGAGCAACGTCCTGGATTGGGTTGAACTGCAGGCCTGCGCCATAGGAGAAGCCATAGTCGCTGTTGCTTGCAGTGCGGCTTTCGCTCTGGTTTTCAGTCTGCTGGAATTTACCGTAGCCAACACCTACAACACCGTAGATGCTCGCCCAGTCATTCAGACGGTAAGCTGGACCAGCGGTGATACCGTAATACTGGCCTTTGTTGTATGCGCCGTTTTCAGAACGATCTTTCTCGGTGTAGGTGAAAGAACCGATCACGCCCAGTGGATTGTTATCCTGCTCGTAGCGATACTTCAGGTTGAAACCGTTAGCTTTGTTCATCACGCCCTGATAGTCGCTCTGAGCGTAACCACCAGTAACAGTAGAAGTAGCAGCTACAGCGGTACCTGCGGAAACAGCCAGTACAGCGGCCAGTGCTGAAAGACATGCAATTTTTTTCATAACCACCTCAAATGTGCTTCAAGTAAGTCCGTAAGTTTTAAATATATCAAAAAAATTTGCGAAACTCTTTGTGATTCGTGATGTCTAATGAAACCTTTCCTGTAACAGAACGTTTCCAGCGTCAGCTATCTCTTTCAAATCACATGCAATTTTCACTACTAAATGCGCATAGTGCGCGCAAGCGCCGTTACATTCATCCAGATTATTCCTAATCTATCAGGCGATAAATCCACCAGCGCTTAACCATTTTACGGATTTCACGAGGTTTTTTTTCAACAGCACCTCAACCGTTGCCGCTTATTTCCTTTACACTGCAACCTTTACCTCATTTGACATAAGCTGACAGGAGAAAGGATGCCTGGGTTATCCCGCACGTCGTCGGTCTGGTTGCCGGTAGCAGTCATACTCATTGCCATGTTGTCCATTCAAAGCGGTGCTTCGCTTGCAAAATCACTTTTTCCGCTGGTCGGTGCGCCTGGGGTGACTGCCCTGCGTATCGTGCTGGGCACGGTGATACTGGTGGTCATTTTCAAACCCTGGCGTCTGCGCTTCAAAAAGGAGCAGCGTTTACCCCTGCTGTTTTATGGACTCTCCCTTGGGGCAATGAACTATCTGTTCTACCTCTCTATTCAGACGATACCGCTGGGGATCGCCGTCGCGCTGGAGTTTACCGGCCCGCTGGCGGTGGCGCTGTTCTCCTCGCGACGTCCGGTCGATTTTATCTGGGTCGTGTTAGCCGTTCTGGGTTTATGGTTCCTGCTGCCGCTGGGCCAGAGCGTCGCTGAGATCGATCTGACGGGTGCAGCCCTGGCGCTGGGTGCAGGCGCCTGCTGGGCCGTCTATATACTTACGGGCCAGCGTGCAGGAGAAGAGCACGGTCCGGCGACCGTCGCCTTAGGTTCCCTGATCGCAGCCATCGTCTTCGTGCCTATCGGCATGGCGCAGGCAACCGAATCTATCTGGCAATGGTCCGTCATGCCCATCGGGCTGGCGGTCGCGATTCTTTCTACCGCACTCCCCTACTCTCTGGAGATGATTGCCCTTACGCGTCTGCCGACGCGCATATTTGGCACGCTGATGAGCATGGAGCCTGCGCTAGCCGCCATTTCCGGAATGGTGTTTCTCGGCGAAACCCTCACGTTGACCCAGACGCTGGCGCTCTGCTCGATTATCGCGGCATCAATGGGCTCGACGCTCACCATGCGCCCGGAGCCTAAAGTTGAGAAAGTGGATATCAGCTAAGGCCATATATTCTGCATGGCTTCCACGCCATGCAGAATAAAGGCCAGAAAGACAGACGTTATAATTTCTTACACACTTTGCGCTATTTTCGAAATATCCCTCTGCGTTTACATCCCCAATCAGCAATTAAGATTGATCTGTATCAATTTAAAAATTACCCATTGATTTCAATAAATTAAATTCTCAAGCCACTTCTCGCTATTAAACCGATAGGCATAGCCAAACCGCAGAGAAAAAATCCGGTGCTATACTTAGTTCCGTAATTACCTGGGACATAAACATCAAGAGGATATGAGATTATGAGTACCGCTAAACTGGTGAAAACGAAAGCGTCTAATCTGCTTTATACCCGTAACGATGTATCGGATAGCGACAAGAAGGCGACCATTGAGTTGCTGAATCGCCAGGTGATCCAGTTCATCGATCTTTCGCTGATCACCAAACAGGCCCACTGGAATATGCGCGGTGCAAACTTTATTGCCGTTCATGAAATGCTGGATGGCTTCCGCACAGCACTGGTAACCCACCTCGATACGATGGCTGAACGTGCCGTTCAGCTGGGCGGCGTGGCGCTTGGTACCACACAGGTGATCAACAGCAAAACGCCACTGAAGAGTTATCCGCTGGATATCCATACCGTTCAGGATCACCTTAAAGAGCTGGCGGACCGCTATGCGATTGTGGCCAATGACGTGCGCAAAGCGATTGGCGAAGCCAAAGACGAAGATACCGCAGACATTTTCACCGCCGCGTCACGCGACCTTGATCAATTCCTGTGGTTTATCGAATCTAACATCGAGTAATTCATATAATTGCTCTATTAAACCCTCGCCATGACGCGATGCCGTTCACATAAGCGGAGCGGCACTGTGTTTCACTGAATAAATGGTTTTGATATCTTAACCGCCCGCGGCCTTCATGGTCGGGGGCGTTTTATTATGAACAACGCTTCCAGATTTCCACGCAGATGTTCCAGCTTTTTCGAGACGGTTCCTGGTGACGCTCTATTTCCAGCACTGGCATGTCCGTCGCTATAAGCCAGGACGCGATCTTGAGCAAGGTGTTAACGTCGGGTCGAGGATAAAAAAACGGCAGAGCGCATAATCGCTCTGCCGCCAAACGCTAATGCTTAATTTTTCGGCGAAAAAAGAGAGCAAGACATATGATACAAATCATATTTTCAATGAATGTTAAAAAAGCAGCCTCGCTGTTGGCCCTTCACTCGCACGAACAGACGAGGAAGCTTGCTGCCCTTACTGTTCAACGATCGAAATAACATTCCCGGTTCGCAGATCTACCCGCGCAGAGACAGTCTCTTTGACTACGCCACCAAAGGCGTTGGTGCCACGGAATGTGGTATCTATCGTGGCATGCGGATCGTCGGTCAGAACCAGATGATACCGTGTGGAGAGGTGTTTGTAGGAGGAATCATCATGCATGTCGGCTTTGATCATGGCCTCTAACGGACGATAAGCCCCGTTCCAACCGCTAAAATTATCCTGAAATGTATCGAAGTTGATGCGTTTTGCCAGCATCTCAGGACTGGAACGGTATTCAGTGAAACACCAGTTCGCTATCACGGCAAACGGTGTGTCACCCTGCGTGGTGTAGCTGTTCTGGCTCACGCAGGCATAAAACCCCTCTTCTGACGCGACGGGCACCTGACGATATGCCATATAAGCAGCCACAATCTTGTGTCGCGTATCCTTACGCTCCCTACGATACTCGGTAAGGGTTTTATCGGCATATTTGAAAGGCGGCGGGGAGACGTCCGCATTCTGCGGCTGATCCTGTTTTTTCACGACGGCCGGACTGCGGTCGGCCGGTAGCAGGATGGCACTGATTACGCAGAGGCCCAGAAAACCGCCCAGATAAATGGCACTGACTTGCTTACGACCGGGCATTTTGACCAGCGAAGGTTTAATCAGGCCAATAATAAAGGCTACAAACAGAATAAATGCGATTAAAGAAAGAAAAGTGCTCATCGTTATCCTTTTGACTGTATATATCCATTAAAAAACAATGTCATATTATCAGAAAAATAAGATCTAATTAGGGAGTAATTCACTCTTATGCGCCAGCACCGGAAGAGACGTGGCGGTCGTCTTCATTCTGCCGGCAGGATTCTTTCTTCGCATCCGCTCGCTGACCCCTCCGCGTCTGAAGCAGATCATCCGGTAAATACCGTGTACAAAATCGCCTTTCAAGAAGTGCAGTTATCCCGGGTATGCAATATGATAGATGATTCATTTTGCAGTGACTTCAATCCGATGCAGGCCAAATGCATCGGTCTTCTTAAAGGGAGTTTTTTGATGAAAGAAAATAAGCACGTCAGCAAATTCGAAGCAAACCATCTCAATCCTGGTGAAGCCGTTCTGCAGTGGGGAGAAGGTTATATCGGCAAAGTGATGGGACAGGGTAAGGACAAACAGCACAACGGTGCACTGATCGTTACGGGCCAGCGAGTGGCATTCTACCGTAAAGGTTTTCTCGGCGAGGTGATTGAGACTATCCCGTTAAAATCCATTACGTCGATTGAACGCAAGTCCACGCTGGGTCACCGGGTCATTCGGATCCATACTTCCCACGACGATCTGGAATTTAAGATGTTCAGCAAGGATGCAGAACTCGCCCTGATTGAGGCGATTGAAGCTGGCCGCGGAGTAAAGACGGAAACACCAATAGCCGAACCGGCTATGACCCATCAGGATCCCTATGAGCAGCTCAAAAAGCTTTCCGAACTCAAAGAGAGCGGGATCATTTCGGAAGAAGAATTCCAGGCCAAAAAAAGCAAATTAATGGAGCTGATTTAACGTTCCTTCCTCCGGGTTAACTGGGGAAATTATTGGATTCCGCAGCCAATTCACCGGATAACGGTTTTTGCTATCTTAATCGCCCTCGGCCTTGCTGGTCGGGGGCGTTTGTTGCCTCACGCCGTAATAGCGGTCCGCGGCAGCGATGTCAGCACCATTTTCTCCACGCCGTGCACCTCACAAGATATCCCTCAGACATATCAGTACTCTGGCAGTGAAGGTTTCTCTTTCCGTGCCTGTTTTGACACTTTCAGTTTCAGCTGCCTGTCACCTGTGCCATTGGTGAGGGTTTTGCACATCTATGGTGCACACTTTTTGCCTGCACACCTGCAAAAGTGAACGAAATGTAATAATCACCTCACACAACCGTTAACGGAAGATTGTTTTTTCGTCAGAATTTACGCTAAATATCTCCCCGTCAGTTGAGCCAAACGAAGCGCACCAAAACGGTGCTCCAGTATGGTGCAATAACACCTCATTGCCCCATTTATTGTGCAATGCATGACATCATCCCCTTTGCAAAACAATAGCTTGTAAAGTTGGCACGATTTTTTCATTGTGCCACCTGTTCTCGCAGGGGATCGCCCCGTGGATATAAAAGGAAATGCTATGAAGTCTGTATTAAAAGTTTCACTGGCTGCACTTACCCTGGCTTTTGCAGTGTCCTCTCAGGCTGCCGACAAACTGGTTGTGGCGACCGACACGGCGTTCGTTCCGTTTGAATTCAAACAGGGTGATAAATACGTTGGTTTTGATGTGGATCTGTGGGCCGCTATCGCAAAAGAACTCAAGCTGGATTACACCCTGAAGCCTATGGACTTCAGCGGCATCATCCCGGCACTGCAAACCAAAAACGTTGATCTGGCACTGGCAGGCATCACCATTACCGATGAACGTAAAAAAGCGATCGACTTCTCTGACGGCTACTACAAAAGCGGCCTGCTGGTCATGGTCAAAGCCGATAATAACGACGTAAAAAGCGTGAAAGATCTCGACGGCAAAGTGGTGGCAGTGAAGAGCGGCACCGGTTCTGTTGATTACGCGAAAGCAAATATCAAAACCAAAGACCTGCGTCAGTTCCCGAACATCGACAACGCGTACATGGAACTCGGCACCAACCGTGCTGACGCTGTTCTGCACGACACGCCTAACATCCTGTACTTCATTAAGACAGCCGGTAACGGCAAGTTCAAAGCCGTTGGCGAGTCTCTGGAAGCGCAGCAGTACGGTATCGCATTCCCGAAAGGCAGCGACGACCTGCGCACGAAAGTTAACGGCGCGCTGAAAACGCTGAAAGAGAACGGCACCTATAACGAAATCTACAAAAAATGGTTCGGCACCGAGCCTAAATAATAAGACGTAAAATCACGTTCACTCGGGGGCGACCTTTCGCCCCTGCTATTTTTGAAACACGGTAACAGTAACAGGAAATTATCATGCAGTTTGACTGGAGCGCCATCTGGCCTGCCATTCCTATCTTGCTTGAAGGCGCTAAAATGACCCTGTGGATTTCGGTCCTGGGTCTGGTTGGTGGGTTGATTATCGGTCTTGTCGCCGGTTTCGCCCGCACCTACGGCGGCTGGATCGCAAACCACATCGCACTGGTTTTCATCGAAGTGATCCGCGGCACGCCTATTGTCGTGCAGGTCATGTTCATCTACTTCGCCCTGCCAATGGCATTCACCGACCTGCGCATCGACCCGTTCAGCGCGGCCGTTGTCACCATTATGATCAACTCAGGTGCCTATATTGCGGAAATCACCCGCGGTGCGGTGCTGTCGATTCATAAAGGTTTCAGTGAAGCCGGTCTGGCGCTAGGTCTTTCTCGTCGCGAAACGATCCGCCACGTTATTCTGCCGCTGGCGCTGCGTCGCATGCTGCCGCCGCTCGGTAACCAGTGGATCATCAGCATTAAAGATACGTCGCTGTTCATTGTTATCGGCGTGGCCGAGCTGACCCGTCAGGGGCAGGAGATCATTGCAGGCAACTTCCGCGCGCTGGAAATCTGGAGTGCGGTAGCCGTTGTCTACCTGATCATTACTCTGGTTCTGAGCTTCGTTCTGCGTCGTCTTGAAAGAAGGATGAAAATCCTGTGATTGAATTTAAAAACGTTTCCAAGCACTTTGGCCCAACCCAGGTGCTGCACAATATCGATCTGAACATCAAACAGGGTGAAGTGGTGGTGATTATTGGGCCATCCGGCTCCGGTAAATCCACCCTGCTGCGCTGCATCAACAAGCTGGAAGAGATCACCAGCGGCGATCTGATCGTCGACGGCCTGAAGGTAAACGACCCAAAAGTGGACGACCGTCTGATTCGTCAGGAAGCGGGCATGGTGTTCCAGCAGTTCTACCTGTTCCCGCACCTCACGGCGCTGGAAAACGTGATGTTTGGCCCACTGCGCGTGCGCGGTGCCAGCAAAGCGGCGGCGGAAGCGCTGGCAAAAGATCTGCTGGCGAAAGTCGGCCTGGCAGAACGTGCGCACCACTACCCTTCCGAGCTGTCAGGTGGCCAACAGCAGCGTGTGGCGATTGCTCGCGCCCTGGCGGTCAAACCGAAAATGATGCTGTTTGATGAGCCTACGTCCGCACTCGACCCGGAGCTGCGCCACGAGGTGCTGAAAGTCATGCAGGATCTGGCGGAAGAAGGGATGACGATGGTTATCGTGACCCACGAAATCGGCTTTGCTGAAAAAGTGGCGTCCCGCCTGATCTTTATTGATAAAGGCCGTATCGCGGAAGACGGTAACCCGCAGGAATTGATTGCGAACCCGCCGAGCCAGCGTTTGCAGGAGTTCCTGCAGCACGTCTCCTGATCCATCGCTTTACGCTAAGCCGGGCAAGCCCGGCTTTTTTACGCCAGATTGTTCCCAAAAATCCCCCTCCGCGTCCCGACTTCTATACTTATCATTTTGTTCGACATTTTCACCGGAGGACGCCGTGCCGTGGATCCTGCTGCTGTTGATTAGCCTGTTTAGTGCGCCATCGTTCGCCGTCGCGATCCCTGGAGTGACCACCGGGAACACCGCTACCCAGCAAAGTACGCCGCCTCCGGAACCCGATGTTGAACAGAAAAAAGCCGCCTACGGCGCGCTTGCCGACGTCCTTGAAAACGACACCTCCCGGCAGGAGCTCATTGGCCAGCTGCGCAAAGCCGCCGCCACGCCGCCGCAGGAGTCGGTGCCAACCCTCACCCCTCCGCAGGCTGAGGAGCAAAAAACGGTGCTGGAAAACGTCACCGACGTGAGCCGTCACTATGGGGAAGCGCTCTCCTCGCGCTTCGCTCAGCTTTACCGCAACCTGATTGGCTCCCCGCATAAGCCGTTTAACCCGCAAACGTTTACCGCCGCCGCCACGCAGTTCCTGATGCTGGCGGGGGCGGTGTTTCTTTTTTACTGGCTGGTGCGCCTGTGCGCGTGGCCGCTGTACCGCAAAATGGGGCAATGGGGACGCAGAAAGAATCAGCATAAAAGCAGCTGGCTGCACCTGCCGTTGATGATCGCCTCCGCGTTCATCATCGATTTACTGCTGCTGGCGTTGACGCTGTTTTTAGGCCAGATGCTGGCCGACACGCTGAATGCCGGCAACAAAACCATCGCCTTCCAGCAGTCGCTTTTCCTGAATGCCTTTGCCCTGATTGAGTTCTTCAAGGCGCTGCTGCGGTTACTCTTTTGTCCGCACGTGCCGGAGCTGCGGCCTTTCTCCATTCGGGATGCGAGCGCGAAGTACTGGGCGCTGCGCCTGAGCGTGCTCAGCGGGCTGATTGGCTACGGCCTGCTGGTTGCCGTGCCGATCATCTCCAACCAGGTGAACGTCCAGTTTGGCGCGCTGGCAAACGTTCTAATCATGATCTGCATTACCGTCTGGTCGCTGTACCTTATCTTCCACAATAAAAAAACCATTACCCAAAGCCTGTTGAATCTGGCCGATCGTTCCCTCTCGTTCTTTAGCCTCTTTATCCGCGCGTTCGCCCTGGTGTGGCACTGGCTGGCAAGCGATTACTTCATCGTGCTGTGCTTCTTCTCGCTGTTCGACCCGGGCAATAGCCTGAAGTTTATGATGGGAGCGACGTTCAAAAGCCTGGCCATTATCGGCATCGCGGCGTTTGTGTCAGGGCTGCTGTCGCGCTGGATCTCGAAAACCATCACCCTGTCGCCGCAGGTCCAGCGTAATTACCCGGAACTGCAAAAGCGGGTAAACGGCTGGATGTCGGTATCGCTCAAGGTGGCGCGCATTCTCACCGTCTGCGTGGCGATTATGCTGCTCCTGAATGCATGGAGCCTGTTTGATTTCTGGAACTGGCTGCACAACGGTGCGGGTGAAAAAACGGTCGATATCCTGATTCGCATCGCGCTGATTTTATTCTTCTCCGCCGTCGGCTGGACGCTGCTGGCGAGCCTTATTGAGAACCGCCTGGTATCGGATATTCACGGCAGGCCCCTGCCCAGCGCACGGGCAAGAACGCTGTTAACCCTGTTCCGCAACGCGCTGGCGGTGATTATCAGCACCATCACCATCATGATCGTGCTGTCGGAAATCGGCGTGAATATCGCCCCGCTGCTGGCGGGTGCCGGTGCCCTGGGGCTGGCCATCTCCTTCGGCTCTCAAACGCTGGTGAAGGATATTATTACCGGTATCTTCATTCAGTTTGAAAACGGGATGAACACGGGCGATCTGGTGACCATCGGGCCGTTAACCGGCACCGTGGAGAGGATGTCCATCCGCTCGGTTGGCGTGCGTCAGGACACCGGGGCGTACCACATCATTCCCTGGTCTTCGATCACCACCTTCGCCAACTTTGTGCGCGGCATTGGTTCCGTTGTGGCGAACTACGATGTGGATCGCCACGAGGATGCGGACAAAGCGAAGCAGGCACTGCGCGATGCGGTAGAAGAACTGATGGAGATGGAGGATATTCGCGGGCTGGTGATCGGAGAGCCGTCATTTGCCGGCATCGTCGGGCTGACGAACACAGCCTTTACCCTGCGCGTGTCGTTCACCACCCAGCCGCTGAAGCAGTGGACGGTGCGCTTTGCGCTCGACAGCATGGTGAAAAAACACTTTGATCTGGCGAACGTGCGGATGCCCGTGCAGACGTATCAGGTATTGCCGCCGCCCGCATCGCCGCTCCCTCCGCAGGAGCCGACGCTGTGACCTGGTTGCCGGGTGGCGGCTTCGCCTTACCCGGCCTACGACGGAGTGCTATTTGCGACGTTTGTTGTTGTCCATAAACGTCCAGGCGATAAAGCGGCTCTGTTTCTGGCCCTGCGCCATCTCTTTTTTCACCACTTTTACGGCGCCCGCTTCGGTCAGCGCGCGGTAGAGCGGCGGCAGGTTATCCCCCCGGGAAACCAGCGTCGTAAACCACTTCACCTGACGGCTAAACTGTTTGCTTTCCGCAATCATGCGCAGGATAAACGCCACTTCGCCCCCTTCACACCAGAGCTCCTGCTGCTGTCCGCCGAAGTTCAGCGCGGCATCTTCAGCCTGACCCAGGTTACGGCGCTTGCGCTCGCTGCCCGCACGGGCCGATGCCGCCGAATCATGGAACGGCGGGTTGCACATCGTGGCGTCATAGCTTTCGTTTTTGTGAATAATGCCGTTGAATATCGACGCCGCGTCTTTCTGACGACGCAGGCGAATGGCGCGGCTCAATCCCGGGTTAGCGCTGATAATCGCCTGGGCGCTGGCAAAGGCCTCGTCACCGATTTCGCTTCCGGTAAAGCGCCACTGATATTCATGCGCCCCTATCAGCGGGTAAATCAGGTTCGCACCGGTGCCAATATCCAGGATGGTGGCCTGCTGTGGAACGACACCCTCATTGCCTTCGGCAAGGAGGTCGGCAAGGTGATGTACGTAGTCAGCGCGGCCCGGCACAGGTGGACAGAGAAAGCCTTCCGGGATATCCCAGTGAGCTACACCGTAAAAATGCGCCAGCAGGGCTTTGTTCAGCATTTTAACCGCCTGCGGGTCAGCAAAGTTGACCGAGGATTCACCCGCAGGGGTCTGAACAAGATAGTCCTGCAGCGGCGGGCAGCTCAGGCATAACGCGTTCATGTCGTAGCGGCTGCGGTGGCGATTTCGCGGGTGCAATCCCGGCTTTTGGGCAGTCATGGCATTCTCCTTTAAACAGCGGCGTAAGATACTCTTTGCTGGCCCAACGGTAAATCTTTCTCTGCTACACTCAAAAACCCGCCATAAATCAAACACCTTTATGTCTATGATCCGTCAGCGAATTGTCAATTTACATTGTTCAAAAAATAAGCAGATCATCATCAAATATTTGCGCTAAGTCACACTCGTCAGGCTTCTAAACTTAAAGGGAATCACCTGTTGTTTCCTCATGAGGATGTGATTATGAAAAAGTACCTGACCCTTGCTGTTATCGCAGCCGCCCTGGCGACCGCGTCCTTCTCTGCCATGGCCGTTCAGTCACTGACCCAAAGTACCGATACGAGCCAGCTACGTGCTGCGGGCACCGTTTCGGTAAGCCGTGCCAGTAACCTTGACGATCTACAGGATAAGCTCGCCGAAAAAGCCCGTCAGGAAGGTGCAAAAGGATTCGTGGTGAACTCCGCTGGCGGAGATAACCATATGTACGGCACTGCGACCATTTATAAATAATCTGTCTCTTCCACAAGACTGCATCTGCTCAACGGGTGCAGTTCACTTCTCTCTTCGCCTTGATTGTTCATTTTTTAACCCCATAGTAAACATATGGCCTAAACCGATTTCAGGAGGACGCTATGGCTTCCGGCTGGGCAAATGACGACGCTGTTAACGAACAGATCAACAGTACTATTGAAGATGCGGTTGCGCGTGCCCGCGGTGAAATTCCGCGCGGTGAAAGCCTAACGGAATGCGAAGAATGCGGAGAACCCATTCCGGAGGCGCGCCGAAAAGCCATTCCCGGCGTGCGGCTTTGCATTACGTGCCAGCAGCATAAAGATTCAAAAAATGCATCACACTCGGGATATAATCGCAGAGGTTCGAAAGATAGCCAGTTACGTTGACTTTGCTTTACCAAAGCTAACCGAGCGCGCGCGTTCCTTTACGCTCACGGTTTTTAGCCAGACGCGTAGCAAAACGTGCCCTTCGTATCGCTTCTGTAAAGCGCATCCGCAAGAAGTGTAAAGTGGTGCTTTGAATTTATTAATATTCAATAAGTTATTTGTCATTCAATTTTTTTGAGCAACCACGTCAATTCTCTTCGATTTTATCACTCGCAAAAAACCGTGATACTTATCACATCGACGGAACATCGTCCCCTTAACAGAAACACCTGCGAGAGATTAATTATGAAAACCATCAAATATGCTGTAGCTGCTGTTGCCCTGTCCGCTCTGTCTTTCGGCGCTTTCGCCGTCGAGCCTGTCTCTTCTACTCAGGCACAGAACATGAACAAAGTCGGTGTGGTGAGTGCTGATGGCGCAACCACCCTGGACGGTCTGGAAGCCAAACTGGCTGAGAAAGCCGCTGCTGCCGGTGCAAGCGGATACACCATTACCTCCGCTAACGGCAATAACAAGCTGAGCGGTACCGCGGTTATCTACAAATAATCGACTGAACGAATGCTGTACCCTCGCCATACCCTCTGGTGAGCTGCTCCACCCTCATTGACCCTGTTGTTGTTACCCTTGCTTGCCCGTCCGCCACTGGACGGGCTTTTTTTGTCTAAAACGCCTGCGCCACGCGTTCAAGGCCGGCCTGGACGGATTCCACTTCTCCGGTTGCCAGCAAACAGCAGGCCATCTGCAGCTTTATGGAATGCGGAACAGGAACATTTCCGGCGAGGCACTGCTCAATCCAGTGGGCTGTGGTATGGGGATCTTTTGCCTCAGGCAATATCACACCGCTATTCTCTTCCCCGCGTTCCAGAACGGCGCGCGTTCCGGCAGAATCGATCAGCATCACCTGCGGACAGCGCTGCGGGTTCGCATAAACCTCGCCTTCCGTGCCGTGCATCAGTAACGCCCTTGCGCCAATTGCCTCAAAGAACTGCCCCACGCGCGCCACGTATTCAGGGTGCGAAACGCTGGAGAGACGCAGGGCGGCATCTTCGCCAAACGGCGTGGCCAGTTTCGCCAGCGTGTGCGCGCTGTTGCGCACGCCCATGCGCCAGCGCATATCGAGCTGCTTTTCCAGCGGCGGACAGAGCGTGCCGACCGGGATATAAACAGGCTGATGGCCATCCAGCTTCGCCTGCGCCTGACCGGCATGACGCGTTGGCTCGATGCCCAACATCCCGAAAATGGTTTCCGTCAGCACGCGGGTGGGATCTTCGCTTACGCCGTGCACCACCACCGGAAATCCCAGCTTGTGTAATAAGATTGCGAGCAATGGAGTTAAATTTGCCTGCTTGCGCGCGCCGTTGTAGCTCGGGATCACGATCGGCATGGGTTTTGCCACCGGCGGCGTTAAGCACAGCGTTTGCGCCTGCATGGCTTCATAGAACCCGCGCATCTCCGCTTCACCTTCGCCTTTGATACGCAGCGCGATCAGAATGCCCCCCATCTCCAGGTCTGGGACGTCGCCCTCCAGCATGCGGGTATAAAGCGCACGCGCGGTTTCATGGTCCAGATCGCGGGCATGATTTTTCCCGCGCCCTACCTCTTTGATAATTTTGCGATAATCCACGACATTTCTCCTTACAGCAGGTTATCAACAATATAGCCCTGATGATGACTCCGCTGTTAGTTTTTTTGCCCGCCCTGCGGATTTTTATAATCAATTGTTTTAGTAAAAAAATTATTTTGCAAGAATTAATTGAATTATTTGGAAGCTTCGCGGGATCTTTCCCGGCCTGAATTTTCTGATTAAATAGCCAGCGGTGAGTAGTTGAGACATAACTTCGAATAATGCGGGACGCAGAGGTCGAAAGGAGAAACATACAGGTTTAAATATGAAAAAAGTCATTTTAGGTTTATTCATTGCTGCAGCTTTGGGATGCTCTGCATCTTCTTTCGCGGCATCCACCGGCGAAGGGCAAATTAACTTCACGGGTGAAATTATCGATTCCGCCTGTCAGGTGGTGAACGGTTTAAGCAGTCCGCTGAATGTTGCGCTGGGCAAAGTATCCAAAACAACATTTACCGGCGCAGGCTCTACCAGCACCTTAACGAAATTTGATATTCAGTTAAAAGACTGCCCGGAAACGGTCACGTCTGCAGCCATCAACTTCGGTGGTACGCCCGATGCGGATAATAATACCACGCTGGCCTTAACCCCGGGTGCGACAACTGCAACCGGCGTGGCGATTCAGCTGGTTGATTCATCCGAACAGCCCGTCAGTCTGTATACGCCTTCAAAGCAGTATCCTTTAACTCCTGGAACGACGGTAACTAATCTGGAGTTTGGCGCACGTTATATTCAGACTCAGGCTGCGATCACGGCCGGGCAGGCTAACTCAGCCTCTACTTTTACCGTTATTTATAACTGATACGTTTAATGAGGAGATATTCGCCTTCACGCAAAGGTTACTATCTCCTCTTTCTTTGAGACATATTTATGCGACACAGTTATTTATTAAGCGCGCTTTTACTGACCGCAGTAACAGCCCATGCAGGTGTGATCATTAATGGCACCCGACTGGTTTATCAGGGAGAGAAAAAAGAGTCTTCGATTGGGGTTTCCAATCCGGATGATATTAACTATCTGGTACAATCCTGGGTGGATACCGGTTTGAAAAAAGGCGGTAAAGCACCGTTTCTGATTACCCCGCCGCTGTTCCGTCTGAATGCTAAAGAAGATAACGTGCTGCGCGTGGTACGCACCGGCGGAAATATGCCGGAAGATCGCGAGTCGTTGTACTGGTTAAATATTAAAGCCATTCCTTCTTCAAGCCATGAAGAGGGCGTTAATACATTACAAATCGCCATTAATACCCGTATTAAATTGCTGTATCGCCCTACTTCGATTAAAGGCAAACCCGAAGCGGTGGCTGATAAACTGGAATGGCACCGCGAAGGCAACGATCTGGTGGTCAACAACCCTACTCCTTTTTATATGAATTTCCAGAGCGTAACGCTGAACGGCCAAAAAGTAACAAAAGCGACCTGGGCTGTGCCAAATACCGCTACCCGCTTTGCCCTTCCGTCAAATATGAGCGGTAACACCGTGAGCTGGTCGGTCATTAACGATTACGGAAGCATCAGTAAAACCTGGTCTGCATCCGTTCGTTAATACTCTATTCGACGCCTGGATAATCATGTACAGCACAACTAAGCCGCTATTACGTCGACTGCGTGAAATGCTGCCCACTTTTTGTGGGATAGCGGTGACATGCTGCGCGCTCCAGGCCCACGCTGATGATTATTTTAACCCTGCCCTGCTGGATATTGATAATCCAGAGCAGGCAAAGACCGATCTCTCTGTTTATGAAAAAGGTCCCGGTCAGGCGCCAGGCAAATATCAGGTAACGATGTTCGTCAATAACAATAAAATCGACACCCGTGACGTCCTTTTTACATTACAAAAAGATGCGCAGGGAGATGATTCCATGCAGCCCTGCCTGAGTCTGGATGAATTAACGCATCTGGGCATCAAAACAAAAGATTATCCAAAGCTGGCGGCAAAAGGGGAATGCGCGGATCTCAGCGCCATCCCTTCGGCCTCGGCGACTTTCCGCATCAAAAACCAGCAACTACTGCTGAGTATTCCCCAGTCGGCGCTGGGCCAGGTGCCTCGCGGCTACATCGATCCGAAAGAGTATGACGAAGGGATCACCGCGGGCATCCTGAACTATAGCGTTAACGCCAGCCAAAGCCGCGCCCGCCAGCAGGGGAAAGCGGACAACAGCAGCCAGTTTATTAATCTGCGCCCCGGCTTTAACGCCGGTGCCTGGCGCGTGCGTAATTACAGTACCTGGAACCACAATTCGGACGGGGGTCAGGACGACGGCAAGCTGACCCCGGTCTATACCTATGCCCAGCGCGATATCGTGGGGCTGAAGAGCGAATTGACCGTGGGGCAGAGCAGCACCCAGGCCGACGTTTTCGACAGCGTCTCTTACACTGGCGCACAGCTGGCTACCGAAAGCGACATGCTGCCGGACAGCGAGCGCGGTTATGCCCCGGTGGTACGCGGCACGGCGCACAGTAATGCCCAGGTGGTGGTTCGCCAGAATGGCTACGTTATCTATCAAAACACCGTGGCCCCCGGCGCGTTTGAGATTAACGATCTCTACCCCACCGGCAGCAGCGGCGATCTGAACGTCACGGTAAAAGAGACCGACGGCAGCGAGAGTCATTTCGTGGTGCCGTTTGCCTCCGTGCCGGTGCTGCAGCGGGAAAAACACCTGAAATACAGCGTCGCGGCAGGGCGTTACCGTTCATACGATAAAGAGGTTGAGAAGACCCCTTTCGCCCAGGGCAGCGCCATCTATGGCCTGTCACACGGGGTCACCCTTTACGGCGGTACGCAGCAGAGTTCGCATTACCACTCCGCCGCGCTCGGCGCAGGGAAAAACCTTGGCGACCTCGGCGCGTTCTCCTTAGACGTTACCCGCGCCAAAGCGTTACTGAAAAAGCGCAAAACCAGCAAAGGGCAATCCCTTCGTCTGCGCTATAGCAAAAATTTTACCGCGACCGGCACTAGCTTCTCGCTGGCGGGTTATCGCTACAACAGCAAAGGCTTTTACACCCTGCAGGACACTATGGAGTCCTGGACTCGTGCAAACGACTGGTCCGCTCCACAGCAGCGCCGCGCACGAGCGGAGGCCACCATCGACCAGACGCTGGGCGATAAGTGGGGTTCGGTGACGCTAAGCCTGGTGAAAGAGCGTTACTGGAGCCAGAGTCAGGATATGACCTCCCTGAGCGTGAGCTACAACAACAGCTGGCACGGCGTGAGCTATAGCCTGAGCTACAGCGTCAATAAAAACAGCGACGACACGGACGAGGACGGTAAATCCATCAGCGATGACCGACAAATCGGCCTCAACGTGTCGGTTCCGCTCGACCGCTGGCTGCCTGACACCTGGGCAAACTACAGCCTGAACAACGGTAAAGACGGCACCACCCACAATCTGGGCCTGAATGGTACCGCGCTGGAGGGAGACAAGCTGAGCTGGAACGTTCAGCAGGGACTGGACAGCGCCAATAACAACACTTCTACCAGTATGAATGCGGATTACAAAGGTACCTACGGTGAAATACGCGGGGGCGTCAGCCAGGACAGCCATCAGCACACCGTGAGCGCCGGGATCCAGGGCGGCATCGTCGCCCACTCTGACGGCGTCACCTTCGGTCAGACCCTGGGCGAAACCGTGGTGCTGATTAAAGCGCCGGGAACACACGGCACGCACGTTGCCAACCAGACGGGCGTGGAAACGGACTCTCGCGGCTATACGCTGGTGCCCTTTGTCACGCCGTGGCGTCACAACCCCATTTCACTGGACACGGAGACACTGCCAGACGATGCCGACGTCACGCACGCCTCGCAGACGGTAACACCATCACGCGGCGCGGTAGTTCGCGCCAGCTTCGATACTCGCGTGGGCAACCGCGTCTTAATGACCCTCGCCTGGAATGATAAACCGCTGCCCTTCGGCGCAACGGTTACCACGGAAGATAAGAGCAGTGAATTTATCGTCGGTAACGACGGCCTGGTGTATCTCACCGGACTGCCGCAGCACGGACGCCTTTTCGTTTCCTGGGGCAAGGAGGGGAGCGAGCATTGCGTCGCCGATTACGCCCTGATGCAAGAGAAGGATAACACCAACATTATTAATGCTGCGGCGCAGTGTCACTGATTAACACCGGACCGATCATGATGCAGATAGCAAAATCATTTTTCTTACTTTTAGTTCTGGCGACGGCAGCACTCTTTATGCCGCACGCAAAAGCTTCTTGCCAATCGCCGAGCCTGCCCGCGCTACTATCATTAACGTCGATTTCGGTCTCCACCAGCCTGCCCGTGGGTTCGACCATTCCGGGAACTGAACGCACCGTGCACATATCGGGAAACTGTTACTACGCGCCGGATGCGGGTCAGCCAATCATCGCGTGCTACAACGGCTTCGGCAAAGAGATCCCCGGGCTCCCTGGCGTCTATGAAACAGGCGTTGCTGGTATCGGTATCTCGCTAAAAAATGATAAAGGACAGCGCGTGACCGGCGCTGCGGACCAGATTTGTTCGGCGAACATGCCCGTAGGCCAGGTCTCCGGTACGATAAACAGTGACTCTACCATCCCCTTTAGCTTTGACGTGATGCTGGAACTGGTAAAAACCAGCGAAACCGTGGCTTCGGGCGCACTGACAATGAGCAATACGCAATTCAACCTTGCAGTGGGACGCGTTGAGGCCCTGGGTGACCCTAATACCCTCTCTTACTCAGGCAATGTTCAGGTAAAAGCAGTGACCTGTTCGGTGTCACCTAAATCCCTGACCGTCACGCTGGGTGATTTTCCGGTGAGCCGTTTTACCGGTCCGGGAACCCTGGTCTCACAGTCGGTATTCAATATCGGCATGCTCTGCGATCGGGATGTACAGCCGGAAATGATGATCACCAGCGCCAATGGCTATGAAACGAATTTTCCCGGCGTGATCAAATTAACGCCGGAAAGCGGCGTCGCCACCGGCGTGGGGGTGAAAATGCTCTTTGACGGTCAGATACCTGTTTTCGGGCAATATATGAATACCTTTACCGCCTATGCCAATGTCCAGTCGCAATATCCCTTCAGCGTCTCTTACGAACAAACCAGTTCGGAGGTGACGCCCGGAACGGCGAATGCCGTCGCAACCATTACGGTAGCCTACAAATGAAAACGTTATTAACCCTTTTACTGCTTGGTGTGGCCAGCCAGAGCCTGGCGGAAGAAATTCAACTCGATGTTCGCGGAAACATTTATGCCAACGCCTGCCAGGTGGACAGCGCCAGCCAGAACCTGACGGTCAATATGGGCAAAGCGAATACCAGCGATTTTAAGGATGTGGGCGATACCGGACAATGGAAATCATTCGACTTAACCCTGTCGAAATGCCCAACCACTTCCGTGCTGGCCACGGCCACCTTTCTCGGTCAACCAGACAGCCTTCATCCGACTAAATTCGCCAGCACCGGAACCGCGAAAGGACTGGCGCTGGAGCTTGCCGACCCGCAGGATCAGATCTCGCTTGCCCCGGACGCCAGCTTCAGCGTGCTGATCAACCAGAACAATCACACGGCGGATTTCCCGCTGGCCGCCCGCTATTACGCCACCTCATTGCCGGTCACGGCAGGAACGTTCAGCAGCGTGGTACAGGTGACCTTCATTTACCAGTAGGACTGCGCCCCTTAGCACGGATGCTTTTCTTGCGCCCGGCGGCTGGTTTTGCCGGGCGTTTTTTTACCTCGGGCACCTCTGGCTGTTCGATCGGGAAGATCGGCAGGGCGTTCAGGAGCCGTTGGCCGTAATTTTTGGTGAGCAGGCGTTTGTCATAAATCACCACCTCGCCCCAGCAGCCGTGGCTACGTATCAAGCGGCCGACCTGCTGAATCAGATTAAACGACGCCGCAGGTAAACTCTGCACCTCAAACGGATAGCGGTTGAGGCTTTTCAGCCACTCCCCCTCGGTAATCACCACCGGGCTGTCGATAGGCGGGAAGGCTATTTTATGGATATGCACCTGCGTCAGGTAATCGCCTTTCAAATCCAGACCTTCAGCAAACGACTGCAACCCCACCAGCACGCTGCGCTCGCCGCTATCAATACGCTTACGGTGGGTTTCCACCAGCCGGTAGCGCGGCTGATCCCCCTGCACCAGCAAGAGTAAACGCAGATCGGTGATGTGTTCGAGGAAGCGCTGCATCGCCCGCCCGCTGGCAAACAGCACCAGCATACCGGGGTACTTTTTACTCTCGACCTGCTCGCGGAAGTAGGCCGCCATTTCAGCGATGTGCTGCTCTTCGTTATCAATAAGCGGCTCGAATTTCATGCGCGGAATGACCAGCTTGCCCTGCTCGCAGTGGTTAAACGGCGAGTCCAGCGCCACAAAGCGGTCGCCCGCTTTCTCTTTTAGCCCGCTCATCTCCTGCAGCCTTGAAAAACTGTTCAGGGAGCGCAGCGTGGCAGAGGTGACAACCACATGCGGCACGCTGCGCCAGATCAGCTTTTCCAGCTGATCGGCCACGCGGATGCCCACGCAGTGGAAAAAGAGATGAACCTGCCCGTCCCGCACTTCGCGAGTGGCCCATTTGGTGACCGGCGCGCCGGACGCCTGCGCCATCGAGGCCAGCCGCCAGAGCTTGCTTTGCGCTTCGAACATCCCCAGCGCGCGGTTCATCTGCAGCAGAACGCGGTGCAGACGTACCACGTCATGCGAGCCGGTTTTCTCGCTGAGATCGTTTAAGAACATCTCCGCCAGCCCGCGCAGCTTTTCCAGATGCTTCGCCAGCTGCTGGCAAATCTCCATCACCTCTTCCGGCAGCTCACCCATCGCAAAGCGGTGTTCAGCTTCCTGGGTTGCCGGAAGATAAAGATTCAGGATGTTGTTCAGGGATGAAATGAGGCTATAGACCTCTTCACAGTGGTCGCTCAGCCGCTCCGGCACCGCCAGCGGCGGCGTGGTTTTCGGGCGGAACTGCTCCATGCAGGTCGCCACCAGCTTGCAGAAGAGATCCAGCTGCAGGCGGAACCAGGGCGCGGTGATTTCGGCGCTCATCTCCAGCGCGTCACGCGCCACGTCCGGCAGATGATGACCTTCATCAAGCACCAGCAGCAGGTTTTTCGGCTCCGGCAGCACCGCTTCGCTCTCCAGCGCCGCCATTACCAGGGCGTGGTTAGCCACCACCACTTCGGCTTCCTGAATTTCGCGCCGGGCGACAAAGAACGGGCATTCGCGGTAGTAGTGGCAGTTGCGGTTCAGGCAGCTGGCTTTGTCGGTGCTGAGCCTGCGCCACAGGTCATCGCTGATGGCCTGACTGGTGTGATCCCGCAGGCCGTCCCACTTATAGCCGTCGAGCTCGGCTTTGAGTTTTGCACACTGCTCCTGCTCGGCTTTATTGTTTGGCGTCAGCTCGTCATCCAGAAACGCGAGCAGATCCTGCTGATTCGGCTCGCTGCTGGCCAGCGCCGCCAGGTTACGCGGACACACGTAACGCCCGCGCCCAAAGGCTGCCGTAAACCGCAGGTCGGGGATAATTTTGCGCAGCAGGGGTAAATCCTTGCTGAAGATCTGGTCCTGCAGCGCCACGTTGGCGGTGCTGACCACCAGCGTTTTGTCCTCTTCCCGCGCAATCGCGATGCCGGGAATGAGATACGACAGGGTTTTCCCGACGCCGGTCGGGGCTTCAATCGCCAGATGTCGCCCGTCGTCCCCGGCGAGCGTTTTTGCCACGTCAGCAATCATCTGCCGCTGCGGCGCTCGGGGGATAAAATCGGGGATCTGCTGTTGTAGCGCCTTATACCATGCGCCAATTTGCGCCTTGAGCGCAGCGGTTAAAGCCATTGGAAAACCTGAAACACTGTATAAACAGCCACTATTGTGGCACTTTCTCTTCGCTGCCGCAAAAAGAAAAGCCCGGCTTTACGACCGGGCTTCCAGATTACTGCGGGTTAGCAGGCTTGCGCGGGCGACGTCGACGCTGCCCTTCTCCTGCCGGTTTCCCTTCGCCGCTGCGCCACGGGTTTTCACCCGCCGGTTTGCTGTCGTTGTTACGACGCGGCGGTTTGCCGGATGATTTCGGCGCACCGCCTTCGGCACGACGCGGCTGCTGACCGCGACCGCCGCCGCCCTGACCGCGTCCACCGCCGCCCTGACGACCGTTCTGAATCGGCTCGGCTTTGATCGACGGATCCACTTCGTAACCCGGGGTTTCGATGCGCGGGATCTCTTTCTTCAGCAGGCGCTCGATGTCGCGCAGCAGCTTGTGTTCGTCCACGCAGACCAGAGAGAGCGCTTCACCGGTTGCCGCCGCGCGGCCGGTACGGCCGATACGGTGAACGTAATCTTCCGGCACGTTCGGCAGCTCGTAGTTCACCACGTGCGGCAGCTCTTCAATGTCGAGACCACGGGCAGCGATGTCGGTGGCCACCAGCACGCGGATGTCGCCGGACTTGAAGTCCGCCAGCGCACGGGTCCGCGCGCCCTGGCTCTTGTTACCGTGGATCGCCGCACTGCGGATGCCGTCTTTGTTCAGCTGTTCAGCCAGGTGGTTGGCACCGTGCTTGGTGCGGGTAAAGACCAGCACCTGCTGCCAGTTACCCTGGCCTATCATCTGGGAGAGCAGTTCCCGCTTGCGCTTTTTATCCACAAAGTGAACGTGCTGCGTCACCTGCTCGGAGGCGGTGTTGCGGCGCGCCACTTCCACTTCCAGCGGGTTATGCAGCAGCTTTTCCGCCAGCGCCTTGATCTCGTCGGAGAAGGTCGCAGAGAAGAGCAGGTTCTGACGACGCGCGGGCAGCTTGGCCAGCACGCGACGAATATCATGGATGAAGCCCATGTCGAGCATGCGGTCGGCTTCGTCCAGCACCAGAATTTCAATGCTATCGAGCTTCACCGCGTTCTGGTGTTCGAGATCCAGCAGACGGCCCGGCGTTGCTATCAGCACGTCCACGCCGCCGCGCAGCTTCATCATCTGCGGGTTAATGCTGACGCCACCGAAAACCACCAGCGAGCGGATGTTGAGATAGCGGCTATAGTCACGCACGTTCTCACCAATCTGCGCCGCCAGCTCGCGGGTTGGGGTCAGGATCAGGGCGCGGACAGGACGACGGCCTTTGGCGTGCGGCTGATTTTTTACCAGCAGTTCCAGCAGCGGCAGGGTAAAGCCCGCGGTTTTGCCGGTACCGGTCTGGGCGCTCGCCATCAGGTCACGGCCCTGAAGAACGGCGGGGATCGCCTGCTGCTGGATTGGGGTTGGCTCAACGTAGCCCTGCTCTGCGATCGCGCGCAGAATTTCCGGGTTCAGGCCAAGGGAATCAAAAGACATAAAAACTCCGAACCGCCCCGACCATCACAGGTGTAGTTTTCAGGGAGATATAACGAATAGGGGAGGACAAAAACCACAATGTCGCGAAGGAGCGGAGTGTAGCAGCTTTTGTGACGTAGCGCATAAAATATCCCTCAGCGTTCCCTCGACGTTAGCGGCAATCAGGCATAATATTAATCAATCGATTGATTAATTCTTAATGCCGCCATGAATACGACACCCACAACAACCAAAGGTGAACAGGCCAAAAATCAGCTTATCGCCGCCGCGCTGGCGCAGTTTGGTGAGTACGGGCTGCATGCAACCACGCGCGATATTGCCGCGCTGGCCGGGCAGAACATTGCGGCGATTACCTACTATTTTGGCTCAAAAGAGGATTTATACCTCGCCTGCGCCGAGTGGATCGCCGATTTTATCGGCACGCAGTTTCACCCGCACGTTGAGGAAGCCACCGCGCTGCTCGGCCAGCCGTCGCCGGATCGCGCCGCCGTTCGCCAGCTTATTCTCAATGCCTGTCACGATATGATCCGCCTGCTGACGCACGACGATACGCTCAACCTGAGCAAGTTTATCTCCCGGGAGCAGCTCTCCCCGACCGTCGCCTACCAGCGGGTACACGATCGGGTGATTGAGCCAATGCACTCGCACCTGACCCGGCTGATCGCCGCCTATACCGGGCGGGACGCCAGTGATACCGAGACAGTTTTGCATACCCACGCCCTGCTGGGTGAAATCCTTGCCTTCCGTCTGGGCAGGGAAACCATCCTGTTACGCACCGGCTGGACACAATTTGATGAGGATAAAGTCGCGCAGATTAGCAAGGTGATCGCCTGTCACGTCGATCTGATCCTGCAAGGCTTAACGCAAAGGAGCCTGAAGTCATGAAAAAACCTGTCGCCATCATTCTGGTGGTTGTTGTTTTGCTTGCCGCCGGAGTCGGTGGATGGCTGTGGTATCAGAGCCATCAGGATAAAGGCCTGACGCTGTACGGTAACGTGGATATTCGTACGGTGAATATGAGCTTCCGCGTGGGCGGACGTCTCGCCTCGCTGAGCGTGGACGAAGGTGATGCCATTAAAAGCGGGCAGACGCTGGGGATGCTGGATAAAGCGCCCTATGAAAATGCGCTGCTGCAGGCCAAAGCGGGCGTGTCCGTCGCCCAGGCGCAGTATGACCTGATGCTGGCAGGCTATCGCGACGAAGAGATCGCCCAGGCCGCCGCAGCCGTTAAGCAGGCGCAAGCCGCCTATGACTACGCGCAGAACTTCTACGCGCGCCAGCAGGGGCTGTGGAAAAGCCGCACCATTTCCGCCAACGATCTGGAAAATGCACGCTCGTCCCGCGACCAGGCGCAGGCCACGCTGAAGTCCGCGCAGGATAAATTAAGCCAGTACCACACCGGTAACCGACCGCAGGACATCGCCCAGGCGAAGGCCAGCCTTGAACAGGCGCAGGCGCAGCTGGCCCAGGCAGAGCTGGATCTGCACGACACCACCTTAATCGCGCCGTCTGACGGCATGCTGATGACCCGCGCCGTGGAGCCGGGAAGCATGCTCAGCGCCGGCAGCACCGTCTTAACGCTCTCCCTGACCCGCCCGGTCTGGGTACGCGCCTACGTTGATGAGCCAAACCTCGGCCAGATGCAGCCGGGCCGCGAGCTGCTGCTCTATACCGACGGCCGCCCGGACAAGCCGTATCACGGCAAAGTGGGCTTTGTCTCCCCTACCGCCGAATTCACACCGAAAACCGTTGAAACACCGGACCTGCGTACCGACCTCGTGTATCGCCTGCGCATCATCGTGACCGATGCGGACGACGCGCTGCGTCAGGGCATGCCCGTCACCGTAAAAGTAGACAACGGGGAACGACATGAATGACGCGGTTATTCAGCTCAATAATCTGGTTAAACGCTTCGCGGGAATGGACAAACCGGCCGTCGCGCCGCTGAACTGCACTATCCAGAAAGGCTATGTGACCGGGCTGGTCGGCCCGGACGGCGCGGGGAAAACTACGCTGATGCGGATGCTGGCCGGGCTGCTGAAGCCGGATGAAGGATCGGCCCGCGTGCTCGGTCTTGACCCGATCGAGGATGACGGAGCCCTTCACGCCATGCTCGGCTATATGCCGCAGAAGTTTGGCCTGTACGAAGACCTGACGGTGATGGAAAACCTCAACCTGTACGCCGACCTGCGCAGCGTCACCGGCGAAACGCGGCAGAAAACCTTCGCGCGCCTGCTGGAGTTTACCTCCCTCGGCCCGTTCACCGACCGGCTGGCAGGCAAGCTCTCCGGCGGGATGAAGCAGAAGCTGGGGCTGGCATGCACGCTGGTCGGCGAGCCGAAAGTGCTGCTGCTGGACGAGCCCGGCGTCGGCGTAGATCCGATTTCGCGCCGCGAACTGTGGCAGATGGTGCACGAGCTGGCGGGCGACGGGATGCTGATCCTCTGGAGCACCTCCTACCTCGACGAAGCGGAACAGTGCCGGGACGTGCTGCTGATGAACGAAGGCGAACTGCTGTATCAGGGCGAGCCGACGACGCTGACGCAGAGCATGGCCGGGCGCAGCTTCCTGCTGCACAGCCCGCAGGAGTCCAACCGCAGGCTGCTGCAGCGGGTGCTCAGGCTGCCGCAGGTCAGCGACGGGATGATTCAGGGCCGCTCGGTACGGGTGATCCTCAAAAAAGAGACCACAGTCGACGATATTCGCCATGCGCCCGGCATGCCGACGATAGAGATGGAAGAGACCGCGCCGCGCTTTGAGGACGCGTTTATCGACCTGCTGGGCGGCGCGGGCACGTCAGAATCGCCGCTTGGGGCGATTCTGCACACGGTGGAAGGCACGCCGGGCGAAACGGTGATCGAAGCCAAATCCCTCACCAAAAAGTTCGGGGATTTCGCCGCCACCGATAACGTGAATTTTGCCGTGAAGCGCGGCGAGATTTTTGGTCTGCTCGGGCCGAACGGTGCGGGAAAATCGACCACATTTAAGATGATGTGCGGCCTGCTGGTGCCGACGTCCGGCAAGGCGCTGGTGCTGGACATGGACCTGAAGGTCAGCTCCGGCAAGGCGCGCCAGCACCTGGGCTACATGGCGCAGAAGTTCTCCCTGTATGGCAACCTGACGGTCGAGCAGAATCTGCGCTTTTTCTCCGGCGTGTATGGCCTACGCGGGCGGGCGCAGAACGACAAAATCCGCCGCATGAGCGATGCCTTCGGGTTAACGAACATTGCTTCACACGCCACCGACGAGCTGCCGCTCGGCTTTAAACAGCGGCTGGCGCTGGCCTGCTCGCTGATGCACGAGCCGGATATTCTGTTTCTGGATGAACCCACGTCTGGCGTTGATCCCATTACCCGCCGCGAGTTCTGGCTGCATATCAACAGCATGGTGGAAAAAGGGGTGACCGTGATGGTGACCACCCACTTCATGGACGAGGCGGAGTACTGCGACCGCATCGGGCTGGTGTATCGCGGCAAGCTGATTGCCCACGGCACCCCGGACGACCTGAAAAACCAGGCCGCCGATGATGAAGTTCCGGACCCGACCATGGAGCAGGCGTTTATCACCCTCATCCACGACTGGGATAAGGAGAATGCCCATGCGCAGTAATGCCATTTCCTGGCGCAGGGTGCGCGCGCTGTGCATTAAAGAGACGCGGCAGATCGTGCGTGACCCCAGCAGCTGGCTGATTGCGGTGGTGATCCCCCTGCTGCTGCTGTTTATCTTTGGCTACGGCATTAACCTGGACTCCAGCAAGCTGCGGGTCGGGATTTTGCTGGAGCAGCAGAGTGAAGATGCGCTGGACTTTACTCACGCCATGACCGGATCGCCCTACATTGACGCCACCATCAGCGATAACAGGCAGGAGTTGATCCAGAAAATGCAGGCCGGGAAAATTCGCGGCCTGATCGTCATTCCGGTGGATTTTGCCGCCAACATGGCGCGGGCAAATACCGATGCGCCGATCCAGGTGATTACCGACGGCAGCGAGCCAAACACCGCGAACTTCGTGCAGGGCTACGCGGAGGGGATCTGGCAGCTGTGGCAGATGCAGCGGGCGGAAGATCGGGGTGAAGAATTTAAACCGCTGATCGACGTACAGACCCGCTACTGGTTTAACCCCGCTGCCATCAGCCAGCACTTTATTATTCCGGGCGCGGTGACGATTATCATGACGGTGATTGGCGCGATCCTGACCTCGCTGGTGATCGCCCGCGAGTGGGAGCGCGGCACCATGGAGGCGCTGCTTTCAACCGAAGTGACGCGCGTCGAGCTGCTGCTGTGCAAGCTCATTCCCTACTACTTCCTCGGCATGCTGGCAATGTTGCTCTGTATGCTGGTGTCAGTCTTTATCCTCGGCGTGCCGTATCGCGGCTCGCTGGTGGTGCTGTTTTTTATCACCAGCCTGTTTTTACTCAGTACGCTGGGCATGGGGCTGCTCATCTCCACCATCACCCGCAACCAGTTCAACGCCGCGCAGGTGGCCCTCAATGCCGCCTTTTTACCGTCGATTATGCTGTCCGGGTTTATCTTCCAGATTGACAGTATGCCTGCGGTGATCCGCGCCGTGACCTACATCATCCCGGCACGCTACTTTGTGAGCACGCTGCAAAGCCTGTTCCTGGCGGGGAATATTCCGGTGGTGCTGATCGTCAACACGCTGTTTTTAATGGCGTCAGCGGCGATGTTTATTGGGTTGACGTGGATGAAAACCAAACGGCGACTGGATTAAGGAGCGAACATGTTTCACCGATTATGGACGTTGATACGCAAAGAGCTGCAATCCCTGCTGCGCGAGCCGCAAACCCGCGCCATTCTGGTCTTGCCGGTACTGATCCAGGTTTTACTGTTCCCGTTTGCCGCCACCCTTGAGGTGACCAACGCCACCATTGCCATTTACAACGAAGATAACGGCAAACATTCCGTCGAGCTGACGCAGCGCTTTGCCCGTGCGAAAGCCTTTACCCACATCCTGCTGCTGAAAAGCCCGCAGGAGATCCCGCCCACCATCGACACGCAAAAAGCGCTACTGCTGGTGCGGTTCCCGGCGGATTTCTCCCGCAATCTGGATACCTTCCAGACCGCGCCGATGCAGCTGATCCTCGACGGGCGTAACTCCAACAGCGCCCAGATTGCCGCCAACTACCTGCAGCAGGTGGTGAAGGATTACCAGCAGGAGCTGATGGAGGGCAAACCGAAGCCCAACAACAGCGAGCTGGTGGTGCGTAACTGGTACAACCCGAACCTGGACTACAAGTGGTTCGTGGTGCCGTCGCTGATCGCCATGATTACCACTATTGGGGTGATGATCGTGACTTCCCTTTCCGTCGCCCGCGAGCGCGAACAGGGCACGCTGGACCAGCTGCTGGTCTCCCCGCTCGCCACCTGGCAAATTTTCGTCGGCAAAGCGGTCCCGGCACTGATCGTCGCGACGTTCCAGGCCACCATCGTGCTGGGGGTGGGAATTTGGGCCTATCAGATCCCGTTCGCCGGTTCGCTGGCGCTGTTTTACTTCACTATGGTGATTTACGGGCTGTCGCTGGTGGGGTTTGGACTGCTGATCTCGGCGCTCTGCTCGACGCAGCAGCAGGCGTTTATCGGGGTGTTCGTCTTTATGATGCCCGCGATTTTGCTCTCGGGTTATGTTTCACCCGTCGAGAACATGCCGGTGTGGCTACAGGATCTGACGTGGGTAAACCCGATTCGGCACTTTACGGACATCACCAAGCAAATCTATCTGAAGGATGCGAGTCTGGATATTGTCTGGGGAAGTTTGTGGCCGCTACTGGTCATAGCGGCCACGACGGGCTCAGTGGCGTACGCGATGTTTAGACGCAACATTGCGTAGCTTTTTCTCTTTGGTCAGCAGCGAGACCACCGCAGGCCCAGCGAGGATAGCCAGACCCGCCAGGGCCAGCAGCAGGTTGTTTTGCAGCACGCGCGACAGCAGCCAAAGCACGATCATCGCCGCGCCAAAATACCAGGTGGTGGTGAGCTCTTCGAGCACATCACCCACCTCGCGCCAGCGCGCTTCATGGTGGCGCTGTAGGAACAGCATCGACAGCACGGTGACGCCATAAAGGACGCATAGCCCCAGGCCAACACGCACCAGCGTGCCGCTCATCCAGCCCATCACCAGTACGGCCACGACCAGTAAATGCAACATTATCTGCCAGCAACTCAGGCCAGTTGCGACACGAACACGTTGTTGCCACTTCATGGCTTCTCTCCTGAAGGATTTTTCTCTGCTTAATCAGACTACCGCACTTTACGGAAAATTCCGTAACGCCGCATCTTTTTGTGACGACGACTACACTTTATTTTCATTGGGATAGTCACTCAGGAAGGAGCTTATGACTCAAAAAATGCAGCATTTCTCGCTTAAGGTGCTGACGATAAACATTCATAAGGGCTTCACAGCATTTAATCGCCGCTTCATTTTACCGGAGCTGCGCGACGCGGTACGCACAGTCAGCGCGGATATTGTCTGCCTGCAGGAGGTGATGGGCGCACACGAAGTGCATCCGCTCCACTTTGAGAACTGGCCCGACACCCCGCACTATGAATTTCTGGCCGACACCATGTGGAGTGATTACGCCTACGGCCGCAACGCGGTCTATCCGGAAGGACATCACGGAAACGCGGTACTGTCCCGTTACCCCATTGAACATTACGAAAACCGCGACGTTTCCGTCGGGGAAAGCGAAAAACGCGGCCTGCTTTACTGTCGCATTACGCCGCCAGACCTCGAGCGACCTGTCCATGTCGGCTGTGTTCACCTGGGCCTTCGCGAAGCCCATCGTCAGGCGCAGCTGAAAATGCTGGCCGAATGGGCCAACGCGCTTCCCGAAGGTGAACCGGTGGTGGTGGCGGGCGATTTCAACGACTGGCGACAGCGGGCAAACCATCCGCTGAAGGTGGATGCCGGGCTGGAAGAGATTTTTACTCGCGCCAACGGCAGGCCTGCGCGTACCTTCCCGGTCCGTTTCCCGCTGCTTCGGCTTGACCGCATCTACGTGAAAAATGCCCACGCCAGCAGCCCGACCGCCCTGGCGCTCCTTAACTGGCGACATCTTTCCGACCACGCCCCGCTCAGCGCGGAGATCCACCTATGAAATGTTCCTGGCAGGAAGGCAACCGGATCACGCTGCTGGTCAACGGGGACGAGTATTATCCGGCCGTATTTAAAGCGATTGACCATGCACAGCAGAAGGTGATCCTCGAAACCTTTATCTGGTTCGAAGACGACGTGGGCAAGCAGTTGCATAGCGTGCTGCTGCGCGTCGCCCGGCGCGGCGTCAAAATTGAAGTGCTGCTTGATGGCTATGGCTCGCCGGATCTCAGCGATGCGTTTGTGAATGAATTGACCTCCGCGGGCGTGGTGTTTCGCTACTACGATCCCGGCCCTCGCCTGTTCGGCATGCGGACCAACCTTTTCCGCCGGATGCACCGCAAAATTGTGGTGGTGGATGAGACGGTGGCGTTTGTCGGCGGCATTAACTACTCCGCTGAGCATATGTCCGACTACGGCCCGGAGGCGAAGCAGGACTACGCCATTCGCATTGAAGGCCCGGTGGTGCAGGACATCTTACTGTTTGAGCTGGAGAACCTGCCGGGTAAAGAGGCCGTTCGCCGCTGGTGGAGACGCCGCCATCGCCCGGAAGAGAACCGGAAGCCCGGCGAAGCGCAGGCCCTTTTCGTCTGGCGGGATAACGGCGAGCACCGGGACGACATAGAACGTCATTATCTCAAGATGCTCGCCAACGCGAAGCGCGAAGTGATTATTGCTAACGCCTACTTTTTCCCGGGCTATCGTCTGCTGCACGCCATGCGCAATGCGGCCCGACGCGGGGTACGCGTGAAGCTAATTGTGCAGGGCGAGCCGGATATGCCGATTGTCAAAGTGGGCGCACGCCTGCTGTATAACTACCTGGTGAAGGGCGGCGTACAGATCTACGAATATCGCCGCCGACCGCTGCACGGCAAAGTGGCGCTGATGGACGATCACTGGGCCACCGTGGGTTCGAGTAATCTCGATCCGCTGAGCTTATCGCTCAATCTCGAGGCTAATCTGATCATTCACGATCGCCAGTTTAACCAGACCCTGCGGGATAACCTGCAGGCGCTAATCGTTAACGACAGCGTGCGCGTGGACGAGTCCATGGTCCCCAAACGTACCTGGTGGAACCTGGGCATCAGCGTGGTGGTGTTCCACTTCCTGCGCCATTTCCCGGCGATGGTCGGCTGGCTTCCGGCGCATACGCCTAAGCTGGCGCAGGTGGACCCGCCGGTACAACCGGAAATGGAAACCCAGGACCGTATTGAAGCGGAAGATGGAGGCAAACCCTGATGTCGAAATCGCATCCGCGCTGGCGGCTGGCAAAAAAGATCCTGACCTGGCTGTTTTTTATTGCGGTCGCGGTTCTGCTGGTGGTCTACGCGCAGAAAGTTGACTGGGAAGAGGTGTGGAAAGTCATCCGCAACTATAACCGGATGGTGCTGCTGGGCGCTGTGGGGCTGGTTATTGTCAGCTACCTGATGTACGGCTGCTATGACCTGCTGGGCCGCGCTTACTGCGGCCACAAGCTGGCCAAACGTCAGGTTATGCTGGTGTCGTTTATCTGCTACGCCTTTAACCTGACGCTGAGCACCTGGGTCGGCGGCATTGGCATGCGCTATCGCCTTTACTCGCGGCTCGGACTGCCGGGCGGGACCATCACGCGCATTTTCTCGTTAAGCATCACCACCAACTGGCTGGGCTATATTCTGCTCGGCGGGGTGATCTTCACCATCGGCGTGGTGCAACTGCCCGCGCACTGGTATATCGATGAGGCGACGCTGCGCATTCTGGGCATCGTGCTGCTACTGATTATCGCCGTTTATCTGTGGGCCTGCGCGTTTGCCAGACGCCGCCATATGACCATCAAGGGGCAAAAGCTGGTTCTGCCCTCGTGGAAGTTTGCGGTGCTGCAGATGGCGGTCTCCAGCGCCAACTGGATGGCAATGGGGGCCATTATCTGGCTGCTGATTGGCGAGGACGTGAACTACTTCTTCGTGCTGGGCGTGCTGCTGGTGAGCAGTATTGCGGGCGTAATTGTGCATATTCCTGCCGGGATCGGCGTGCTGGAGGCGGTATTTATCGCGTTGCTGGCCGGGGAGCATGTCTCTCAGGGAACGATTATCGCCGCCCTGCTGGCGTACCGCATGCTGTATTATTTCCTGCCGCTGGCGCTGGCAACGGTCTGTTATCTGGTGCTGGAGAGTCGGGCGAAGAAGCTGAGAGCGAAGAACGAGAAGGCGTTGGCGAAATAAAAGCAAAACGGCAACCTTGTTGCCGTTTTTGATGTTTGTTCCCTCTCCCGTGGGAGAGGGTCAGGGTGAGGGCACCAGACCACACCGCCACCCGGCAAAACAACCTTAACGACGGTTGCCTAAAATTCGCAGCAGCATCAGGAACAGGTTGATGAAGTCCAGATACAGCGTCAGCGCGCCCAGAATGGAGTATTTGCGCAGGTTGGAACTGTCGCGCACGTCGATCTGCTCACCGATGTTTTTCAGCTTCTGGGTGTCATAGGCCGTTAACCCCACGAAGAGCACCACCCCGATATAGGTCACAGCCCACATCAGCGCGTCGCTCTTCAGCCACAGGTTCACCAGCGACGCCAGCACAATCCCGATCAGCCCCATAAACAGCATGCTGCCGAAGCCGCTCAGATCGCGCTTCGTGGTGTAACCGTACAGGCTCATCGCACCAAACATCCCGCCGGTCACCACGAAGGTGCTGGCGATGGATGAATAGGTGTAAACGATGAAAATGCTGGAAAGCGTCAGGCCCGTTAGCGCCGAATAGAGCATAAACAGGGTCGTTGCCATGCCGGCACTCAGCTTGTGCACCAGACCAGAAAGCACAAACACCAGCGCCAGCTGCGCAATAATCAGCCCAAAGAAGGTGATTTTGCTGGAGAAGATAAACATCATCAGCTCCGGCGTGTTCGCTGCATACCACGCGATAAACGCGGTAAGCAGCAGGCCAACCGTCATCCAGCCGTACACCTGAGCCATATACGTCTGCAGGCCGCTACGGGTCTGCTGTACTATTGAATCGGAACGCGGAAATCGGTCCATGATTCACTCCTGATTAAGATTAAGTAGACACACTCGTTAAGAGTAACACATCCACGTAAACCAACTACCAACGGCTGGCGGCCTGCTTATCGCTGTCGCGAGATTCTACCCAGCGATCCCCTTCCGGCGTGGCTTCGCGCTTCCAGAACGGGGCTTTGGTTTTGAGGAAATCCATAATGAACTCCCCTGCCGCAAACGCGCTGCCGCGGTGGGCGCTGGTCACGCCGACGAAGACAATCTCCTCGCCGGGCCACATCTCGCCGATACGGTGAATAACCGTGACGCGCCCGAGCGGCCAGCGGCCTCGCGCCTCGTCGACAATCTCCGCCAGCGATTTCTCCGTCATGCCGGGATAGTGCTCCAGCGTCAGCGCCTTCACGCTGTCACCGAGGTTGTGATTGCGCACCTTGCCGGTAAAGGTCACGACCGCGCCGTCTTCATCGCGTTCCGCCAGCCAGCCGTATTCGGTCCCTACGTTAAAACGCTCAGGACTCACCAGAATTCGGGTTTCAGCCATCTTAGCCCCCTGTGACCGGCGGGAAGAAGGCCACTTCATCCCCGGCCTTCAGCGGATGGGTAAGCTCCACCAGCGTCTGGTTAACGGCGGCCAGCAGCTTGCCTTCGTCGAGCGCCAGCGCCCAGCGGTCGCTCTGTGCCGCCAGATGCGCGCGCAGGGCCGCAACGTTTTCAAAAGAGGCATCCAGCGTCAGGCTGTCGGTATTCACCAGCTCGCGCACCTGCGCAAAAAAGAGCACCTTAATCATGGCTGTCCACCTTAAAATCACCGGATTTGCCGCCGCTTTTTGCCAGCAGGCGAACCGGGCCAATCACCATATCTTTCTGCACCGCTTTGCACATGTCGTAGATGGTCAGCGCGGCAACGGAGGCCGCCGTCAGCGCCTCCATCTCCACGCCGGTTTTGCCGGTTAAGCGGCAGAGTGACTCAATGCGCACGCGACTCTGCTCCGGCTGCGCCTGCAGGTTCACCTCCACCTTGCTCAGCATCAGCGGATGGCACAGCGGGATGAGATCCCAGGTGCGCTTGGCGGCCTGAATACCCGCGATGCGCGCGGTCGCAAAGACATCACCCTTGTGATGGCTGCCGTCGATAATCATCGCCAGCGTTTCCGGCAGCATGGTGACGAACGCTTCGGCGCGCGCCTCGCGCACCGTTTCCGCTTTGGCGGAGACGTCCACCATATGCGCTTCGCCAGCGGCGTTAATGTGGGTCAGTTGTGACATAGCTTATTTCTTTAAATGGGGATGGAAATTACACGGACGGGTACGGGCGTCCAGCTGCGGGGCGATGATGTTTTCCCACGCGGTGCGGCAGGCTTTCGTCGAGCCCGGCATGGCGAAAATCAGGGTTTTGTTCGCCACCCCGGCAACGGCGCGCGACTGCAGCGTGGAGGTGCCAATCTCTTCAAAGGAGAGCATGCGGAACACCTCGCCGAAGCCTTCCACCTCGCGGTCGAACAGCGGGAGCAGCGCTTCAGGCGCCTGATCGCCCGCGGTAAAGCCGGTGCCGCCGGTGATCAGCACCACCTGCACCTCATCACTGGCGATCCACTGCGAGACCTGCGCGCGAATGGCGTAGCGGTTCTCCTTCACGATCGCTTTATCAACAATGTTATGCCCCGCGTCATGGGCCGCCTCGCGCAGCCAGTGGCCGGAAGTATCATCCTCTTCGCCACGGCGGTCGGAAACGGTAAGGATCGCAATGCGTGTCGGGATAAATTCTGCACTGACCTGACTCATCTTCTGATTCCTTCTTAAGACTGGTTACCCGCCAATGTAAGACAGGTTCTGAGTAATGCCGGTATTGCCCTGATGCAGGAAGTGGGTCTGTTTTTTATGCGTCAGTGCTTCAGAAATGCGCGCTTCAAGCGCCTCCTGCTGCGCATCGTCTTCCAGCAGATCGCGAAGGTCCACGCCGCCGTCGCCGAACAGGCAGAGATGGAGTTTGCCCACGGAAGAGACGCGCAGGCGGTTGCAGCTGGCGCAGAAGTCTTTCTCGTAAGGCATGATAAGCCCGATCTCGCCTTCATAATCAGGATGGCAGAAGACCTGCGCCGGACCGTCGCTGCGCTGGCGGATCTGGTGGATCCAGCCGCGCCTGAGCAGCTCGTCGCGCAGCACCATGCCGGAGATGTGATGGCGGCGAAACAGCTCGCTGCCCTCGCCGGTTTCCATCAGCTCAATAAAACGCAGCTGAATGGGGCGGGTTTTGATCCACGCCAGGAAAGTATCGAGCTGGTGATGGTTTACATCACGCATCAGCACCGTGTTGACTTTGACTTTTTCGAAGCCGGCCGCAAATGCCGCATCGATACCGTCCATGACCTGCTGGAATTTATCCTGGCCGGTAATGGCGTGAAACTGGCGGGCGTCCAGACTGTCCACGCTGACGTTAATGGCGGTTAAGCCCGCATCGCGCCAGGTGGCTACGTCGCGCGCCATACGGTAACCGTTGGTGGTTACCGCAATCTGGCGGATACGTTCGTTTTCACGCACGGCGGCAATGATGTCGGGGAAATCGCGGCGCAGCGAGGGTTCACCGCCGGTAAGGCGCACTTTTTCGGTGCCGAGCTCAGAGAAGGCGCGCGTGACGCGGCGCACTTCATCCACGGAGAGAAAGCCGTTATTGGTGACGCTGCCCGGTTTGTAGCCATCGGGCAGGCAGTAGGTGCAACGGAAGTTGCACACTTCGGTAATCGACAGACGTAAGTAATAAAACTTACGCGCGAAAGCATCAGTAAGTTGTGAAGCCATGTACACCTTTCCAGATCGGGAGGCACAGTCATTTCTTTCTGTACCCTGGTGGCAAATTCGCCACGGCCAGAGCGCCATATCTTTCGACACAGGCACAAGGGCTAGAGTGTATGTTTTCAATTTTGAAAACGTGGTTAGGGCGATAGTAGCGCGGAAATTCTCACGACGCCATTATCGCCTTTCGCTATATAGTTACGTATATAGCGAATCAATCCTGCATTTTCGCTACAGAATACCTAAAAACCGCATTTTCACATTGATATACGTCATTTTGCGTCGGGTGAGGCATCGTCTTTTAGGGGTAGTTAGGTTACTGTTACGCGATCGAACGTGATAAGGAATACGTATGCGCAATCGCACTTTTGCGGATCTTGACCGAGTGGTCGCTCTTGGCGGAGGACACGGCTTAGGCCGGGTTATGTCCTCTTTGTCGTCACTCGGCTCAAGGCTGACAGGGATAGTGACCACCACCGACAACGGCGGCTCAACCGGACGCATTCGTCGTGCCGAAGGCGGTATTGCCTGGGGAGACATGCGCAACTGCCTGAACCAGTTAATTACCGAGCCAAGCGTCGCGTCGGCGATGTTTGAGTACCGTTTTGGCGGTAATGGCGAACTTTCCGGACATAACCTCGGAAATTTGATGTTAAAGGCGCTCGATCACCTGAGCGTAAGGCCTCTGGAAGCCATCAACTTAATCCGTAATCTGCTCAAAGTGGACGCATTCCTGATCCCCATGTCTGAACAACCGGTTGACTTGATGGCCATCGACGCCGAAGGGCATGAAGTTTACGGCGAGGTGAATATCGACCAGCTCATTCTGCCGCCCACGGAGTTAATGACCTATCCGAGCGTACCCGCCACGCGAGAAGCGGTGGAGGCCATCGGAGAAGCGGATCTTATCCTGATCGGTCCGGGCAGTTTTTATACCAGCCTGATGCCCATTCTGCTGGTGAAAGAGCTGGCGCAGGCGCTGCGCCGCACCCCTGCCCCGATGGTTTACATCGGTAACCTGGGACGTGAACTGAGTCCGGCGGCGGCGAGCCTGTCGCTGGCAGATAAGCTTGAATTAATGGAGCAGTACGTCGGCAAAAAAATTATCGACGGCGTCGTGGTCGGGCCGAAGGTGGATGTGTCGGGTATTGGCGACCGCGTGGTGGTGCAGGAGCCGCTGGAAGCGAGTGACATTAAGTATCGCCATGACCGTCACCTGCTGCGCGAGGCGCTGGAGAAGGCGATTCAGGCGCTGGGCTAGATTCGTTTTGTGCGGCCTGATGCCCTCACCCCGGCCCTCTCCCTCAGGGAGAGGGAGAAAACAACGCTTTACTCACGATGCCGCGATGAAAAGATCCCGCAGCTGATGAAGCTGGTCGCGGATCTGCGCCGCTTCTTCGAACTCCAGGTTCTGCGCGTGCTGCATCATCTGCCCTTCCAGCTCGTGGATTTTCTGCTGCAGCGCTTTCGGCGTCAGCACGACGGCATCCTCTTCCACCACTGAACGCGCCTTGCCGCGACCTTTCGCTTTGGTTTTGGCAATGTTCTGACCCAGCGCCAGAATATCCACCACCTTCTTGTTCAGCCCCTGCGGGATAATGCCGTGCTCTTCGTTGTAGCGCTGCTGTTTCTCGCGGCGGCGCTCCGTTTCGCCAATCGCTTTCGCCATCGACGGGGTGATTTTGTCACCGTACAGAATCGCTTTCCCGTTGACGTTACGCGCGGCGCGGCCGATGGTCTGGATCAGGGAGCGTTCAGAACGCAGGAAACCCTCTTTGTCCGCATCCAGAATCGCCACCAGCGAGACTTCCGGCATATCCAGACCTTCTCGCAGCAGGTTGATCCCCACCAGCACGTCAAACTCGCCCAGACGCAGATCGCGGATAATCTCCATGCGCTCCACGGTGTCGATATCCGAATGCAGATAGCGCACCTTCTCGCCGTGCTCTTCGAGATACTCGGTGAGGTCTTCCGCCATACGCTTGGTGAGCGTGGTCACCAGCACGCGCTCGTTGATGGCGGAACGGGCGCGGATCTCTGAGAGCAGATCGTCCACCTGCGTAGCCACTGGACGAACTTCAATAATCGGGTCGAGCAACCCGGTCGGACGCACAACCTGATCGACAACGTCTTCACCGGATTTCTCCAGCTCGTAGTTGCCCGGCGTGGCCGAGACGTAAATGGTTTGCGGCGCTAATGCCTCAAACTCTTCAAACTTCATCGGACGGTTATCCAGCGCTGACGGCAGGCGGAACCCGTACTCTACCAGCGTCTCTTTACGCGCCCGATCACCGCGGTACATCCCGCCGATCTGCGGGATCGTGACGTGGGATTCGTCGATCACCAGCAAACCGTCTGCCGGAAGGTAGTCAAACAGCGTCGGCGGCGGCTCGCCCGGCCCGCGCCCGGAGAGGAAGCGCGAGTAGTTTTCAATGCCGGAGCAATAGCCCAGCTCGTTCATCATCTCAAGGTCAAACTGGGTACGCTGGCTCAGGCGCTGCTCTTCGAGCAGCTTATTGTTCGCCAGCAGCACCTTACGGCGCTCGGCCAGCTCCACTTTGATCTCTTCCATCGCCTGCACGATACGCTCGCGCGGCGTCACGTAGTGCGTTTTCGGGTAGATGGTGAAGCGCTGGATCACCGATTCAATGTGTCCGGTTAGCGGGTCGAAGAGCGACAGGCGTTCAACCTCTTCGTCAAACAGCTCGACGCGTAGCGCCATATCGTCCGATTCCGCCGGGAAGATGTCGATCACCTCACCGCGTACGCGGAAGGTGCCGCGCTGGAACGCCTGATCGTTACGGGCATACTGCAGCTCCGCCAGACGGCGAACGATGGCGCGCTGGTCGATAATCATCCCCTGCGTCAGGTGCAGCATCATCTTGAGATAGAGATCCGGATCGCCCAGACCGTAGATCGCGGAAACCGACGCGACGACGACCACATCGCGACGCTCCAGAAGCGCCTTCGTGGCCGACAGACGCATCTGCTCGATGTGCTCGTTCACCGAGGCATCCTTCTCGATGAAGGTGTCAGAGCTCGGTACGTAGGCTTCAGGCTGGTAGTAATCGTAGTAGGAGACGAAATACTCCACCGCGTTTTCCGGGAAGAACTCTTTCATCTCGCCGTAAAGCTGCGCGGCCAGGGTTTTGTTGGGTGCCAGCACCATCGTTGGGCGCTGGAGATCCGCAATCACGTTGGCGATGGTGAACGTTTTACCCGAGCCGGTTACCCCCAGCAGCGTCTGGTGCGCCAGCCCGTCTTCCAGCCCCTCTTCCAGACGACGGATCGCCTCAGGCTGATCGCCAGATGGACGGAAAGCAGAATTCAATTTGAACGGTTTACTCATGGGCGACAACCTGATGACGTTATAAGCGGCAGGTGAGTAATTTTACTCGTTGTTGCCAGGAATGCCAGTAAAAAACACTGGATGAAAAACCAGTGGCATGTCAGGATATTTAGCATAGCGCCTGAATGATTAGCGCGATAGCGGCCAAAATTTGGACTGTGACAATATAAAACACCAGTCAGGTCAGGTTATCCCCAGAACTTTTTCTTTTTTAACATTTGTCAAGCCAGGTAATGATAGTTTTGTGGCAACGGGTGACACTTTCATGACGGGAATTGCTTTTATCTAAGCAATTAAATAATAAACGATATTTTCTAAAGCCGCGTTTCGCGCCAATTTGGGCGTAAGCCGCGTCTTCTCTCGCTTATCGCGTGTTTTCTAACTCTAATGCACATGGTTATCCACAGGAATAGTGGATAACTGCTTCCAGCCCATGCAGACTGGCGCTCGGCAAATTCCCGGTTTTTCCCACGAGACGGCAGTAAAAAAATTTTATAGCTATTTTTTGATGATTAACAGTTGCGTCATTCATAACCAACCGATGGGATCTTGCTCACATTTTCATCATTTCGGGTTCTGCACCACAACTCACCACCTCCAGCACCGTCGATGTGCAATTCCCTTTTATCTCAGCCCCTCTCTGGTGACTTATTCCTAAAAAAGCCGTTTTTTTGAACACTTTTCGGTTTCTGGCAGGGGTTTTGCAGATTCAAACGCGAGCCTCACCTACACACATTTTTAAGGAGAAAAAGATGTTGAGTCTGCGTGCTGTGAATCAGTTTTACGGAAGCCAACATACGCTATGGAACGTGAATTTGGATTTTCCGCAAGGGATGTGTACAGGCGTCGTTGGCCTGCCGGGGATGGGGAAAACCACCCTCATGAATTGCATCGCCGGGAGAGTGCCCGTTGAAAGCGGTAGCATCATCTGGCACGAGGCGGGCGCACCGCCGCGCGACTTGCTTAACCTGCCGCCAGAACAGCGCTCAGGACCGGGGATAGGCTATGTCCCGCAGGACAGGCGGATCTTCTCCCAGTTAACGATTGAGGAGAATCTGCATATTGCCATGCGGGCGATGGGGAAACCCAACCCGGAGGCGAAAAATGACGTTTACGACCTGTTTCCGGCGCTCTACGCATTGCGACTGGCCCGTGCGAACACGCTCTCTCCGGACGACCAGTACCAGCTGGCGCTGGCTAATGCGCTGGTGAACCGTCCGCACCTGCTGATCCTCGATGAGCCTCTGCACGGCGCAGGACACAGCTTCGCCCAGAAGCTGGGGCAGCTGCTGGTGCGCTTAAACCGGGAGTTTGGTATGACGGTGCTATTAGCGGAGCAGCAGCTGTCGTTTATCCGCCGGGTTGCGGACCGCTTCTGCATGCTCTATCGCGGGCGTAACGTGGCGCAGGGCCACGTTAACGAGCTGGATGACGAGCTTATCGCGCACTGGATGTCGCGGGAAGCAAGACGCTGAGATCGAGATAACGCCCGGTGTCGGCATTTTCCACGCCGTCAGCAAGCCAGGGAATTTCCCCGAGGCACGGGGCGGGAAGTACTCGCCTGAGCGTCGCCAGATACTCCTGGTGTCGTTTCCCCGGCGCAACCACGTCGTTGGCTATCCAGCCCGCCAGCGTCAGCCCGGCCTGCTGTACGGCCTGCGCGGTCAACATGGCGTGATTGATGCAGCCCAGCCTGACGCCGACGACCAGAATGACGGGAAGCTGCTCGGCCTGCACCCAGTCAGCAAACGTCTGCGTGTCCGAAAGCGGCGTAAACCAGCCGCCTGCGCCTTCCACCAGCACCCAGTCGGCCTGGCTTTCCAGCGTCCGTAACCCGGCTGACAGCACGGTGAAATCAATCGGACGACCTTCGTCAGCGCTGATGATGTGCGGCGAGGTCGGCTCGGCAAAGGTGTACGGATTCACCGCTGAATAGGCAAGCTCACGCGTGCTGTTACGCTGGAGCGCCAGCGCGTCGGTATTGCGTAACCCTTCCGCCGTCATCTCGCTGCCGGAAGCAACCGGCTTATATCCGGCGGTGTTTTTCCCAAGCTTTCGCGCCGCCTGCAGCAGCGCCGAGCTGGCCACCGTTTTTCCCACTTCCGTATCCGTTCCGGTGACAAAATAACGTTCACTCACGTTCGATAATCCCATGAAAAAGTTGATAAGAGAGCGGGAAATGTCCCCGCTGCTGCGGCCAGGCCAGCTCCAGACGCTGCAGCTGTCCCCGGGTCAACGGTTTTTTCTCGCGTCCGGTATGCAGGTGCGTGGCCCCGATGCCCTTCAGCGAGCGCATCGCGCTCAACGCATCGCTAAAATTGAGGGTGATGGTCTGCACCGTGCTGCAATAGCGCCAGCCTGCCAGCGCCTGCGTCACCTGCTCATGCGATAAAAATCGGTTAGCGTGCGGCTGCTCATCCACCGCTTTCCACGCCTGATTCAGCTCCGGCAGCGAACTTTCCAGCAGGGTGGTAAAGGCCACCTTCCCGCCCGGTCGCGCAACGCGATAAAGCTCTCGCAAGGCCTGCGGCAGGCTGCTGCACCACTGGACCGCCAGATGACTCCAGACCAGATCGAACTGCGCATCCGCCAGCGGGATCGCCTCGATATCCGCCAGCAGATAGCGATCCGCTGCCTGCCTCTGACGCGCCTCGTCGAGCATCTGCTCTGAGAGGTCGATAGCCGTGACTTGGCTTCCCGCCCCGCGCCAGTAGCGGCTGTTGCCGCCGGGACCACAGCCGGCGTCCAGCACCTGCGGAAAACGGTTCTCGCCAAGCGCGGCCAGAAGCCCCTGCGCGCTCTGACGCTGCAGCTCATCGTGCTGCGAATAGCTCTGCGCGGCCCGGCCAAATGCTGCCGCGACGGCCTGCTTATTCACCTGCGTCATGGAGCGCCTCCAGCAGCGTCTGGATATCCCGAGCGTCATGCGCCGCCGTCAGGGTTAAACGCAGCCGCGCGGTACCCGGCGGGACCGTTGGCGGGCGAATGGCTGTAACCCACATGCCGCGCTCGCGCAGCGCCTGTGCCAGCGCCAGCGCGCGGCCGTTTTCGCCGACGATCACCGGCTGGATGGCGCTCTGCGAATCGGGGCTGTGGAAGGGCAGCGCCGCTAGCCCCTTGCGGAAGCGGGAGATATGCTCTGCCAGCCGCTGACGACGTACATCCCCTTCCGCGCTGCGGATCACCGCCAGCGACGCAGACAGCGCCACGGCCTGCGCCGGAGGCATGCTGGTGCTGTAGATCAGGTGTCGGGCAAACTGCAGCAGATAGTCGGCGACGGACTCGCTGCACAGCACGGCGGCGCCGCTGACGCCAAAGCCTTTGCCGAAGGTGACGATCAGCAGCTCCGGCTTTACGTTTTGCTGATGCGCGCTGCCGCGACCTTCGCCACCCATTACGCCAATGCCGTGGGCATCGTCAACCAGCAGCCAGGCGTTTTGCCGCTTTGCGGCCTCGTGCAGCGCGGCAAGCGGCGCGCTGTCGCCGTCCATGCTGAACACCCCTTCGGTGACCGCCAGCTGCTGTCCGTCGCAGGGTTTATCCAGCAGCGCGGCGAGTTGCCCCGCATCGTTATGGGTAAAGCGGCGCAGCTGCGCCGGGCTTAAATTTGCCGCCTCCAGCAGCGAGGCGTGGCTCAGGCGGTCAGCGACAATACGGTCCTCTTTTCCCATCAGGGCGGTAATGACCGCCTGGTTGGCGGCAAAGCCGGAGATGAACAGCAGCGCGCGCGGGTAGCCGAGCCAGTCGGCAAGCGCCTCTTCCAGCGCCTGATGCGCCGTGGTGTAGCCGCTGACGTGTCCCGAGCCGCCGCTGCCCACGCCAAACCGCTCCGCACCCTGCTGCCAGGCGCGGATGATGGCAGGATGCTGGCTCAGCCCGAGATAGTCGTTGCTGGAGAAATTACAAAACTGCCGCCCCTCGCGGGTAAGAAAACGGCCCGCGCCGTTTTCCACCACCCTGCGAATGCGAAACGCCTCTGCCGCCCGGCGTTCGTCCAGCGCGGTATTAATGCGTGCCTGCCAGGTCATACGGCTGCCGCGTTGTAGAACTGGTCGGTGTCGGCGTTGAAAATCTGCTGCTCCAGCTGCTGCTGTTGCTCGTTATCGCCCGTCAGCACCTCGGTCTGATGCGGGTTAAGCCCCAGTTTGCGGAACAGCTGAACGTCTTTGTCCTCTTCCGGGTTCGGCGTGGTCAGCAGCTTGCAGCCGTAGAAGATGGAGTTGGCTCCGGCCATAAAGCACATCGCCTGGGTCTGCTCGTTCATCTGCTCGCGACCGGCAGAGAGGCGCACGAAAGAGGTCGGCATCATGATGCGCGCCACCGCGATGGTGCGAATAAAATCAAACGCATCCACGTCGTCGTTGTCCGCCAGCGGCGTTCCCTTAACCTTCACCAGCATGTTGATCGGCACGCTTTCCGGCGGGGTCGGCAGGTTTGCCAGCTGCAGCAGCAGGCCCGCGCGGTCTTTCACCGTTTCGCCTAAGCCGACAATACCGCCCGAGCAGACCTTGATCCCCGCGTCACGCACTTTATCCAGCGTGTCCAGACGCTCCTGATAGGTCCTCGTGGTGATGATGTTGCCGTAAAACTCCGGCGAGGTGTCGAGGTTGTGGTTGTAGTAGTCCAGCCCTGCGGCGGAGAGGCGCTGCGCCTGCTCCTCGTTTAATGTGCCGAGCGTCATACAGGCTTCGAGGCCCATCTCCTTCACGCCCTTCACCATCTGCTCCAGATACGGCATGTCGCGGTCGTGCGGGTTCTTCCACGCCGCGCCCATGCAGAAGCGGGTCGAGCCGGCGTTTTTCGCCTTGCGAGCGGAGTCGAGCACCTGCTCCACTTCCATCAGCCGTTCGGATTCGAGACCGGTTTTGTAGCGCGCGCTCTGCGGGCAATATTTGCAGTCTTCAGGACAGGCACCGGTTTTGATCGACAGCAGCGTGCTGACCTGAACATGGCGCGGATCGAAGTGCTGACGATGCACCTGTTGGGCTTCGAACATCAGCTCAAGGAAAGGTTTGTTGAATAATTCAGTGACTTGCGACATCGTCCAGCGTGCGTGGTGAGCCATCGGGCTTCTCCAAAGGGTTTTGTTAATTTTCGGTTCGGTTTATACTCGTAAACCTAAAACTTTTCAAAATGGTTTACAAGTCGATTATGACCCAGGACGATCTCGCCTTCGACAAGCAGCATATCTGGCACCCTTACACTTCCACTACCCGCCCTCTTCCCGTTTATCCGGTGGCCTCGGCCCACGGCTGCGAGCTGCACCTCGCCAGCGGCGAACAGCTCGTTGACGGGATGTCTTCGTGGTGGGCGGCCATTCACGGGTACAACCACCCGCGCCTGAATGCGGCGATGAAGGCCCAGATTGACCAGATGTCGCACGTGATGTTTGGCGGAATCACCCATCAGCCCGCGGTGGATTTATGCCGTCGCCTGGTGGCGATGACGCCTGAATCGCTGGAGTGCGTGTTCCTGGCCGATTCCGGCTCCGTGGCGGTGGAAGTGGCGATGAAAATGGCGCTGCAGTACTGGCACGCGAAGGGTGAAACGCGCCAGCGCTTCCTCACCTTCCGCAACGGCTATCATGGGGATACCTTCGGGGCGATGTCGGTGTGCGATCCGGACAACTCGATGCACAGCCTGTGGAAAGGCTATCTGCCGGAAAACCTGTTTGCCCCTGCCCCGCAGAGCCGTTTCGACGGCGAGTGGAACGAGATGGACATGGTCGGCTTCGCGCGGCTGATGGCGGCGCATCGCCATGAAATCGCCGCCGTGATCCTGGAGCCGATTGTGCAGGGCGCAGGCGGAATGCGGATGTACCATCCGGAATGGCTGAGGCGTATTCGCAAGATGTGCGACCGCGAGGGCATTCTGCTGATTGCCGATGAGATCGCCACCGGCTTTGGCCGCACCGGCAAGCTGTTTGCCTGCGAACATGCGGGCATTGCGCCGGATATACTGTGTCTGGGCAAGGCGCTGACCGGCGGCACCATGACGCTCTCCGCCACGCTCACGACCCGCCAGGTGGCCGACACCATCAGCGACGGCGAGGCCGGCTGCTTTATGCACGGCCCGACGTTTATGGGCAACCCGCTGGCCTGCGCCGTCGCAAGCGAAAGCCTCGCCATTCTGGAGAGCGGCGAGTGGCAGACGCAGGTGGCGGCGATTGAGGCGCAGCTGAAAGAGGAGCTGAGCGCCGCCTCTGGCGCAAATTTCGTGGCAGACGTGCGCGTGCTGGGCGCCATCGGCGTGATTGAAACCACCCATCCTGTGAATATGGCGGCGCTGCAGCGCTTCTTCGTTGAGCAGGGCGTCTGGGTGCGGCCTTTCGGCAAGCTTATCTACCTGATGCCGCCGTACAGCATTACGCCAGAGCAGCTGCGTAAATTAACCGACGCGGTTGTAACAGCCGTTAACATTCCCGCGCATTTCACGATGTAACCCTATGCATTACACTTGCTGAACGAGCGATCAACAAGGGTAAACCGTATGAAAATCATCAGTAAAGATCTGCGCGACGGTGAAAAACTGCCGGAACGCCACGTATTCAACGGCATGGGGTATCAGGGAGACAACATCTCCCCGCACCTGGCGTGGGATGAGGTTCCGGCCGGAACAAAAAGCTTTGTCGTGACCTGCTACGACCCGGATGCGCCGACCGGCTCCGGCTGGTGGCACTGGATTGTGGCGAACCTGCCTGCCGACACGCGCGTCCTGCCGCAGGGTTCAGGTTCAGACCTGGTTGCCCTGCCTGAAGGCGCCATTCAGACGCGCACCGATTTTGGTAAAGCGGGCTACGGCGGCGCGGCGCCGCCAAAAGGGGAAACCCACCGCTATATCTTCACGGTGCACGCGCTGGATGTGGAGAAGATTGAGGTCGATGAAGGGGCGAGCGGCGCGATGGTAGGGTTTAACGTGCATTTCCATTCGCTGGGCAGCGCGTCGATTACGGCGATGTATTCATAATAGTGCGGGCTGATGCCCTCACCCCAGCCCTCTCCCACAGGGAGAGGGTGAAAACCGGGCAATTCCCTCTCCCTGTGGGAGAGGGTGAGGGCAAAAAATCACAGCACCGAAGGTAACAGTCCTACAAGGCTTCCCTCTTCCAGAAGCTGCATCGCCTTATCAATATCCGGCGCAAAGAAGCGGTCATCATCGTAGTGCGATACGTGCTCGCGCAGCACATGACGCGCCTGCTCCAGCAGCGGGCTGGATTTTAGCCCTTCACGCAGATCGACACCCTGACATGCCGCCAGCCACTCCACCGCCAGCACGCCGCGGGTGTTGGAGGCCATTTCCCACAGACGACGCCCGGCAGCCGGCGCCATCGAAACGTGATCTTCCTGGTTCGCTGACGTTGGCAGGCTGTCCACGCTGTGCGGGTGCGACAGGGCTTTGTTCTCGCTCGCCAGCGCCGCCGCGGTCACCTGGGCAATCATAAAGCCCGAGTTGACCCCGCCGTTACGCACCAGGAACGGCGGCAGCTGGGACATATGTTTATCCATCATCAGCGCGATGCGGCGCTCGGACAACGCGCCGACTTCGGCAATCGCCAGGGCGATATTATCCGCCGCCATTGCCACCGGCTCGGCATGGAAGTTGCCCCCGGAGACCACCTCGTTTTCCTGGGCGAACACCAGCGGGTTATCGGACACCGCGTTGGCCTCCACCAGCAGCACTTCTGCCGCCTGGCGCAGCTGCGTCAGGCACGCGCCCATCACCTGCGGCTGGCAGCGCAGGGAATAGGGATCCTGAACCTTCTCGCAGTTGTGGTGTGAATCCGCGATCTCGCTGGTGTCGGTAAGCACGTGACGGTACATCGCGGCGACATCAATCTGCCCGCGCTGACCGCGCACCTCGTGGATGCGGGCATCGAACGGGCGACGCGAGCCCAGCACGGCTTCGGTGGTCAGCGCACCGCACACCACCGCTGAGGCAAACAGATCTTCCGCTTCAAACAGGCCGCGCAGCGCGAAAGCGGTCGATGCCTGCGTGCCGTTCAGCAGCGCCAGCCCCTCTTTCGCCGCCAGGGTGATCGGGTTTAACCCGGCTTTTTTCAGCGCCTCTTTCGCAGGAAGCCACTCGCCCTGCCAGCGCGCTTTGCCTTCCCCCAGCAGCAGCAGCGACATGTGCGCCAGCGGCGCAAGATCGCCGGAGGCACCGACGGAACCTTTTGCCGGGATCCACGGATAGACTTCCGCATTGACCAGCGCCATCAGCGCCTGAATCACGCTCAGTCGAATGCCGGAGAAGCCGCGGGCCAGGCTGTTGATTTTGAGCACCATCATCAGACGGACAATCTCATCATCCAGCGGCTGACCCACGCCCGCCGCGTGTGACAGCACCAGCGAACGCTGTAAGTTTTCCAGATCGTGTGTCGCGATGCGGGTCTGCGCCAGCAGGCCAAAGCCGGTGTTAATCCCGTAGGCGGTGCGCCCTTCGGCAACGATGGCTTCGACGCAGGCGACGCTGTCGTTAATGGCGGCATGGGCACTTGCATCCAGCGAAAGGGTGACCGGCTTGCGCCAGACGTTACGCAGCTGCTTGAGCGTCAGCGAGCCGGGAGTGAGTGTTAATGCGTTCATTAATGCTTTCCTTGTGTGGCAGGGATCATCGGCAGGTTAAGGCCCTGCTCTTTGGCACAGTCAATGGCAATTTCGTAACCCGCATCCGCGTGACGCATCACGCCGGTTGCCGGGTCGTTGTGCAGTACGCGAGCGATACGCGCGGCGGCTTCATCGGTTCCGTCGCAGACGATGACCATCCCGGAATGCTGGGAGAAGCCCATCCCCACGCCGCCGCCGTGGTGCAGCGACACCCAGGTCGCGCCGCTGGCGGTATTCAGCAGAGCGTTCAGCAACGGCCAGTCGGAGACCGCATCCGAGCCGTCGCGCATGGCTTCGGTTTCGCGGTTCGGGCTGGCGACGGAGCCGGAGTCCAGGTGGTCGCGGCCGATGACGATCGGCGCGGAGACTTCACCGCTGCGCACCATTTCGTTGAAGGCGAGGCCGAGTTTTTGACGCCACTCCAGCCCTACCCAGCAGATACGCGCCGGCAGGCCCTGGAAGTTAATGCGCTCGCGGGCCATATCCAGCCAGTGGTGAAGATGTTCGTCATCAGCGACGATCTCCTTCACTTTGGCGTCGGTTTTGTAGATATCCTCCGGGTCACCGGACAGGGCAACCCAGCGGAACGGACCGATACCGCGGCAGAACAGCGGGCGAATATAGGCAGGAACGAAGCCCGGGAAGTCAAAGGCGTTATTCACGCCCATCTCTTTCGCCATCTGGCGAATGTTGTTGCCGTAGTCAAAGGTCGGAATGCCCATCTGGCTGAAGGCCAGCATCGCTGAGACGTGTTCCGCCATAGAGCGTTTCGCGGCAAGCACCGTGCCTTCCGGGTCGGTTTCCGCTTTTTGCTGATATTCTTCCCACGTCCAGCCTTTTGGCAGATAGCCGTGCAGCGGGTCATGGGCGCTGGTCTGGTCGGTGACCAGATCCGGGCGCACGCCGCGGGCGACGAGTTCAGGAAGAATGTCCGCCGCGTTGCCGCACAGGGCAATCGACACCGCTTTGCCTTCGGAGGTGTATTTTTTGATGCGCGCCAGCGCATCGTCCAGATCGGTTGCCTGCTCATCGACGTAGCGGGTGCGCAGACGGAAATCAATGCGGCTCTGCTGGCACTCAATGTTGAGCGAGCACGCGCCGGCAAGCGTGGCGGCCAGCGGCTGCGCGCCGCCCATGCCGCCGAGACCCGCGGTCAGCACCCAGCGACCTTTGAGCGAGCCGTTATAGTGCTGGCGACCGGCTTCCACGAAGGTTTCGTAGGTGCCCTGCACGATCCCCTGGCTGCCGATGTAGATCCAGCTCCCGGCGGTCATCTGGCCATACATCGCCAGCCCTTTCGCATCCAGTTCGTTGAAGTGTTCCCACGTGGCCCAGTGCGGCACGAGGTTAGAGTTAGCGATCAGCACGCGCGGCGCGTTTTTGTGCGTTTTAAACACGCCAACCGGCTTGCCGGACTGCACCAGCAGGGTTTCGTCGTGTTCGAGTTCGGTCAGAGATTTTACAATCGCGTCATAGCATTCCCAGTTGCGCGCGGCGCGGCCTATGCCGCCGTAGACCACCAGCTCGTGGGGGTTCTCCGCCACCTCAGGGTCGAGGTTGTTCATCAACATGCGCAGCGGGGCTTCGGTGAGCCAGCTTTTGGCGGTAAGCGTGGTGCCGCGCGCGGCGCGGACGTCCTGCTGGCGGTATTTACCTGACGACATTGTGTGCTCCTCATAGGGGACAGATGATGCATTTAGATATACTTGTATAGACAAGCACACACAAGGTCAGATTTAACAAAAAAGATACAATTTTGTTATATTGCGTTAGCGATCACGCTTATAAAACTTATGACATGAAGTGGCCCTGCAGCCGGTAGCGATTCCCCGGGAAAAGCAGCCGGGCATGCGACACAATGTGCGACGAGGACCAGGTACGGCGGCGGATCAGCAGGCACGGATCGTGCTCTTTAATGCGCAGCCTTTCGCACTCCTGCGGCGTGGCGCGCACGGCCTCCACAATGTGCTCCCCTTCAGTCAGCGGTGCGACGAGCGAGAGATAGGCATGCGGCGTGGTCTGGGTGTAATCCTGGTTCAGATAGTCCGGTATCCGCTCAGCGTTAACGCAGCGATCTTCAATCTGCACCGGAATGTCGTTTTCGAAATGCACCATCACGGAGTGGAAGATGCGGCTTCCCTCCTTGACGTTAAGCTCTGTGGCCTGCTCGGCGCTGGCCTGGGTCTCTTCGAGCACCAGCACCTCGCAGCGGTGCTGATGATTACGCGCGGCTATCTCGTCCGCAATGCTGCGGATTTCAAACAGCGCCGACTGTCCTTTCGGTTCCGCCACAAACGTCCCCACGCCCTGCAGGCGCACCAGAAGCCCTTCGTCGGTCAGCTCGCGCAGCGCCCGGTTGACGGTCATCCGGCTAAAACCAAACTGCGCCACCAGCTCGGCCTCGGAAGGAATGCGATCGTGCGGGCGCCAGACGCCGGTAGCGATTTTTTCGCTAATTGCCTGCTTCACCTTTTCATAGAAAGGCGCGGGAGGGCTCGACTGCGGCAGAGGTGAGCGTGAAAACATCGTGACTCCTTGAATAGTGTTATGCCCACCAGTGAGCAATTTGCCAGGCCAGGCGGGCGGCGAGCTTAGCGCCCTGCCCGTCCCGATCGTACTGCGGGTTAAACTCTACCAGATCGGCGGCCTGTAGCTTACCGCTGCGGCAGATTTGTTCGATAACCGGGAGAAGATCCAGCGCCGGTATGCCTAACGCAGCCGGTGCGGACACGGCAGGCATTTCGCTGGCGGGCAGGACGTCCAGGTCGATTGTCAGATAGATACGATCGGCCTGCGCCAGCACCCTTTCCAGGGCGGATAGCGCATCGCGCCTGAAATGGAGATCTTCCACCAGCGTGACGTTCAGGCGTTCGGCCTCATCCCACAAAGCCTGCGTGTTCGCCGCCCGGCTCACGCCAAGGCAGGCGTAGTGAAATTCCCGCCCGCGCTCATCGCAGTAGCGCGCCAGCTGGCGAAACGGGGTGCCGGATGTGGCCCGGTCGGCCTTGCGCAGATCGAGATGGGCATCAAGGTTGATAATGACAACCCGCTCGCTCGGGAAGGCGTCCAGCACGCCGCGACCGTGCGCCCACGCGGTTTCGTGCCCGCCGCCAAACACCAGCGTCCGCATCCCGGACTGCTGACAGGCCGTGACGGCATCGCTTAACGCCTGCTGTGCCGCTTCCAGCTCGCCGCCTTCAACGTACACCGAGCCCATATCCGCCAGCCGCTCGTGTCCCAGATGGCTTGCCATATTTGCCAGCGCCTTACGCAGCACATCAGGCGCCTGCACGGCGCCGGGCCTGCCCTGATTGCGTTTTACCCCTTCATCACATTCAAAGCCTATCAGCGCGATGCCGGATGAAAGCGGCGTGAACTGGCCCTGCTGCTTTATCGTCTGGAAAATGCGCTTTGCGCTGCTGGCCTCGGCGCTGTCATCGCGCCCCTGCCAGACGGTTTCGGCTACGGGCCGCCATAACCTCATACTGCCTCCCCACGGAAAATACGTTGATACAGCGGGTTGCGTCCCGGCTCGTAGACCATCTCTACCGGATGATGCGCATCCCAGACGATAAAATCGGCGACAAACCCAGCCCGCAGCTGTCCGTGAGTTTCCCCGCGGCCCAGCGCCTGCGCGGCATGGCGCGTGACGCCAGCCCAGGCTTCTTCCGGGGTCAGGCCAAACTGGACGCAGGCCATGTTCATCGCCAGGTGCAGGCTCGCAAATGGGCTGGTGCCGGGGTTATAGTCGGTGGCGACCGCCATCGGCACGCCCCGTTTTCTGAGCTGTTCAACCGGTGGACGCTGGCGCTCCTGAAGAAAATAGAACGCACCCGGCAACAGGACGGCAACCGTGCCGCTTTGCGCCATCGCCTGAACGCCTGCGTCATCGAGATACTCAATATGATCGGCGGAAAGGCCCTTATACTGGCTGACCAGCGACGCGCCGCCCTGATTCGACAGCTGTTCGACATGCCCTTTCACCGGGATACCCAGCGCGGCGGCGGCCTTGAAGAGTCGCTCGGTTTGCGACGGGGTAAAGCCGACGTTTTCACAAAACACGTCGACTGCTTCATATAACTCTTTTTGCCACAGCGTGGGCAGTATCTGCTCACAGACCAGCGTGAGGTACGCATCAGGATCCTGCCGGTATTCCGGCGGAACCGCATGGGCCGCAAGTAGCGTTGGGCTGATATCGATCGGATTATTGAGGCGCAGCTGGCGGGCAACCTGCAGCATCTTCTCTTCGGCCTCGGCGTTGAGCCCGTATCCCGATTTGATTTCAACGGTCGTCACGCCTTCATTCATGAGACGCTGGAGCCGCTGCTGCGCCAGTTTCAGCAAGGTTTCGGCTGAACTGCTGCGCGTCGCCGTCACGGTCGCGTTAATCCCGCCCCCCTGGGCGCTGATGGTTTGATAAGAGACACCGTTCAGACGCTGCTCCCATTCCGCCGCGCGATCGCCGCCAAATACCAGGTGGGTATGGCAGTCAATCAGGCCAGGCGTGACCAGACGACCCTGAAGATCGACACAGTGACGGAGTCCGGAAGGAATGTCAGATTCAGGGATCGCGGCCAGAATAGTGTGGCCGCGCACGACCAGGGCATGTTGCTCTTTCAGTCCATAAGGCGCAGGTACGTCCGGAGCCATCGTAGCCAGTCGCGCATTTCGCCATATTACATCGTCGGGATGAATCTGCTGCATGGGGCATTCCACTTGTCTTAGGTTGTATAGACATTTATTTGCATCCACCGTCTACTGTCAACCGCCTTGACTGAAAATGTTATTTATTTGTGATCACTTACCTGCCGCTCCGGGGCTAAAAATGCAACTTTTACCCTTTTTATCTTCCCGTTTCGCTCAACTTAGTATAAAAAAGCAGGCTATTTCGTCTATCCCGTTTAAGACTTGCATACCCAGGAGCTCTACCTTGAACATTTCCAGGATTTCCCGTCTGGCGTTAGCACTCGCCTTTGGCGTGACCTTATCCGCATGCAGTTCAACACCACCGGATCAGCGCCCTTCTGAGCAGGTTGCGCCCGGTACCGCCTCCCGCCCGATTTTGTCCGCTGATGAAGCGAAGAACTTCGATCGTGCGCACTACTTCTCGGCGATGGATCCTAACGCTGCGCCGTGGACACCGTCTTCTATCAACCTGCCTAAACAGCCTGACTTCGTGGTTGGCCCGGCGGGTGCGCAGGGCGTAACGCACACCTCTATTCAGGCTGCGGTTGATGCTGCCATCACTAAACACAGCGCGTCTCGCCAGTACATCGCGATCCTGCCGGGTGAATATGAAGGCACCGTGTATGTTCCGGCGGCACCGGGCAGCATTACGCTTTATGGTCTGGGCGAAAAAGCGATCGACGTAAAAATTGGCCTGGCGATTGATTCCGAAATCGACAGCAACACCTGGCGTCACCTGGTGAACCCGGCCGGTAAATATATGCCGGGCAAACCGGCGTGGTATATGTTTGATAACTGCCAGAGCAAGCGTTCCGCCACCATTGGCGTGATGTGCTCGGCGGTGTTCTGGTCTCAGAATAACGGTCTGCAGCTGCAGAACCTGACCATTCAGAATACCCTGGGCGACAGCGTTGATGCCGGCAGCCACCAGGCCGTTGCGCTGCGTAGCGATGGCGATAAGGTGCAGATTAACAACGTCAACCTTCTTGGCCGTCAGAACACCTTCTTCGTGACCAACAGCGGCGTGCAGAACACCCTGCAGAATAACCGCCTGACCCGTACCCTGGTGACCAACAGCTACGTTGAAGGTGACGTGGATCTGGTGTCCGGTCGCGGCGCGGTGGTGTTTGATAATACCGATTTCCGCGTGGTGAACTCACGTACTCAGCAGGAAGGTTACGTGTTTGCTCCGGCAACCCAGTCTAACCTCTTCTACGGCTTCCTGGCCGTGAATAGCCGCTTTAACGCTGCCGGTGACGGCGTGGCGCAGCTGGGACGCTCCCTGGACGTGGACTCTGCGACCAACGGTCAGGTCGTGATCCGCGACAGCGTGATCAACGAAGGCTTCAACATGGCGAAGCCGTGGGCTGATGCCGCGATCTCCAAACGTCCATTCTCCGGTAATACCGGTGCGGTGGATGATAAAGGGAACGTGCAGCGCAACCTGAACGACGCTAACTTCAACCGCATGTGGGAATACAACAACCGCGGTCTGGGTAGCAAAGTGGTTGCTGAGCCGAAGCAGTAAGCTGTTTTGCCGGGTGGCGCTGCGTTTACCGGGCATAAAAAAACCTCGCATTCGCGAGGTTTTTTGTTTGTAGCCGCTTAGTGAGCGTTTACCACGACCCACATTGGCCCCTGGCCTACGGCGTAACGTCCTTTCTCTTCCAATAGCCCCTGCTCGCCTTTAATTTCATACAGCGCGATGTGGTGGGATTTCTGCCCCGCCGCAATCAGGTATTTACCGCTGTGATCGATATTAAAGCCGCGCGGCTGGGTTTCCGTTGGCTGGAACCCTTCAATCGCCAGCACGCTGCCGTCTTCAGAGACGCTAAACACGGTAATGAGGCTGGAGGTACGGTCACAGGCGTACAGATGGCGACCATTTGGCGTAATGTGGATATCCGCCGCCCAGCGGGTATCGGAGAAATCAGACGGCATCATGTCCAGCGTCTGCACGCACTCGATCTGGCCGTTAGGATCTTTCAGCTCCCATACGTCCACCGAGCTGTTCAGTTCATTAACCACATAGGCGTACTGCTGGTTCGGATGGAAGACCATATGGCGCGGGCCGGCACCTTCAACGGTAGTCACTTCGGCAGGATTCTGCGCCACCAGGTGACCATCGTCGCTCAGGGTGAACAGGCAGATACGATCCTGCTTCAGCGCAGGCACCCACAGCGTGCGGTTATCCGGAGAGATATTCGCCGAGTGGCAGCCTTCAAGCCCTTCCACCACATCCACGGTTTCGACCGGAATGCCCTCTTCCAGACGCGTTACGCTGACGCAGCCCGCATTATAAGAGCCGCTGAAGACAAAGTTGCCTTTACGATCGGTCGAGATATGGGTTGGGCTGCCCGGCAACGGGGCTTCGGCAGTGTACGTCAGCGCGCCATCGTCCGGAGAAATGCGATAGGCCAGCACGCGAAACTCCGGGCGCACACCCACGTACAAGAAACGTTTATCCGGGCTGATGACCATCGGTTGCACCTGGCCTGGCACATCTACAACCTGAACCAGCGTGAGTGTCCCTTCGGTATTTAAACGCCAGACGTGGATCTGCTGGCTTTCAGGACTGGCGGTATAAACGGTTTGTTTCATGAATATTCACTCCTCACTGCGCATGAAAGTAGTTAACTTTTGACGGTGAATGCTGAATTGTCGACAGGAGTTTTGAAGCGTTCGCCTCTCGGTGTACCATCCCATCAAAACGTAAATTCAATATTAACCCGGGAAAACAGATGACCTCGCGTGTGATTGCTCTGGATTTAGACGGTACCTTACTGACGCCGCAAAAAACCCTTCTCCCCTCCTCCCTTGAGGCGCTAAAACGCGCGCAGGAAGCGGGATATCAACTCCTTATCGTAACGGGTCGACATCACGTTGCCATTCACCCTTTTTATCAGGCACTGGCGTTAGATACACCTGCAATTTGTTGTAATGGCACTTATTTGAGTGTGTGACGCTTATTACAACATTTTTACCCATCCAGGGCAATACGCCAGTATCCAACGCTGTTCCAGTGCTCAACAAGACTCTTCACCTTGTTTCGTCGTACCCGCAAAGCGGTGTACTATCGGAAAAACTACATACCAAAATCAGGTGAATCTCTACATGGACTATCAGGTAATCGCCCTTGATCTGGACGGCACTTTATTGACGCCAGAAAAAACTATTTTACCAGCCTCATTAACTGCCCTACAGAATGCCCGTAAATCAGGGGCAAAGGTTGTCATAGTTACCGGACGGCACTTTGTAGCCATCCATCCTTTTTATCAGGCATTAGCACTGAATACACCAGCTATATGTTGTAACGGTGCTTTATTGTACGATTACGCCGAAAAAAGAGTTATTGCCTCAGACCCTGACCTGCCCCCACGATTAGATACAACACTCAGTTAGTAACGTCGGAATCTTCATTCTCAGAATGACCCTTTCTCCAGCCCGCTGCAAATTCAGACGGT